>JBBRCO010000102.1:0-14298 GCA_038204755.1 Verrucomicrobiales bacterium
GGAAACGCCGCCGTCGCCGTAATAATACAAGGTGCGATGGCCGAGGGTGTCGGTCGCGCTGGTTTTCTGTTTGAAGCCGTTGTAAGTCCATGACTGGGTGTGGATGCCATCGGTTTCAGCGGTGATGTTGCCGAAGGCGTCGACATCGCGGAGTTTTCGCTGAAGCCCGGAGAGTGCGGGACGGCCGAAGAGAATGCAGGAGAATCCTTGGAAAAATCGGGTGCTGTGATGCATGCAAATAGGCATCACTACCTACGCGACAAAGCAAGGAATGTCTGTTCAAAAGCGAAGAAATCCGGCACCTTTCGGCGTCATGAACTCCCGCCTTTCGCGCCGCTACGCCACCTTGCAAAAGCAACTCGCCGGCATCGGCCCGGTCAGTCAGGGAAGTGTCGCGTTTCAGCCGCCGGGTTCGTGGCGCTGGACCTTCAAGGTGCAAGGCAAGACCGCCTGTGTCGCTCTATCAGAAGAGCAGGCCAGCCAGATGCTTCAAGCCATCGGGAATCACAAACGTCTTGAGGGAATCGTGAGAGAAATGCGCGAAATCACCCAGACGCTCATCCTCGAAAACGTCCCCGGAGTGCGTCGGCGCAAGCCTCTCTCCACCATCCCAAAAGCCCGTTAAGTTAGTATCATTCGGAACTTTCCCCAGAGACGTCGAGCGCAAATCCGACGCTGCGCATGGGAAGAGGAGAATGGTCGAACCTGAGATCAGGACCGGCAATTTGGCTGTTCCAAAAATGAATCCTGTCATAGCGTCACTCCCGTGAAAGGATCGACGCTCATATCAATTGGATCGCTGGCCATCGCCATGGGAATGAGCGTCTTTCAGGCCAGCGCTGAGTCGCTAGGCCCGCTGAAGCGCTACGATCCCTATTCAGAAACGGCTGATGCGTTGATCCGAGTCCAGGGCAATCCCAAGCTGGGAACACCCTTTCCTGTGAGAAGCCGGGTCCAGCGGATCGCAGATGGCAACCAATGGCTCCTGGAAACGTCTGCGGGCTTGTGCATGATGGCGGCGGACTCGAAGTCCGGGAAGATGGAAACCCTGGAATTCATCGACCTGCCAGATGACTGGTGCCTCTCGCCGGATGGACATTTTCTATTCTGCAAACGAAGGGAGCCGAACACGGAAAAGCGAATCGGGCGGGAGGTTTACGAGTGCTTCAATTTCCGGGACGGAATCCCGATGTGGGAACTCGACAAAGGGAAGGGAATTTACGACTCGGCTTTCAGCCGCGACGGCCAGCAATTGATCACCCTTCAGGCACTTGAAGATCACCAATCAGAAGTTTCGTCCGCCGTGGTCTGGTATGATGTCAAGACCGGCAGAAAATCCCGTCAGGTGAATTTGCCGGGAACGATGAAGCGCACCAGCAGCACGACCACCGACTGTCTAGCAGAGTCTGGCGATCTGTTATTCGTGACCCGTCCCAGCGAACATCCGGACAAGGCATTTTCCATCAAAACCGGGCAGGATGTGGCCGAACCGGTGGAACTTGAACCCGATGGCGAGGACGAGGCACCCCGGGTGAGATCCGGTGGCCCTCATGGCGAATGGGTGGCCTTCTATACCAATCAAACCGTCCGGCTTTTCGAAGCGGACGAAGGAAAATTGATGCGCGTGCATGACGTTTCCACACCTCCCGTCAACATGTATTCCTATGAAAGTAATGTCAGATTCTCGCCCGACGGAAGCGAAATGCTTGTTTCCTCCCAAGGCGGAACATTGTTGGTCTCGACTGCGAAATTTCCTGACCCGGAATTCACCCGTGAAGCAATATCCCGCCAACTGGGCGACTATACCGCTGACGGGAAATTCTTCGTGTTCTTCGACGAGGGCGGTGGATGGATTCACGTGGATGTCAAAAAGATGTGCGCGGACCGCTGAGTCGAACGATCGTCACCATGGCCGCTCTATCCGACAACGCCGCCCTCAACCGCTTCGAATGGACCGAGGAGGGCAAGCTGGCTTTTGCAAACTATCAAATGGCCGATGGCGTCTTGATCCTGCCGCATGTGGAGGCGGACCCGGCTTTGCGGGGACGCGGGGCGGCGGGTTGCCTGATGGCGGAGGTTCTGGACTTGGCGCGAGAACGCGGATGGAAGGTCCGCCCGGTCTGCGGCTACGCGGTCTCATACATCCAACGCCACCCGGCCTATCAGGACCTGCTGGAGTAGCCCGAACAGACCGCGAAATTCATTTCGCAAGGAGTTCTCTGAAGGCGACGTGGTCCGACTGTCTCAGTCGGATCTTGGAAGATGCATCCGGCTGGGAGAGCCGGGACACGTTCGGGAGGAGATTTCATCGTATCGGAAATCTCGCGAAATGAATCACACCTTGAGTTAAGTCACGGCACCCGCGGAAATTTCGAGAAATCCGGCTTCCGCTTTTTAAGGAAGGCTTGTTTCCCCCCGCGGCCTTCCTCGCTCATGTAATAGAGCAGGGTGGCATTGCCTGCGAGATCGAGCAGACCCATCTGGCCGTCGCAATCGGCGTTCAGCGCGGGTTTCAAACAGCGTAGGGCGAGCGGCGAATGGGCGAGCATCTCGCGGCACCACTGAAGGGTTTCCGCCTCCAGATCGGCGAGCGGGAGGACGGTGTTGACGAGGCCCATATCGAGCGCCTGTTAAATGAGGTCCGTGCCCCGCGGGTAGCTCCGGAAGAGATCGAGTTTTCCCGCCGCCTTGTTTTACACAAACAGTTCCAGCCCCTGCTCATCCTTGAAAATGCGAATGAAAACCGGATCACCGAAATTCAATCCGACGGCGGACAAGTTGCGTTCGAGCGTCGGCCGCACGGTCGCCGCAGCGGCTGCGGCGCGTTCCTTGCCGGGGCGCAGCGTCTTTTCACTCATGGGCGGCGCGTCGGTTTTTTTCTCCTCGCAGGATGCCAGCGGAGCCAGGCGGAGCACGCAGATGGCGGGAAAGGTTTTCACGGCACAGCTTCCATCTTGCCGCCATCCGGCCGATTGGCAAGGCTGCGGGCATGACATTGAAGCCGCTCGGCGATTCCGCATGGCTCGTGGAGTTTCCTGACAGAACTCCGCCCGACCGTGTGATCCGGCTGGTGGCGGCTTTGGGGAAAAACCGCCCGGCGGGAGTGCTCGATGTGGTGTCGTCGTTCGCCTCGGTGGCCGTGCATTTCGAGGGCGCGGACATCAGGGAGTGGATCGAATCCGCGCTGGCCGACGACGCCGATGCAGAAACGAACGCGGGTGGTAATTTCGAGATCCCCGTCTGTTATGACGGCCCTGATCTGGTAGAAATAGCGGCGCAGGTGGGCCTCTCCATGGACGAGGTGATCGCCCTCCACAGCGGCGCGGAATACACGGTGGCAGCGGTCGGGTTTTCGCCGGGTTTCCCCTATCTATCCGGTCTGCCGGAGCGGCTGAACGTGCCGCGCCGGAAAACTCCGAGGCTGGCCGTGCCCGCAGGATCAGTCGCCATCGCCGGAGGCCAGGCGGGGATCTATCCGTTCGCTTCGCCTGGCGGTTGGCATGTGCTCGGGCGCACGGGGTCCACGTTATTTGATCCGTCCTTCTCGCCGCCCGCCCTGCTGCGCCCCGGCGACCGGGTGCGCTTTGTGCAGGTGCTATCCGCTCAACGTGATTGCGGCGTCTTGCCGCAACGTTTCCCGTCTGTTACATCCGTGCTAAAAGCTTTTGTACCGGATGAGCCGGAATCATTCGCCTCGTCATTCCGAAGTTCCACCATCAAAAGCGAAGTGTTGCGGGGCGGCGCCGCAACCACGTCTGCACCTTCGGTTCGCCTCCTTGAATCTGTCGCAACTCTATCAGACGGGTTGATCGAAGTCATCCATCCCGGCGGGCTTACCACCGTGCAGGACCTGGGCCGGCCGGGCCATCAAACTTCCGGCGTCTCCCCCGGCGGTGCTGCGGATCGCTTCGCGCTGCGCATGGCGAATCTGCTGGTCGGAAACGACGAGGGAGCGGCCTGTTTGGAAATTTGCTTCAGCGGGCCGGTTCTCAAGTTCCATGCCGATGCCGTGGTCGCATTCTTCGACGGCACCGGACGCCCGAAACAAGTGACCGCCGGCGAAGTGGTGGATTTCTCCAAACTGGAATGCGGCGTGCGCGCCTGTCTCGCGGTGTCCGGTGGATTCGTGGTTCCCAACGTGTTAGGCAGCGCCTCCACCGACCTGCGCGCCGGCTTCGGCGGATTTTCCGGCCGCGCCCTGCACGCTGGCGACAGCTTGCATTCCGGCGAAGCAAAACCCGCGCCGCGCGGCGACGGCTGGCACGTCGGACGGACCGGCCGCGATTCACAGATAGAACTGCGCTTCATTCCCGGTGTGCAGGACGAATGGTTTTCCGCCGGGGCGAAACAGCGTTTCCGCAGCATGCTCTATCAGCTAACACCGAAGTCCGATCGCATGGGCTCGCGCCTATCCGGCAGAAAACTCGAACTCACCACCCCGCGCGAAATGGTCTCCCAGCCCGTCGCCTGCGGTTCGGTGCAAGTGCCGCCGGACGGCCAGCCGATCGTGCTGATGGCCGAGCGCCAGACCATCGGCGGCTACCCACAGATCGCGCACGTCATTTCCGTCGATCTGCCGAAGCTCGCACGCGCGTGGCCGGGGACTTGGGTAAAATTCCGCGAAGTGACCTTGGCCCAGGCGCGCGAACTAAAACACCGCGAAGAGCGGGACTTTGCCCTGTTGCGAACCGGGCTGGAGCTTCTAAAATGACGTCCATGAGAAGCATCGATTTGAACGCTGATCTGGGAGAAGGCGGCAGCGAGGACGCCGCACTTCTCACCCTCGTGACGTCATGCAACATTGCGTGCGGCGGCCACGCGGGGAGCGATGAAATCATGCGGCACACCATCGATATCGCGCTTGCCTCCGGCATCGCCATCGGTGCGCATCCCGGATATGAAGATCGCGAATATTTCGGCCGCCGCGAGATGGATCTGCCGCTGGCAGCGGTGACGGATCTGGTTGCGCGGCAGGTCGGGAAAGTCGCCGGACTCACGGGCGACCGGCTCCATCATGTGAAACCCCACGGCGCGCTTTACCATCAGGCAGATAGAAATCCCGATCTCGCTGCCGCAGTCGTGGCAGGTGTTAAAAAAATTTCGCCGGACCTCATCCTCTATGCTCCTCCATCAGGTATGCTTGCCGCCGCCGGCAGGGCAGCGAGCCTGTCCGTGACGGCCGAAGGTTTCGCCGACCGCCGCTACCGCTCCGATGGAACCCTCTTACCCAGAACCGAACCCGGCGCCGTCATCACCGACATCGCTGTAGCCGTGGCACAGGCACTGGACCTCGCCCGAGATGGCCTGATAGAAACAATCTGCGTACACGGCGATGGCACGCACGCGGTGGAAATGCTGCGGGCCATCCGCAAGGCGCTGAATGTCAGGTGAGCCGACTCTCCCATGGGATCCATCCCAAAATCCCTTCCTGTTTCTCCCCCGAAAGTCGTAGATCCGCAAAATATCCTTGGTTTCACCTCAAGTCCCGAGAATGGTGCCCGGTATGTCTTTTGCACACTTTATTGTCGAGAAACCCGTTTGTTTTCGCCACAGACTCCCACAGGCTGCTCCTCGTCGGATTCTTCATCTTCTGCTATTAGGGCTCTCTATGGAAATGGCATCCGCGCAGGACAGAAATATCCGAATGCACATCGTCTATCCTCCTGCGGCGTTTGTCGAAAACGGAGGACCCGTAATCAACATCACCAAGCCGCCGTATAACGCAAAAGGAGATGGAGTCACCGATGACACCCAGGCCTTTGTCGCGGTTTTCGAAACGATCCAGGACATGAACGAGAAGAAGCTACCGGGAAATTTTGTGTATGTTCCTAACGGCACTTACTTGGTTTCCGACACGCTCGCAAGGAAGACACGACTGACGGTTTCAGAGGATTACAACTACCGCCTGATTGGCGAGGATCGGGCGGAGACGATCATCAAGCTCAAGGATAATCTGCCGGCTTTTGCAGCAGGAACCGACAAGGCCGTAATCAACGGCAACCCCAGCAACAAAGGCAACGGCGGCATGATGTGGGGCCACCTGCTGCGCAATCTCACCATCGACACCGGCAAGGGAAACCCCGGTGCCGTAGGCGTCACCTGGCGCGGGGCGAATGCCACCGCGATCGACAATCTAACGATCCGCTCGGGCGATGGCGCGGGGAGTGTGGGCCTCTATTTCCGGGAATGGTGCGTGCAGGGGCATTTCTGCGACATCACGGTTGAAGGTTTCGATTACGGAATCAAGACCCAACAACCCGCCGAGACCAACCCCACGGTGGAACATGTCTCGCTCTCCAGTCAGAAAATCGCGGGAATCATGGTCGATAGATCCACGCCGTGCTTCCGGAAGATCAAGTCCACCAACTCCGTCCCGGCATTCAAGGTGGGCGGCGCGGGATGCCAGTGCGTGATTATTGATTCGGACTTGTCGGGTGGTGCTGCCGGCACATCCGCGATCAAATTCAAGGATTCCGCTTATTCGCACCTCTTTGTGCGCAACGTGACGATCGGCGGCTATGCTGACAGCATTATGGTGGAGGGAACTTCAGCAGCGAAGGGTCTTGTGAAGGAGTGGTCGTCAAAACCAGCATTCTGCTTTGATCCAAAAATCAAACCCGAGACCCTGAATTTGCCTATCGAAGACGCAACCTTGGTTCCCTGGGAAGACAATCCTGCCAAATGGGCGACACCCGGTGACTTCCAAGGCTCGGACTACGAAAAAATCCAAGCAGCCCTTAACTCCGGCAAACCCGCAATCTGCTTTCCAAAGAAAATGGTTCTGAGCCGGGAGGATCCTCCGTTCAAGATTCCTGCCAGCGTGCGCCAGATCGATTTCATGGCCATGGATCACAAGCTCTACGGCGGATTTGACATCAACGAAGCCTCTACGGTCCCGCTTTGGATCGAGAATCCAGGTGACAGGCCCATGTTTAGAATCACCGCCCAACGCAACCTCAACGGGCGTAGCGGAACCATGAGTTGCAAGGTGGTAACTGATAAAAAAGTCACTCTTCATTTCCAAAGCATCTGCCGCTTTGCGGGCAGCGAGTCGCCACTTTTCTGTCCGCCTAACGCAACCTTGTTCTGCCGCAGCGTCAATGAGGAAAACTGGAGCGATAAACCGACTCCTAACTTTTATGTGAATGGCGGAACCATGTGGGTATTGGGCTTTAAAACAGAAGCGCAGAACACCGCCTTCCACGCCGCGAACGGTGGCACCCTGGAAGTTTTGGGCGGCTACGTGAATTTCGGCGGTAAGACAGAGAGACAAAATCCTGACGTCATCAACGAAGATTCCTCGGTCAGTTACATTGGAACCAATTTCATGTCGAGAACTCATCATTATGGTATTTGGGAAACCCGCGACGGCTTCAGCAAAAAGTTTGAAAACAGCGCTTTTCCCCGCCGTGGATCCGCCAAATCGGGCAATTACATCGTCCCCTTGTATGTCGGACTCAAGGACAGCAAATTTGAAACCGGGAAGCTCAAGCTGCCTGAAGGAACGAAGATAGAGGCCTCATTCGCAACCGACCCCAACGGGGGACCCGCGATGTTGTTTGACGGCGATCTGGGCACTTGGATGGTAGGCGCGGGCGGCAGCGGCCCGGATGAGAACACCGTGACCTCGATATCGCTCAAATTCCCGCAGGCTGTCTCCGGACCCAGCGGTATTGTCACCGGCACTTCGGACAAATTTCACAACTACTACCCGGAAGTTATGGAATTCTGGACGGATACGAACGACGATGGCAAGTCTGACAAAAAAGTCGGAGAGACGAACCAGCTTGGCCCTGCCCAGAAATGCGAGGGGACCTACATGTTTGAGAAACCACTGGGAAAGATCAATGGCTTTGAAATCAGAGTCACCAAACAACATATCGGCGGTAGCAAGCGTGCATGGACCATGAATGAAATAGTGCTGTTGCGCGGAAATGTGGGAGAATAGCAATGGCCTTTTTGTTTCCGTTGTTCGAACAGTGCCAGTTGGCGGTCCGAGTCGGCCTCCGAAATCCCACCCCAGAACACCTTGAGCCGCAGCGCGTTGGTTAGCTCCATTTCCTGCAGTTCCCAGATCGGCAGCGGATCGGCCTGAGAGGAAATCATTTCCTGAACCTCGTTGGAATCCGGCTCTAGCAGGTGGAGTTTTACCCAAGCGCTGGTATCGAGATAAATCACCAGCGTCCTCCTCGATCCAAATTGACGGTTTCCACCCCGGTCATCCCGCTTGAGGGCGGCGCGGTGACCAAGTGATCATCCCGTTTCAAAACCTTGCGCGGCACAGCGGGGATGATCCGGACCGAGGGCTTGCCACGGTTCAGGACTTCAAACGTCTCACCCTGAGCCACTTGTCGTTCGATTTCCGCCCAGTTTGCTTTCATTTTTCTAACCGATACGACTTTCATGAGCAAAATGAATACCCAATGAGTTACGTTTTGGCAAACAGGAGCTCCCGGTTTCCCTCTTGCCACCCATCGGCTTTGTATGGCAAAGCAAGGCATGACGACGCAGGAGGAAGCGGCTGAACAATTGAGAGTGATCCGTTCGATGATGGAGCGGGCGACGATTTTCCGGGCCTTGTCCGGGGAGACGGCGTTGATCGGCGGCGCGGTGTCGATGGCGGTCGCGTGGTTTTCGGAAAGACGGCATGGCTGGCCGTGGGCGGCGTGGTGGTTGGGCGGGCTGGCGGTGGTGCTGTGTTTTTACGCGTTTCAATCGTGGCGGATGAAGGCGGTGAACCGGCAGCCATTCTGGGGTTCTGGCCTGCGGTTGGCACTGCGGGGCGCGATGCCGTCGCTGATTTCCGGTGGATTCATGGCGCTGCTTTTTGTCCGTGCGGGAAATGACGTGGCTGCGGCGTGCATGTGGATCGTCCACTATGGACTCGCGCTGCTGGCGATCCGCGAGTTTGCACCGAAGTCGATGGTCTGGCTCGGCTGGGCTTTTGTGGCGTTCGGCGTTTGTAGCTTGGCCACGGTAACCGACGTCGTGCACCTCGACCGTCAATGGATGATGTATCTGAACAGCTCGCGGCTGATGGCCATCGCGTTCGGAGGGTTTCACTTGATCTATGGCGGATTGATCGTCACCACCGGGCGGCGTGAGCAGGCAATGGCATGATTGATTTTTCCCAACTGGATCGAACCATTCACGAAAAAGGGCGGCTCTCCATCATGACGCTGCTCGCCTCGCGGGCTGATTCGTGGGCATTTCAGGACCTCAAGACCCAGTTGGACATGTCCGATGGGAATCTAATCACCCACCTGCGGACTTTGGAAAAAGCCGAGTTCATCAGCGGGGAAAAACTCACCGGCGACGGCCGGCCGCAGACGCTCTACACGCTCACCCTATCCGGCCGGACCGCTTTCATGGCCTACCTTGGCGTGCTGGAACAAATTCTCGGCCTCGGCAAATAATCCGCTTGCCCGGAATTCACTTTGTGCTACAAAGTATGCCGCCATGCAACGATTTCACCCATGTTCACGCCCACAAACTTTGCGAGACAAAGTTTTGAATGACATCGCCAACCAGCGCTTCATGCCACCGTCGTCCACCCGGACGGATTTACGGATCTCCAGAACCCTCGGCATGGACGAGGACGCGAGAGCCGGGCTCGCGAGGATCACGGAACTCGTAAAAACCCAGAAAACCGCCGTGGCCGGGCAGTTCATGCCGGACGCTGGGGTGAGTGCGCGACTGGCGGCGCTGGGAGTCGTTGAGAATGTGGGTGAAGCGGACTTTTTCCGGTTCAGCCGGATCGTTGTCCCCTACTGCGGCGTTTCTCCAAAAAACCGGCGGGACTGGGAGAGAAGCGGGCATCGGCTGGAGGATCTGAGTTCACCGCAGGTCCGGCGGGCGCAGGTGGCGCTCGGGCTTTTAAGAATGGAGGGAGCGCAGGCGGTGGTCATCGGCCGTCATGACGATCTGGAAAGCCGCGCCATCGCCGGTGATAGCGCGGCTACAAAAATTATCGAGGACACGACGGATACCGCACGGTTGGTTTTTTCTCCAGCATTCGGTGTGGTGTGCCAGACGAACCTCTCGCCCAAAAAAGTCTCATGGCTGGTCCAGCAGCTCCGGCACCGCTACCCGGATGCGCGGGTGACTTTTCTGGAAACGATTTCCCCGGCGATGACGGCACGCGAGACGGCTTTGGAGCGGCTGCTTGTGGATTGCGACCACGCCGTCATCGTCGGAGAACCCGGAGAGGCGTCCTGTGAGGCGCTGGTGGAAACCGCGCTGCGCCGGGGGAAACAGGCGGCGATCGTGGCGAAACCTGAGGATCTCGATCCGGCGCTGCGCATTTGCCCAAGACTCGCCCTCAGCGCCGGAGCCTTTGCCACCGACGAGGCGATCCGGGCAGTGGCGGAGGAGTTGCTAGGGAGATAACTTCCGGCGGAAGAAGGTGTCTTCAACTGGCGCGCGGGAGTTTTTTGATCAAAAGATGAAAATGCTTTCGCAGTGATTCAAAATGTCATCCCTCCGGTCCGCAGGGCAAGGGCAAGGTCCACCCCAGAACCATGAAGGAGTGAAGCCGCCCTCCAAATTTCTCAAATTTCCGCCCATCCCGGGAAAGACTTCGCCAGCCCGCCGCCGAATCTGATACAGACACCTCCGTCCTGACGAATCCGATGCCCGAAGCCATTTTTGCCACACTCTTTGAAGATCCCGACACCTGGCAGGTGTTCGCCTCCGGCCAAGCGGAAGGAAAAATCTCCGTCGTCAGCACGCCCGAAGGAAAACCCGGAGTGCGCTTCGAGTACGATTTCCACGGCGGTGGCGGCTTTGTCGTAATGCGCCATGTCATCACAATGAAGCTGCCGGACACTTTTGAAATCGGCTTTTCGATCCGTGGCGAGGGACCGCCTAACCATTTCGAATTCAAGGTCGCCTCGCCGGGCGGGGCGAATGTCTGGCGTCACTTGCGCCAGGACGTCCGACTGCCGGCGGAATGGACGGCCTATCATTTTCATGAGCGGGAGTTTCCCTTCGCCTGGGGCCCTGCCGGTGGTGGCGCACCCTCGGAGGTGGAGGCGGTGGAAATCGTCATCGCCGCCGGTCCGGGTGGCAAAGGAGTCCTCGAAATTTCCAACGCCACACTGGAAGACCAGACCTTGCGTGCGCCGCTGGCCATCCGTGCGTCCAGTTTCCTCACCGGCCATCCGCCGGAAGCGGCGTTCGGCAATGTGAAAGCCCAATGGCGCGCAGCACCGGACGACTCTCAACCGTGGTGGGCGCTTGATTTCGGGCGCAGCCTGCGTTTCGGCGGCTTGGTCATCCAGTGGCCCGCCGCCCTGCCGCCGCGGGCCTACACCGTCGAGGTTTCCAGCGATGCGGAAACGTGGACAAACCTCTACACCGCCACCTGCGCGCTCGGCCCGCAGAGCCACATTTCCGCCCATGGAGCCGAGGCCCGCCATCTGCGCATCACTTTCGACAGTCCCGCCTGCGCCGCTTTGGCAGAGGTTTTTCTGCGGCCGGACGCATTCTCCAGCACGCCCAACGAGTTCATCCACTCGGTCGCCGCGGACTATCCGCGCGGCCATTATCCGCGCTACTGGCACCGCGAGCAGTCTTACTGGACACCCGTCGGCAGCCCCGAGGGGAAACGCCGCGCGCTCATCAATGAGGAAGGCATGGTGGAGGTGGACGAGGGCGGTTTCTCGTTGGAACCCTTCATCCTCACGAACTCAGGCCTCATCACCTGGGCTGACGTCAAAACCACCCCCTCTTTGGAAAAAGGCGGCGCGCCGATGCCCGGAGTGACGTGGAAAAAAACCGGCCTCCGCTTGGAAATCCTGCCCTGGGTGGATGGCACGAGCGACCAACTCACCCTGCACACCACCTACCGCCTGAAAGCCACCGGGCCCCATGATGGCATGCGCCTCGTCGTCGCCCTGCGGCCATTCCAAGTGAATCCACCGTGGCAGGCCTTCCGCAATCTCGGCGGACGCAGCCCGATCCACCGGATTTCCTTAGAGGAGGGACGCCTCCTCGTGAACGATCGCAAAATCATCGTCCTGCCGGAAAACAGCATTTCCGGCGTCGCCCTGTTCGAAGAAGGCGGCATGATGGGATTTCTAGCAGATGGGAAAATCCCGACACGGGAATCCATCAACGACACCAGCGGTCTTGGATCGGCAGTGATGGCGTGGGACTTGCCCGCAGGAGAAAAGTCCGTGGTGATCACGATTTCGATGCCCTATTTTGGAATGTCATCCCCGAGTGACGGCAAGGCACGCAGCAACGCCCTCGGCCGCTGGCGGCGGAAACTCGGCAACGTCCGCTGGCAGGTTCCCGCCTGCGCCGCCCCGGCCTTCGATTGTTTCCGCACCGCCGCCGGCCACATCCTCATCAACCGCGACGGCCCAGCCATCCAGCCGGGACCGCGCCGCTACACCCGATCATGGGTCCGGGACTGCGTGATCATGGGCGCCGCCCTCGCCAAGGCCGGATTGCCCGTTCCGCTGCGCGAATTCATCTCCTGGTATGCCGCCTTCCAGCGCGAGGACGGATTCGTACCCTGCGTGGTGGATCGGGACGGCATCGACTGGCTCGTCGAGCACGATAGCCACGGCCAATTCCTCTGGGGCATCCGCGAGGTTTTCCGCGATGGAGGTAACCGTCATTTCCTGAAAAAAATGCTACCGCACGCCGAACGCGCCGCGAACTACCTGATCACCCTGCGCTCCCAACGCATGCCGGACGATACCACCGGAGAGCGCGCCGCTTTCTTCGGACTACTGCCGGAGTCCGCCAGCCACGAGGGCTACCTCGCCCACCCGGTACATTCGTATTGGGATGATTTCTGGGGCGTCCGCGGTCTCCAAGCCGCCGCCGATCTCGCCGAGGCCGCAGGAAATGATGATGACTCGCAACGCTGGCGCAACGAAGCCAACCTTTTCCAAACCGACCTGCTCCGCTCCCTCGCCAAGGTCATCGACGATCAGAAACTCGCCTACATCCCCGGCTCCGTCGAGTGGGCGGACTTCGATCCCACCGCCACCTCGAACGCCATCGCCATGCTCGATTTCGCGGACGTCCTGCCACATGGCCCGCTCCACGCGATGCTCGCCACCTACCTCGACAGCTTTCACCGCAAGCACCGCGGCCAGATGGAGTGGAAAAACTACTCCGCCTACGAGATCCGCATCATCGGTGCCTTCGCCCGTCTCGGAAAACGCGACGCTGCCAACGAGCTGCTCGAATTTTTCCTCTCCGACCGCCGCCCCTGCGGGTGGAACCAGTGGCCGGAAATCACCTGGCGCGATCCCCGTTCACCCGGCCACCTCGGCGATATCCCGCACACCTGGATCGCCGCGGAATACCTGCTCGCCCTAGCCTCCATGGTCGCCTCCGAGCGCGAGGCCACCGCCTCCCTCGTCCTCGCCTCCGGCATGCCGTGGAAATGGATTTCCGCAGATAGCGCCTTCTCAGTGAAGAACCTGCCCACCCGCTTCGGCCCGCTCGATTTCAGCATCCACGCCACCCGCGAAACCACCATCCGCGTGAAAATCGGCGACTCCGTAAGCCTCCCGCCCGGCGGGCTCACCCTGGTGCCGCCAATGCCCGCAGGCCAACGCATCGTCGCCCTGGAAATCCAAAATGGCAGCGCCGCCCCCATCGACCAAGCTGGCATGTCCGTCGTCATCGAAACCCTCCCCTTCACCGCGACGCTCCGCCTCGGCCACGGCATTGAGGCCGTCAATTCCACGGCGCCCATGTCGTGACTTTCGCAGCCCCGTCCCCGCACCTGAACGGACTGGGGGGTTGTGATCGCCCGCTCTCCTGCTATTTTCCGCCAGCCCGATGAATGCAACTTTCCCACCACCGCCGGTCTCCAAGGGTGTCGTCTTCGAAGCGCGTGACGTCCGCAAGGTTTACCACACCGGTGAGCTGGACGTGGTGGCATTGCACGGTGTAAATATCGAGCTGAACGCCGGCGAGCTCGTCTGCCTGCTTGGCGCGTCCGGCAGCGGGAAATCCACCTTGCTCAATATCCTCGGCGGCCTCGACGTGCCGACCTCCGGCGAGCTGATCTACAAAGGCTGGGCGCTCGACGGCGCGGAGGAAAACACACTCACCCTCTTCCGCCGGAACTGCGTCGGCTTCGTTTTCCAATTCTACAATCTCATCCCCAGCCTCACCGCCCGCGAAAACGTCGCCCTCATCACCGGCATTTCCCGCGATCCGATGACGCCCGAGGAGGCACTGGAAATGGTCGGCCTCAGCGCGCGGATGGACCACTTTCCCTCCCAGCTATCCGGCGGCGAGCAGCAGCGGGTCGCCATCGCCCGC
>JBBRCO010000103.1:0-14151 GCA_038204755.1 Verrucomicrobiales bacterium
AGTGGCAGTCATTTCAGATGGAATCTATCGACCTCCGCCCTATCCGGGAATGCGTCAAATTGCCGCAGGTCCCGTGCAAACCGGGAAATAGCTCTCGGAAAATCCGCCTGACGTGTCTCTATGGGCCGCCCCATGACCACAAGCAAAGATCTAACATCTGAACAACTGCTCGGCTTGCATTGGTTGATCCGGCTGCGCTGGATCGCTGTCCTCGGCCAGACACTGGCCTGTCTGGTGGTCGCCTTGGTTCTCGGCATCCTGCTCCCGGTCCCGTTGCTCGCAGCATGCATCGGATTCACCGCCGTGAGCAACGCGCTGCTAGTGTGGCACCGGAGACGGGCGGGCGGCGGGGAGAGTTGGTGGATGCCGCTGGTTCTGGCCGCTGACATCGTGACTTTGACGATCATGCTCTATTTCACCGGTGGAGCGCACAATCCGTTCACGATGTTCTATCTGCTGCATGTGACGATGGCGGTCATCCTGCTGCCGCCTTGGGGGGCATGGGGGGCCGTCGCGCTTTGCTCCGCCGGTTTCTGGTCGTTGTTTCAATCGGGTCATGAGCTGGTGAGCAGCCGTGGCGGCACCTGCTGCAATGATATGACGATCCACCTCCAGGGCATGGTAGTGGGGATGATTCTAACGGGTTGCGGCATCGCCTACTTCGTCAGCCGCCTGACCGCCGGGCTGGGCGAGTCACGCCGACTAACGGCGCTTGCCCTGGCCGATGGCGAGCGGGCACGGCGCACGATGGAAGTGGCGACGCTTGCCGCTGGTATTGCCCACGAACTGGCCACACCGCTGGGCACCATCGCTGTGGTTAGCCAGGATCTTGAATCGATGGCCGGCGAGTGCTGTGCGGACCGCGGTTGTGCGGCGGACGCCCGCGTGATCCGGCAGGAGGTGGAGCGCTGCCGCCTGGTCATCGAAAAACTCGGGATGGCGGGCCGGACGCTGGAGGAAACCCTCACCCCGCTCGATTGGGGTAATCTCGGCGACCTGCTTTCCGGCTACCTGGCCGAACCGGTGCGCGAGCGGTTGGACCTGAAACTGCGGCTTTCCGTGAAGCGTCCACTGTTTCCTCACAGCCGGTTGTTCCAGTGTCTGGCGATCCTCATCAAAAATGCCGTAGAAGCCGCTCCCGCCGGGACTCAGGTAATCCTCGAAGCGGAAATGGATGCGGTCTCTTGCATTTTTCGGGTGACAGATCAGGGGCTTGGATTTCCCGCCGGACACGAGAAACGCATCGGGGAACCCATGGTCACCACCAAATCGAAATCGGGCGGCCTAGGGCTCGGCCTCTATCTGGTGAAGGCCTTTGTCGTCGAACTCGGTGGCGAATTGCGGCTGGAGTCAGGTCTCCGCAGCGAAACTGTAATGGTGATGCAACTGCCTCTGCTAGAAAACAAAAGATGATCAAACATCCACCCAAACGAATCCTGGTGGTCGAGGACGACGCGGTGTTTTTGGAACGCCTCGCATGCTCGCTGCGCCGCCGTGGTCATGAGGTGATGACGGCGTCCGGCCTGGATGAGGTTTTGGACCTGCTTCTTCGGTTTTCCCCCGAGTGCGCGATCATCGATCTCCGGTTGGAAGGAGAGAGCGGACTGGTGGTCGCCCGATCCCTGCGGGAAAGCCTGCCGCAGATCCGAATCTTGGTTCTAACTGGATACGGCAGCATCGCCACCGCCGTGGATGCGATGCGCCTCGGTGCCGTGGACTATCTGTCAAAACCTGCGGACACCGATCAGATCGAAGCCGCTTTGTTTGCCTGTGGAACTACTCCCGAGCAATCTGAACCCGAAACCTCCGTGCCCTCGTTAGATCGTGTGGAATGGGAACACATGCAACGGGTTTTGCGCGATTGTGGCGGAAACATCAGTGCCACCGCCCGCAAGCTCGGCATCGAACGACGGTCGCTCCAACGAAAGCTCCAGAAGTATCCGCCGGATTCGTGAATCGCGGTTACTGGTTCGGAGGAAATTTCTGGCACCTCCGCTGAAGTGAGCGCCGGATCCAGCGATCAGTTTTTCTTCAGCGAAAACGCCAGCACCAGCAGGGAAATGGCGATGATCCACGAGCCGACGACGCGAATGCCGATTCTCGCCCACTCGTTGTCGGCTCCGTTCGAGGCACAGACCGCGGTATAAGCGACCACAGCGTTCATGCTCAGCCAGGTGCCTATCAGTGTTTTTGCTATCACCATCGAGGTCCCGGATTCCACCCGCGAATCGAGCCCGATGCCGATAGCCGCCGCTGCGCAAATCACCCCGACAAGTGGCCAAGGCGGCCGCCGTCCCAGCGCCACGGCGATGGCGGCGCATAGGGCGATGCCTATCAGTATAGGCAACGGCACGCTGGCGATTCTCCCCGTCGTGCTCAGCAGCAGCGCCAGCGCGGACACCGGAGCGAAGACGAGCATCGGATTTTTCAAGTCAAACGGCACCCGCTGCCCTAGCAGCAGGCTGAGCCCTAGCAGGATCATCACATGTGCCGGACTCACCAGCGGATGCAGCGCGCCGTTACCGATCTCTCCAGCACCCTCCAACACCAGATGCGCGTGAGCGGTGGACTGGAAAACCAGTAACAGAAAAGCGGCTGGCAGCACTCCAGCCCGGCGCGAGGGGGAAAAGTTCATTTCAGAGGCTGTCTTGATAGTGATGAAATGAACCACAGATGAACAGAATGCACGCAGATGAAAGAGAGATTAGAACCTGCGAATCGGCCGGTTTTTGATTTTTCATCTGCGGTTGAATAACTCTTTTGTTTTTCCAGAAACCCGCTCAGAGCATCTTAAACAGGAAGCCGAAGCCGACCATCGCGATCACCACGCCTCCCGCCCGCACTGCGATCCGGCCCCACGGCCATTTCACCAGCAGCCCGAAGGCGATGCCGCTCAGGTGCAGCAGGCCGGTGGAAATCACAAAGCCGATCGCGAAAGTGAGCGCATTCGCCGATTCCGGCATTTCCGCGCCGTGGGCGTAGCCGTGGAAAATCGCGAAAATCCCGACAATCACCGCCGCCACCCACAACGGCGGTTTTGCCGCGAAGGCGACCATCGCTCCGAGGATGACGCCTGATAGAGCGATGCCCGTTTCCACTGAAGGCAGCGGCACGCCTAGGACCCCGAGCGCCCCGCCGAAGGCCATCACCACCGGGAAAACCACCGGCAGCGTCCACATCGCACGACCGCCGAGAAACGCCCCCCACAGACCCACCGCCACCATCGCAACGATGTGATCCAGCCCGGACAGCGGATGGACAAAACCGCTGACAAATCCGCCGCCGTTGCCCTTTTCCACATGGGCGCTCGCCGTGGACGGCAGCAGGACCAGCAGCAGGAGAAACACAACCGGTGTAAGCCAAGCCGCGCGGTGGGAATGGAATGATGCTGAAACGGCATTCATTGGACGATTTTCCATGAGCGGCAGGGTAGATCGCGCCGCCGCACTGACAAGGCATTAGTCGGCAGTGGCTGCCGCTGCCCCGCCAATCCTTTTATGTTCTAACTTCCGCGCCTCCCTGGTGCGCATGCGCGTCAACTCGTGGGAGAAATTTGGATAGTGATCAGTTCGCCATGAGATCTGAATGGCCGCCAGTTCCCTGCTGCTACCGGTCGCCACGAATGGATGAGTCCGAGGAAGAAGCCTCATCGCCCTGGACCCAGACGCGCTCTCCGCCAGCTTCGGCAAAAAAGCAGCGAAACGCACCCAGCAGATCGCCGGGATTCTTGGGAGGGTGAAGCGGCTGGGTAGGCGGCCGGGCAACTGCCCGTGGATTCGCAAACTCTGAGCATCCGCTCGCATCTGCGGGCTGCTGCTTGCGTTGCGGTGTGGGAAACAGGACAACCGGGAAAACCCCAACCCCGTCATGATTGCACGCGCCACACCCCAGTCGATCCGCCACACCCCTGATGCTGCCGGCTTTTTCGGAAACTACGGCGGCGTTTTCGTCCCGCCCGAACTGGAAGCGCCTCTCGCGGAAGTCCGGAAGGCCTACGAAATCCTTTCGCGCTCGCATGATTTCATCGAGGAACTGCGCCGCATCCGCCGCCATTTCCAGGGCCGGCCGACGCCGACCTATCACGCTGCCCGGCTTTCCAAAAAACTCGGGCGCACCCAGATCTATCTGAAACGTGAAGATCTGAACCACACCGGTGCCCACAAGCTCAACCACTGCATGGGTGAGGGTTTGCTCGCCCGTTACATGGGGAAGAAAAAACTCATCGCGGAAACCGGGGCGGGCCAGCATGGCGTGGCGCTCGCCACAGCCGCCGCATATTTCGGCCTCGAATGTGATATCTACATGGGCGAGGTAGACATCGCCAAACAAGCACCGAACGTCGCCCGCATGAACATCCTCGGCGCGCGGGTGATCCCCGCGACGCATGGCTTGCGCACGCTCAAGGAGGCGGTGGACGCCGCGCTAACAGACTATGTGCGGGATCCGGTGGATCAGATCTACTGCATCGGATCGGTCGTCGGCCCGCATCCGTTTCCGATGATGGTGAGGGATTTCCAACAGGTCGTCGGGATCGAGGCGCGCGAGCAATTCATCGAAATGACCGGAAACCTGCCGGACATCGTCGCCGCCTGCGTGGGCGGCGGCAGCAATGCGATGGGCATGTTCGCCGGATTCATTGACGATCCTGTCGAGCTGCATGGAGTGGAGCCGCTCGGCACCGGTCCGGCCATCGGCCAACACTCGGCGTCGATGACGTACGGACGTGAGGGCATCATCCACGGCTTCCGCTGCTATCTGCTACAAGATGGAAAGGGCGAACCCGCGCCGGTCCATTCGATCGCCAGCGGCCTCGACTATCCGGGCGTCGGCCCCGAGCACTGCCATCTCAAGGACAGCGGCCGCGTCAGTTATTTCACCGCGATGGATAAGGATGCGGTGGAGGCATTCTATGTGCTCAGTCGCAACGAAGGGATCATCCCGGCGTTAGAAAGCTCGCACGCGGTGGCCCACGCGATGCGCCTCGCCCGGGAGAATCCGGACATGGCGCGCACGATTCTCGTCAATCTCAGCGGCCGCGGTGACAAGGACATGGACTACATGATCGAGCACTACGGCACCGGCGACAATTTCGGGATCTGAGAGGGATCCCGGAATCCGAGCGGGGTGTTGGAAAATCAGTGCACGATCATATCTTCCAGTTTCCGCCCCGCTGCGAGGATTTCATAATCATCATACATCACCTTTTCCGCAGGCGGCCAGAAGACTCCGGCGGCGATTTGAGCGGCCACCCAGTTTGCGCAGGCTTGCGCGGCTTCGAGATCGGCGGGTTCGAAATCGGGCCATTCGTGGAGGGCGACGTCGGACTCGGTGGCTCCGAGAGTTAGATAACAGGGCGCGGGCAGGGTTTTCTCGCGGCCCATCACGGCGGCGGCGTAGAGCGGGAGCTGGAGATTGGTCCAGCGGAAGCTCGCGGACTTGCCTTTTTCCCCGCCGGCGTAAACGACCGGATCATCCATCGTGTAGTGCGCGGGAAGCACGGTGGCGGTGGTGACTTTTTTCCGGTGCGCCTTGTCCACGCTGTCCACCTTGCCGGTCTTGTAATCGATCACCCGCAGCCGCCCACTTTCGCGGTGGCGGTCGATGCGGTCGATCTTGGCGACGATGTGCGCCTCTCCGACCGGGATCTCGACCTTGCGCTCGACATCGACGATCTCCCAGCCCTCGTTGCGCAGCTCTGTCTGGACCTTCGCCAACCACTGGAAACGCTGCCGCAGTGCCTCGGTCTGGATTCTAACGGAGAGTGGCGCGCGTTTGTCAAACCACTCGGCCACCACGCGGTCGAGCTCGCGGGAGAGCCATTCATGAAGTGCTCCGGCGTCCGCGAGTTCGCGGGCCGCCACGTCGCGGCCCCAGCGTTCGAGCACCTCGTGCGCGACGGTGCCGAAGTCCCGCGCGTTCCACTCGCCGCGGCCGGTGTCCGTGCTTTGCATGCCGACGGCGTGTTTCAGGTAGTAGCGGAACGGGCAGGAAAGATAGTCGGCCAGGGAAGTGACGTTCAGGCGCTTCGGCGGATCGACCTTGCGGGGTTGCCACTGCCAGTCGCGCTCCCAGCGCATGCCTGCTTCGGGTGGCTCGATCTCGCGGAAAAGGGTTTTCACCCGCTCCGGCAGCTCGCTTCTTTCCGCTGCTAACAATATTCGCGACGGCAGCAGCGACTCGCCGCCCGCGCCGGATTTTCCGCAGATCACGTCCACACGTCCGTGTTCGCGGCGGGCCTCCAGCATCGATTGATAGAGAAATGCATCGCGCGCCGCGCGGTCGGCGTCCTTGATTAGTCCAAGCCGCTCGCGGCTGGCCTCGCTCAGCCACGGCTCGCCGCCGCTGCGGGCGGGGACCTTGCCCTCGTTCATCCCGCAGAGGATGAGATGGCTGCCGGGTTCGTGAAAAAGCTCGAGCCAGCCCTGCACATCAATGACGCGGCCGTCCGGCGGCAGCGGGGCGGGGGAGGGAAACTCGGAGAGCATCAGCTCGATCCAGAATTTCGCGCCGCGCCCGACCTGCTCCATTAGTGGTCGTGCGCCTTCCATCCATTCGATCATCGCGAGCGATGTTTCCCCGGTGACGGGGCCGGTGCGGCCGAGGGTTTCCAACAGCCTCACGATCACTCCGCTGAAATCCTCGCGCAGAAAACCGCCCCTCCATTTTTCCAGGCCCTCCGCCGCCGCTAACAATTCAGTGGCAGATTCCTTCTCCCAATCATTTCGGAATCTCTCCGCTTCTAGCCGGCGTTTCAAATCCTCCGTGCGGGCGACCATCCAGCGGTCGCGTAATTCCGACAGCCGCTTCGCCTTCTGTGCTCGCTTGCCGCCGACCAGCACGCCCGTTTCCGGCATGGAAAGCAGGTCCGCCATCACCGCCAGCGTGGGGTCCGCCAGCCATTCGCACCAGACCTGGAACCAGCGGGAAAGCCCGGAGGTGATGCTCGTTTCCGCCGGATGAAATGCCGGCCAGCCCTCGCGGGTGAAGGCGCGCGCCAGCTCGGTGCCCACTTCCGCATCGGCCGAGCCGAGCGCGAGATCATCTGACGGGGTTTGCGCCTCACTGACGATTTTCAACATCTCCACCGCTTGCTGCCGTGGATCCGTCGTGACCTGCACGCTGCCTCTATCAGGCCATGGCATGGGTCGGTCCGCCCATGTGGGGAGTGGCTTGCCGATGGGGGAAAATTGGTCCGCTAGATTTTCCGGCGCACCGATCAATGCGGTGACCTTGCCATCCCACGCCAGCCACGCGCGCTCGACCAGCGGTGGCATTTCCGCCACGCCGGCGAGGACGATGTGGGAGACACCCGCAGGAAGTTTCACCCCGTCAGCCAGCACGCGGCTGCGGCTTTTGTAGCGCCAGGATTTCAACTTCTGTTCGACGAGATCCTCCAACCTGCCGAGCGCCTCCCAGCGCTCCGCTTCCACGGTGTCGCGCAGCTTGCGGGCGGCGGTGGTTAGCGTGAGGCCGTTTTCCTGTAGCGAGCGCCGCAGCCCGGTCATTTCACGAGCCAGTCCGCCCGCCCAGTCGCTGCCTTCGCCGGGTTTTTCCGGGAACAGGGCCTCGTAATTGCTCCAGTCCGCCACGTTTTCCAGCACCTCCACCCACGCGACATGGTCGATCCAGTCACCGGCGATCGTGGCGTCATCGGTTTGCAGAAACGATCCGGGCGTGACAACTTTCGGCGCGAGCAGGGCACCCGCGCTTTCTGCCAGAGCCTCGCGCAGCCGCCGCCCGCTCTGTGCGGTGGGGACGACGACGAGCATGCGGGGAAGTTCATCACGCCGCTCCAACAGCCACGCGACTGCGGGTGCGAGAAACGGCTGGTCCCATCCGAGAAATACGCGCGCGATCATGGAAGTGAGTTTCAGCCGTAGGTTTCGCGGTGGGAATCAAAATCCGATGCAGCAAACTTTGGAGTGCGGTGAGGAGCACCTCGCCCTGGCGGTCATCGCCTTCGACCGGCTCGCGGACAAGGCAATGGCGTGGATTGCCGCGCGTCCGTGACCCTGGCCGGAGACCTGGCTTGACGCCGGGACGATTCCCAGCATGCTTCGCCCATCAAACCCAATCCTGTCCCAACCCGCTCCTTTCCCCATGAGCGCCGCCGCCTCAAAGTGATTGGTCTCTCCGTTTCGCTTTTTGCCTGCACCCTTGCACTGCCGTCCTGCCGCCTGTTGGGTCCTGTGCTCGGTCTGGGCATGGTGAAACTCCAGTTCGGCTGTCTGCCGCAGGGCACGAAGATTGATACGCCCGACGGCCCGATCCGAGTCGAGAATCTCAAAACGGGCGACACCGTCATCGGATTCAGCGGCTCCCGGGTCCGAATCGCCCAAATCCACCAGTATCAGGAAGACCCCGCGACGAGCCGCTACCTGATTATACATTTTTCCAACAACTCCAGCGTCAGCGCCTCGCTCAAGCATCGCATCGACGGCATTCCCGCCAAGGATCTCAAGGTGGGTGACACTTGCGCTTCGCAGGTGGTGATCCGCATCGAAAACCGCAAGGGCGTCTCGCGCAGCTTCGATCTTCTCACCGGTGACTCCGGCTATCGCATCGGCGGCATTCCCGTGAACAGCATGATCGAGGAAATGATCCGCCGCTGATCAAGGTGACACAGATCAGTCGAATTTGCCGAATTCGTGGGGTTTTCCACTTTCGGCGGCTGCCATGATGCCGCGGATCACGCGGATGTCGCGGCGGCCCATTTCACCGGGGACGAGGCTGGGTTTCCCGCTGAGGATGGCGTCCACCTGGCCCTCGATCTGGAGTTGCTGTTGGGGAACGTGTTGGAAATCCATCGGCCCGTCCGGCGTGGAGCCTTTTTGTCCGCCGTAGCCGTATGCCGGATCGATCACGATACTTCCCTTCGCGGTTTCCACGCGGATGGAGTTCACGCTTTTTCCATAACTGGCGAAGCCCCTGGCCCTGCGGCCGCCGTCGAATTCGAGTTCCCATTCCCAGTGCTCGGGGACTTGGTTGAAGATATCATTTCGCTCCGTCCAACTGCGGGCGGTGACACGGATGGGAAGTTCATGAGCGGAATAAAGCTGCGCCTGCACGGCATAGACACCGAGATCGTAGAGGGCGCCGGCGATGCCTAACTCCTTGTTCACCCGCCAGGCGTGATGGCCGCTGAAATCGTTCATGCGTCCGCCGTCCTCCGCATCAATGGAGGTCCACGGGCCGAATTGTTTTTCCTTCATGGCGTCCATCAGGCGGAGGTGGAACGGATCCCAATGCAGGCGGTAGCCGATCTGGAGGGTGCGTTTGTTTTCCTCCGCCGCACGGATCATGCGGGTGCAGTCCTCGATGGTGGGAGCCATCGGTTTCTCACAGATGACGTGTTTGCCCGCCTTGAGCGCGCGGATGGCGAATTCGGGATGCAGGCCGGTGGGAGTGACGATGTAAACGATGTCGATGTCCTTGTTGTCGGCGATGGTGTCGAGATTTGAGTAGTTGTAAACATTGGCGTCCGGGATGCCGTGTTGTTTCTGCCAGACGGGAATCTTGTCGGGTGAGCCGGTGACGATCCCGGCGAGCCGCGCGTTGCGGGCGTTTTTGATGGCGGGGGCGAGCTGGGTGGTGGCGTAGTTCCCAAGGCCGAGCAGGGCGATGCCGGTCTTCTTCCCGCCTTCCTCCGCGGCGGAAAGCCGGGCAAGGGTGGCCAGCGAGGCAGCGGTGCCGAGGCGGATGACGTTTCTGCGGGTAAAAGTGTCCATGATCTCCGCATTGAAGTGGCGGTCGGCCGTGATCGCAACCGGAAAGTTGCCCGAAACGAGCGGGTGAAGCAGCGGGAACCTCCTGGCGGCGAATTGAATTGGTGAATAGCGGGCAGCACTAGATAGGTGAAGGCTCCGATATCATGCTCCGCCACCACCTCGCCGATCCGTTCGTCCAGCTCCGCATCGTCCGCTGGCAACAGGGAAGCGGCCTCCATCACCGGGGCATGGCAGAAGTTGGACGTGTGGATGATCTCACGGCTTCCGGGGTGCATGGTCTTGAGAGAGCGGCGGCTATCAGCAATCTCTCACAGCCTAGTCTGCGTGTTAAACCGCTTGATTGGATCGCTGACGGTAGGCTTGTAGATCGGCAGGCTCAATTTGATCGCCGGGGACCAGCAGATAGTGACGCTCTTCCACAGTCCTGACCAAGCCGTCCGCATCAAGGCAAAGTTCGAAAAGTGCGATCCTCGAATCGTCCATGAACTGAGCGGATATTGCCCGGCATTTCAGCCCGGGAAACTTTTCAGAACAGCAGGCAATGTCCTGCTTTGCTTGCACGACTGACAATTGGTCGTTTCCGCCCTTCGCCTGCACGGGAATGATGTATTGGCAGCCGTAGCGGTCAACGCCCACGTAAACCTCATCAATTTCAATTTGCCCCAATCCTTTTACCGTCGTCCGCAGATGGTTCTGCAGAGAGTATGATGCCACTCCCAAAAAAATATCGATGAGCCGGTTGTATCGGACTTTGGCCAGTAGGGCCTGTTCATCCGACAAGCAATTGACTGCGATAATTTCTGGTGTGGCATCTGGCAACTTGATCGTCACCAGATTCGGATTGGGCGCGACGCGGTTGATCGGAACGAGTCTGAATTCATAAAGCGCACGCCCTACCCCTTCGATCACCCATTCCCTGCCCTTCGGTTGTGTCGTTAGTATTTCTGCGGGAAGTGGGTTCCGATAGCGGAAAGAATAGAGGACATCGCCCAGATTTTTCGGGATTTTGATACCGAGGCGGTCGGCGGTTTCGATCAATTCCTCTCTAGAGAACGAAACGGATGTGATTCCTTTCTTGTAGGACTTTTTGAAAATCTCCGCCACCAGCGCTTGGTAACGGTTGGGTTGCGTCTCCTTCATGCTGATTTCAAAGTGACATTGAAGAGGCGTTGGGCCTCGGTTTCCATCTGGGTGCGTTTGCGGGCTCCACTTTTGCGGTCCCGCTTCTGAATGGGCACCGCGACATCCCAGTGCGCGGAAGCTTGAGACATATCCGCGTATAGAAGTGATGGGTCACCGAGCGGTATTGGCACCTCTCCGCGCTGAGGATTGATTCCCATGACTTTGATGAGTGATGAAGCCACGGCACGGGCAAGTGGTGGCGGAACGGCGTTTCCGATCTGGCGAGCTCCGTGCCACTTGGTGCAGTGAAAACGGAACCAATCCGGGAAGCCATGCAGACGAGCCATTTCGCGGACAGTAACGCAACGCGGATGACGATAGTGAATCGGTCGGGGACTCGTAAATGCACCTCTGGCAGCATCGGTTCCAGCCCGCAGAGTGTTGGAGGCACCGTCTGGCGCGAGTTTGAAAAATCTCGAAATTGGTTCCACCGCACCTGGCTTGGTTTCGTTGAAGCGCAGTTTGGAAATCTCCGAGTGCCCGGTTCGCGTGCTGGATGTCAGTAGTTTTGGATTCCATAGCCGCAGATCACCGAAGTGCCAGGCATCGGCATCCAGACAGCGCATCTCGCTGGCATAGGACGATGGCTTACCCCATCTTGGAGGCTTCACTTCGTCACTATTATTTAATGCGGAAAATTCATCCGCATCGGGAAGATCATCTAGCGCGTCCTTGCATGATGGCCCTTGTGACAAGTCCATTTCGTGAGGGCGTCCGGCCTTGGTGGTAATAGGCAGCGGATAGTTCGGTAATGTTAATCCTTTTTTGGCACCCAGCAGAAACAAGCGCTTCCTGTCCTGAGGGACACCGTATGACGCTGCGTTCAGGACCAACCATGGCAGCCTTACCGTATAGCCAGCAGCATCGAAGGCTTCGATCAGCTCCTCAAGGAATTTTCGATGACTTCCCACCGTCAGGCCCTTCACGTTTTCAAACACAAAATAATCCGCTTTGAGTTCCGAGACAATGCGGACGAAATCACGCACCAAGCTATTACGCGGATCGTCCAATACCCGCTTGCCAATCATCGAAAAGCCTTGGCATGGCGCACCGCCGAAAACGACATCCACCTTGCCTTTGATTCCTGCAATTTCCCGAATCCGTTCACCTGTTACATTCTGAACTGAGTGGGGAATCACCGCGCAATTTGGGAAATTGAATTGATGAATGCAGCAGTGGATCGGATCGATTTCCACGGCTGCGGCGATATTGAAACCCGCCTGCTCGAACCCGAGAGACATTCCACCCGCTCCTGCAAACAGATCTACTCCGACTGGCCGTGATGATTGAGGGATTTTCGAAACACGTTTCATGGTGTTCTTATGATTACTCCGGTTTGTGGTTTCAAGAGATTAAATTGTGAAGGAAAATCGTTTGACCGGAGACCTTGAAGCGTGGCCATCCGGAATTCAGGCGACGGCGACTTCCACCAGGCGGGTTTCGACGGTCAGGGGCACTCCCTGTTCGGCCCTGAGTTCCAGGCAGCCAAGGATGGCTTCGCGGGCGTTTTCCACGGCCTCTTCCTTGGTGACTCCCTGGCTGATGCAGCCGGGGATGGCGGGGCATTCGGCGATCCAGACGCCGTCTTCATCGCGTTCGAGGGTGATGACGAATTTCATGGGTTCAAGGTCGCATGGTGCGACCCCGCCAGAAAGTCAATTTCCGGCGGGGTCAAGGAATGGCTCACAAACCCAGGGGTCTCGTCAGAGGCAGGGCGAAGGTCTTGCGGATGGGGCGGTGGGCTTCGATGGACCAGGGCCAACGGCCGTCGGCGGCGTGTTGGATGGCGGCGCGGCGGGTGTTGAGGACGTGGATGAGATCGTCGCGGTTGAGGCGGGCGATTTCCTTGTCGCGGGTGGTTTCCTTTTGGTCGCTGGATTTCCCGCGATAGGCGGTGAGGAGGGTGCTGACGGCGTCGATTTTTTCCGGGGTCTTGAAGCCGGGGAGGTTGTCGTCCGTGGCGCGGAGGATGAGGGTCTCGGCGCTCTGGAGGATGCCGGCCCGGCTGCCATTGAGGCGGCTGCCGATGAGATAACCTGCGGTGGAAAAGTTGGTAGCGGGGTCGCCATCCTCGGCGAGCATTTTGTGTTTTTGCTTGGCGGCGCTTTGGATGGATTGGAGGGCGGTGTGGAGGGCGGTGGCTGCCTCTCCTGTGAGGCTGGTGGCGTTCTCGGAGTCTTCGGCATTTTGGCCGGACTTGCTAGCGCGCTGGCGGGTCTCGGTGATGACGTCGGCGAAGCCCGCGGCATAGGCGGTGGTGATGTCCCACTCGATCAGATCGGCGGCATTGGTAGTGGCAGCAGCTAGAACGGTTTCTGCGAGGGCGAGGTCTTCGAGCTGGCCTTTGTTGAAATAACCGCGGGCTTGGGGTGCTGCGGCTGGGGTGACTGGAGCAGGGTCTGTGTTTGACATGGTGTTTGTTGCGTTAGGAACAGTCGAGCAACTATCCGAATCTCCACCGGAGGGCACGGAATATCGTGCTGAACACGCATTTTTTTTGAGGTGGTGGGTTGGGAGCTAGAAGGAACCCGGAAAGGCAGGAAGATGCGCGAAAGGAAAGATCGAGGTAGGGGAGGGGGGCGGTTTGTCCTGAATTCAGGAGAAAATTGGCATTGTTGGCGAAAGTTGAGGTTCCGTTGAAGAATCCGAGGGGGAAAACAATGAAATTTCTGGTATCCTCAATGAATTTGCGGGGGTTGCTGAAGTGAAATCGGGTTTTGTTGTCGATATTCATGGTTCCGTTGAAGAGTCGGCCGGGAATATTGAGGAATTTCCCGTGTCTGGTGAGGAAATCGGGACTCCGTTAAAGAATCCGGAGTGTTCGTTGAAGAAAAATTTCCCTATGTTGAAGAGTTCGGAGGCTCCGACGATAAATCGGAAGAACGCGATGATGAAGGACGGGGCCGGAACGAGCGGCTCTGCATCACCGTTCACGGCTGCGGGGCTGCCGGCGATGCGGGCCGGAGGCCGGGTGGTGGCGAGGACAATGGCCAGCGAGGTTAAAGAGAAAGCCCGCCGGATCGCGGTGACCGGGCGGGCTTGGAAGAACAGGCAGGAATGCCTATGTCACGTCAGATGGCGGCGAGGATGCTGTTGAAGGTCTCGCTCGGGCGGAGGGCGGCGTTGGCTTTGGCGTCGTCCGGGAGGTAGTAGCCGCCGATATCGACGGGGTGGCCTTGGACGGCTAGCAGCTCCTCGACGATGCGGGCTTCGTGGGTGAAGAGCTGCTCGGCGACGGGGG
>JBBRCO010000104.1:0-13969 GCA_038204755.1 Verrucomicrobiales bacterium
CCCAGAGGATGGCTTTCCACGTGGAGAGTGGCAGCCGGGCGATGGCATATTGGAATTCCGGGCGCTGAACGGTGATGGCACCGTATTTCCGCTCGATAAAACGGAGGTTCTGGCGGGATTCCTCGTGCGCCGCATCACGCACCAGCGCCCGGCGGTAGTAGAGCGCGGCGTATCCGGGGGAGCCGGAGCGGTAGCAGGCGTTGCCGATGTTATAAAGCGTGTCGGCGCTGAGGTCTTCGTAGTTTCCGGCGCTCATCCAGAGTTTGATAGCATCATCAAATTTCGCGGATTCGTAGGCTTCCTGTGCTTCGGTCTCGATGTCGGCGGCGCGGGCCGGGGATGTGCTGGAAACTAACAAGCTGATGGCGAGGCAGGCCATCGCGGCCTTGCGCAGGGTGCGCAGGATGGAGTCACGGCGTTGCGGGTCTAGCACGGATTGAGGTTTCTCGGCGCGGAAGCAGACGGCATCGCGTTCGGCGAGAATGGCGAGGATTTCCGGTTCCTGGTTTCCACCGAGCCAAGACTCGACATAACCGCCGGCGGACTTGAGGAAATCGACATCGGCGGCGGGCTTGTTTTTTTCAATCTCCCGCAGTGCTATCAGCCGTTGCACACGGACGGGGTTCTTGGTGAAACGCGGCGCATAACGCATCCAAAGCGCCTTGGCGACCAGACCGAGCGCCACCAGTCCCGCTAACAAATTTCCCGCCCACAGCGGAAACGCGGGAGTTGCAGGAATGGTGAGCTGCGCGGGCTTGAGAATCGCGAGGATGTCGGTCATGCGTTCGATGGGGATGGGCAGCGATTGGATAGGGCCGTCCGAGCCGGTTTTACCACCGGTGCCGGGCATCATGTTGAGCGGAATCGCCTCGCTGGTGGCGGTTTTGTAAATCTCTTCCTTGGGGTCGAAATAGACGAGGCGGAAAGGCGGAATCAGCGGCTTCAGTTCGAGCGGACGCATGAACTGATGGAAAACCGCATTGCCGGAAAGCTGGCGGCGTTCGTCACCGCGCTGGTCCGAGGTGGGTTCGTAAACTTTCCAACCGGCGGCGTCGAGCAGCTTGGGCGGGCGCATGGTGTCGAGATTTCCACTGCCGCTGATCATGAGGTCCACGGCGATCGGATCGCCCTCCTTCACGTCGGTGGTGGTGGTGCTGGAACTCAGGCGGAAATTCCCGACCGCATTCTCGAAGCCCTCGGGCGCGCCGTCGGGCAGGGGTTTCGCATCGAGATCCAGTTTCGGAACCACCAGATAGAGATCCTTGTATTCGCGGACCGGATAGGGATTCGAGGTGACCTGGATTGTTTTCAGGCGGACCTTGGCCGGGCCGATGGTGACCTTTCCACCGCGGGTGGGTGTGATCGAGCTCGGGTAGGCGACGGAGACATAGGGTTGGCCTAGCAGATTGACCTGGCTCTGCATCTCGGAAGGCTGGAATCTCCAGCCCGCGAGGCCATCCTTCTGGACTTCTGGAATGCCCCAGTCCGCGACGCTGAGGCTGCCGGGGACGAAGACCTTGATCTCCGCATAGATGGTTTCGCCTTCGTAGGGATTCACCTTCATGGTCCGGAACGAGCAGGCATAACGGATAGGGGCGCCCTCGACGTCGGCTTCGGACCATTGGAGTTCGTCGGGATTGAAGACTTGAAATTCTAATGGCTCGGTCCGCGTGGGGATGCCGCCGACGTTTACCTCGATGGGCGGGATCACATAGTCGCCCACCTCGTAGCTGGTGACGATGTATTGAAAAACGTATTCGAGTTTCCGGCCTGGAAGCATCTTCGTTTCCGCGCCCCGGCTTGCGGGCTGGATGACCACGTTGGTGAGCTGGGTGATGAGGGGTATGGTTTCGGGCTCGCCGCCTGTGATGGAAACCTCCAACAAGGCTCGCTCGCCGCGGGCGAGGAAGCAGGTGGACATGCGGCTGGAAGTCTGGCCGCTGCCGCAGAGGGTGAGCAGCAGCCAGGCGATGGCGGCGGATGGAAACGTGCGTGAGTGGGTGAGTGAGATCATGGTTTTACCAATCTTCCTTGGGAGGCATGAATTCGTAGCGCCCGGGTGCCAGCGGGCCTTTTTCGACGTCGGAGTTTTCCTTGAGTAACCGACGGGCGCGGTCCTGGGGGCCCTCGTTGGGATTCTTGTCGCCGTTTTTGGAATCCGAATCCTTTTGTTTGTCACTCTTGCCGCCTTTCCCTTGATCGGACTTCTCGCCTTTGTCGCCGGACTTGCCCTTCTGATCCTTTTCGTTCTCGCCGTCACCGGGCTTTTTCCCGTCGCCCTTGCCGCCCTCGCCTTCCTTGGGGTCGCCTTCGCCGCCCTCGCCTGGTTGAGGTTCGCCCTCACCTTGTCCTTGTTGGGGCATCGACTGTTGTGTTTCCTGTTCCTCCTGCTTGAGAAGTTCCTTCAGGCGTTTCAGATAGGTCATGGTCAGGTCATGGTTCTGTTGGGCGGCTTTGTCCGGTGCGGACGAAGCTGCTGCCGAATCGAAATGCCGGACGGCGTCGGTCCAGTTCGTGATGAGAGACTCGACGCGGACGTAGCCGTTCGTCTCGCCTTCCTCCGGTGCGTCCGTCTCGCGGATTTTGGCCAGCAGCTCCTTCACCATCGTGTCGAAGCGGTTGAGATCGGGGAGCTGGGCGGGGTCGCTCGGATAGGCTCCGCCGGAAAGTCCCTCCCAGCCGAGCTGGAAAAGCGTATTGCCGAGGCCGAGGTGGGCGCTGGCCTGTACCTCGGATTCTGCTGATAGGAGCGACTGGCTGTAGGCGGTGCGCGCGCCGCGCAGATTGCCACCGCGATAGGCGGCAGTGGCCTCGCCGAGGCGGTAGCGGGCGGCCTGGCGCTGGAACTTTGAGGTCTCTGCGAGATTGTGATAGGTTTTGCGCGCCTCTTCGTATTGGTTCCCGTTCAATGCCGCCATGGCGTTGGAGGCATCGCTGGCCCTCGCGCCTGTGGGGATGAAAAACGCACCGCCGATGAGGAGCGAAACGCCGACGCCTTTCCACCGGGTGCCGGCGGTGACCGAGACGATGAGGAAAAGAACCGCAGGCAACATCAACCACTGATAGAACTCGATGGAAACCCGCCGGTCGCGGCCCTTCATTTCGAAAGCGTCCAGATCCTTTACCACGGATTTCACCATGGCAGGAATGTCCAGACCTGAGCCTGCGAGCGCAAAACGGCCCTTTGTCTCGGCAGCCAGCTTGCGCATGACGTCTGCTTGGAGACGGCTGACGACCGGGCGTCCGCTGCGGTCCACCATTTGGCCGTTAGGAAAATCCGCGTTCGGGACAAATCCGCCGTCCTCTGTGCCAACTCCGACGGCGAGAATATAAACTCCGGATTTCTCCGCCTCGGCGATCATCGCGTCGAGATCTCCCTCGTGTTTCTCGCCATCACTGAGGATGACGAGCGCGTTGTTTTTCTGGCCGGTCTTTTTGAGTGTTTCAGTGGCCAGATGGACGGCGGCGGCTAGATCGGATCCACCTTTCGGGGCCCAGGTTTCATCGACCTGCTCGACCGTCTCGCGCACGGCGCTGTGGTCGATGGTGAGCGGGGCATAGAGGTAGGGGCTTCCGGCGAAGCCGATCAGGCCGATGCGTTCGCTAGGCATCGATTCCAACAGCTCGTAAATCACGATCTTGGCCTGCGCGAGACGGTCCGGTTTTACATCGGCCACGCGCATGCTGCGGGAGAGGTCGAGCGCGATGAGCACATTGCGGCCCATCGTTTTTTCAGTCTGGACGCCGGCATCTCCCTGCGGCCGGGCGAGCGCGAGGATCATGGCGGCGCAGGCAGTAAGCAGGAAAAACAACGCGAGCCAGCGGGGCAGGGAACTGCCGCGCCTGAGCAGGGCTCCGCGCAGGCGGGGTGCGACGAATTCCTCCCACTGCCGTTTGCGCAGGCGCGACGCCAGCAGCGCACCGATCCCCAGAAGTGGGATCAGGATCAGCAGAACAAGCCAGCCGGGTTGTGCGAAACTCATCAGGAGGTGGGAGGTGGATTGAGTGCAAGAGCGAGGGCCGAGGCAAACGCCACAAGCAGGGTGGCTGCCACAAACCAAGGAAACAACTCGATATCCTCAATCACTGTCAGGCTTTTTGCATCCGTTTTTTCGAGCCGGTCGATGGTCTTGAAGGTGGTCTCCAGCGCAGCGAGGTTTTGTGCCCAGTAGTGCTCGGCCCCGGTCAGCGTGGCAATTTTCTGCAACGTCGGCAGGTCGAACTCCTGATAGGGAAAGCGTTGGACGTCTGGACCAACCCGACCTTTGATCGTGCCGATGGCCACCGTGTAAATCTTGATGCCAAGCGTCTTCGCGTGTTCGGCCGCCTCTAGCGGAGAAATTTTCCCGGAATTGCTCGCGCCGTCGGTGATAAGGACGATGACCTTGCTTTTCGCATCGCGCGCTTCTAACCGGATCGATGCGGCCGCCAGCGCGGAGCCGATCGCCGTGCCTTGTTCCTTCACCGTGCCTTGGTCAGCCTCGTTCAGTCTAACTTCGTTCAGGGCGTTTCTGAGCCACTCGTGATCCAGCGTGATCGGGCTGACATCACGCGGGCGACCGGCAAAGGCGATGATCCCCATGCGGTCCTCCGGGCGGCGGCTGATGAAATCATCCACCACCTTTTTTGCCACTTCGATGCGGGGGACATTCTGGCGGCGGTCGATGAAATCATCGATTTTCATCGAGAGTGAGACGTCGAAGGCGATCATGATGTCGATGCCGCTGGCCGTGCGGCTCTGATATTCGTTCCGCCAGACCGGGCGCGCCATGGAAACGATCGCCATCACCAGAGCTGCGAATGCGAGCGGCAGTCCGACGCTCCACACCGTCCTGCGCACGCGTTTTCCGAGACTCACCAGCACCGATAGATTTGGGAAAAGCACCGCCGCTTCCGATCCACGTCCGCGCCGCAGCATGAGCAGGAGCGCCGCCGGCAGCAGCAAGAGCAACCAACCCGGCTGGGCAAAGCGGAAGTGTTCGAAAAAGGCGCTCATGCGGCGAATCCGTGATGCAGGGTTTCTAGCAGTGCTCGTGATTCGTTCACCACTTCCGACGGACTGAGATCCGGTATTTCAGCCGCATATTTCAGCGAGGCGAGGCGGGTGAAACCAATTCCACTGGCATCGCGCGCTGCTTCGGTGAGCGCTTGCAAGGCATCATGGCGGGAAATGAATTCCTCATTCGTCTCGAACAACGCGGGATCTTTCGCTGCGAGTGCCAGGTATTTCCGCAGGATGAGCGAGGCCTGAACGGCGGCGTCGCGGGCGTGCTGCGGATTCATTTTTTCCAAAGCCGCAGCCGCATCCTGATGGAATTTGTCACGGGCCAACCGCGGGTCGGTAATGGCGAATTTTTTTTCACTGCGGTAATACCACCAAATCGTGAAAATCGCAGCGATGAGGAGGGCTGCGACCACGAACATCCACGGCTCTAACCACGGCTGGGGCACCAGCGCCTCGGGCCGGGTCGGTTCCAACAGTTCAAAGCTTGAGGTCTTCTCTTTCATCCTGAGCGTTTGCGGCTGCGCTTTTTGAGAAGCTGATGGAGTGCGAGCAGTGTGTCGCCATCGGTCTTGAGATCGGCGGAGTCGATGCCGTGCTTTTTGAAAATCGCCGAAACACCTTCCATCTGCCGGCTCATGAGTTTCGCGTATCCCATGCGGAGATTCGGATTGCCGGTGTTCACCAGCGTTTCAAAGCCGGTCTCGGGATCGATCATCACCACCTTGCCGGCCTTGGGCAGCTTGGCTTCCAGCGGATCAAGCACGCGCAGGGCGATGGTCTCGTGTTTTCGTGAGAGCTTGCCGATCGGTTTTTCCAACGGATCGGAAAAGAAGTCGGATATCATGAACACCAGGGATTTCCGGCGCAGCGTGCGGACGAGAAAGTCACAAGCCTCTGCGACAGACGTGCCGGGCTTCTCCGGTTTTGCCACGAGAATCTCGCGGATCATGCGCAGCAGGTGGCGGCTGCCTTTTTCCGGTGGGATGAAAAGAATCGGTTCGTTGGCAAAAACCAGCAAGCCCACCTTGTCGCCGTTGTGCAACGCGCTGAAACCTAACACTGCTGCCGTTTCCGCAGCGATCTCGCGCTTGCTGAGGGAAACACTGCCGTAGTCGGCCGAACCGGAGACGTCCACGGCGATCACTACCGAAAGCTCGCGCTCCTCACGGAATTTCCTAACGAACGGTGCGTTCATCCGCGCGGTGACGTTCCAGTCGATGAAGCGCACCTCGTCGCCGTGCTGGTATTCGCGGAAGTCGTCGAAGTCCAGACCCTGCCCCCGGAAAGAGGATAGGTATTCGCCGGAAAACGACTCGCGCACCAGCCGCCGGGCCTTGAGCTCCAGCTTGCGCACGCGCGCCATCATTTCCTCGATCTGTTCGTCACTCAGCATCGCACTCGGTTAGGGGACGGGAACCTTGCTCATGATCCGCTCGATGACCGAGTCTGTGGTCATTTCCTCGGCCTCGGCCTCGTATGTTAGCAGGATCCGGTGGCGCAGGACGTCGAGCGCCATGTCCTTCACATCCTGCGGCGTCACGAATGCGCGGCCCTGCATGAAGGCGCGGGCGCGGGCGGTGAGCGCAAGGTTGATCGTGCCCCGAGGTGAGGCACCGGCGCGGACGAGATTTTTCAAAGGCGCGTCCACCAGCGTGGGGAAGCGCGTGGTGTGGATGATCTGCACGATGTATTTCCGGATGGCGGGATCGATGTAAACCTCGTTCACCAGCTCCCGTGACGCCGACACCTGTTCGGGCGTGGCGACGTTTTTTGTCTGATAGGGCGGGGTGGAGGTGGCCATCCGGTCGAGGATCATCAGTTCCTCGTCCTTCGTCGGATAGCCGACGGTGACCTTGAGCAGGAAGCGGTCGAGCTGTGCTTCAGGTAACTGATAGGTCCCTTCCTGGTCGATCGGATTCTGCGTGGCGAGCACGAGGAAGGGCTTGGGCAGGGGATAGGAGCGGTCTCCGAGCGTGACCTGGCGCTCCTGCATCGCTTCCAGCAGCGCGGACTGCACTTTGGCCGGGGCGCGGTTGATTTCGTCGGCGAGGATGAGGTTGTTGAAAATGGGCCCCAACTTCGGCTCAAACTTCGTGTCCTGCGGGTGATAGACCATGGTTCCGACGAGGTCGGCTGGCAGCAGGTCCGGGGTGAACTGGAAGCGGGCGAAACTGGCGTCGAGCGAACCCGAAAGAGCTTTCACCGCCAGCGTTTTCGCCAGTCCGGGCACGCCTTCGAGCAGGATGTGGCCGTTGCAAAGCAGCCCGATGAGCAACCGGTCCACCAGCCGCTCCTGGCCGACGAGCACCTGCCCCATTTCATCCTTCACCGCCTGGATCCAGCCGCTGGTCTCCTTGATTTTCTCTTGCAGGTTTTCCGTTGTCATCGAGTTCTTGGGCGACTTTGCCACGCCAGCGCGTCTGTGCAATGGGCAAAGCGCCAAAAATCAGCGACAAGCGGGGATTTCACGGCCTGGGATTGCCATCAGCGGATTTCTCCAAACGCTGGCGGATTTTCATGATCGCGGCTTTTCCCTGCTCCGGCACGGATGCCTCAAGAGCGTCCAATTCACCGAGCACGGCGGCATCCTTCGCGATGACTTCATCGATGGTCGGCGTGAGGTCATCGGTCGTGACGAGGCGATGGCCGTAGAGATAGTTTCCGTTCGGGAAAATTTTCGCAAAATAGTCTAACTCACCCCCCGCATGGGTGGAAGCGAGGTAACGGCTGAAAAGCGCGCGCTGGTCCGGCTGCGTGATGTCGAGGCGGGACAGCAATGACGCCCGCTGGTTCGGCGCGAAATCCATCCATGCCGGATCGGCGGCAGCGGCGAGCAGGCCGGGATCGCGCAGGATCATGCGGTCGAGGGAAATGAAGGCGGCCTGTTTTAAGGCGGCATTGGAGCCACGAGTCAGCGAAACGAGTTTGTCGAAAACCCCACTGCCACCGGCTTCCACGGCGATATCGAACGATTCTAGCAGTCCCGCCGCCGGTTGGTTCACCCACGGCGTGTCGAGCAGGTCCATGAAGCGGCCGGTTAGTTCGGTGCGCAGATCGCCGTTGAGATCATTCCAAGCGAGATTGCGGAGGGAAAGTGCATATTCGTCCGGCGAAGTGCGTTTGTCCATCAGCTCGCGGGCGAGGCGGAGGGCGGACACCGGATCGAGCGATGGCAGCAGGTCCAGCAGCGCGGTGCGCAGCGAGGGAACGGTTTCCATCATGCCGTCCGGGCCGACGACGAAAGCAAGTTTGGTCGGCGCGTCCTCGCCGGTTTTCAGGAAATCGAGGATTGCCGCGGCGGACGCATCCTCCGGTCGCTGGCGGGTGCCTTCCCGCAGGAGGCGTAGGATTTCCAAGGCTGCTTCGGGATCGTTGCTGGCTTGGAATTTTTCGAGCGAAATTCGGATCAAAGCGGTGACGGCAGTGTCCGGCGATGAGTTGGTGGCGGGTTCGGAGGCTGCCTTCGTTTCGCGCGGACGGATGGATGGGCGCGGGACGCTTTGGTTTGTGGAACGGGTGTCGTTTTTCTCGCCCGGACGTTTTGCTTCGGTAGGATTCTGAATCAGAATAACCGCGAGGCCGGCCGGTAACAGAACTATTCCCGCTAGAAGCAGCGCCCGCGACGATTTTCGGGAAAAGGCCATGGGATTCACTCCCCGGTGGTACTGACGGAAACGCTGAAGTTGTTGAACGTCGCGCGGTTGCCGCTAACCGCATCGCGCATCTTCAGTTGCCAGACACCGTTCGCCGCTTGGCCGCGGAACTTCGCCGTGTAGTCCGCGTTGTCTATCCGCAGATCCGTCGCGGTTTCCTTGGACTGCTTGTGCACCCAGCGGATGCGGCCCGACGGCGATTGCAGATAGACGTCGAGATCTCCTCGGCGCGGCGTGCTGATGGACGCGCTGAATTTGAGATCGGTGATGTTTTCCAAAAATCCAGAAACGGTTGTCGTGCGGACCAGATAGTTAATGCTCCCATCCGGCAGCAGCATGGTGTCCGTGTTGCCGGAATCCGTTCTGACACTCTTCGTCGCGAGCGCGGCCGATGCCATGCTGTTGGACGAACTGTTGAGCGCGTAGATCCCCGCGGTGTTGGAACTGCCCGAAACGAGAATGCCGCCGAGATAATATCTGCCATTGGCGTCCTTCGCGAAAACCGGTCCGCCGCTGTTTCCACCGCCGGTTGAAACGTTTCGGAAATAGTGATAGGCACCCCTTGTCTGGAGCGCGCGGTTGGTGAACCAATCGGTGCCGTGCTGGAAATAGTATCCACGGGCATTGTTATATTCGAGCCTGCTGGGGTAGCCGACGATCCGTTTCAATTTACCCGACCGCATGACCGCGCCACCGTCGGACCACCAGCCGACTGCCGGGCCGAACGAACTCGTGCCATAGAAGACCGTGAAATCATAGGCAAAGGCGCGCCCGGAGTCCTGCCCGTAAGTATCTACGTTGTTCGTATAACTGGTAAAATACCTATAGCCACGCGGAGAGGCCGCATTCGTCGGATCCGGCGAATAGCGGCCGTTGTAAGCGCGGTAGAACAGGTAGTCCGTCGCCCACATCCCGTTATCATAGAGCACATGGCCACATGAATAGATCAGCTTTGGATCCCGCGCGATCACCGCGCTGCCCCGAAACCAGCCGTCCGGGAGCTCGGTTTCAAGATAACCCGTGGACGAGTCAAACAGGCCTTGTTTCGGAAAATAAACTCCGGCGGAAACCCAATGCGTTCCCAGAATAAGAAGACAAGCGACTTTTGCGGCATTGAAACGAACTTGGGTTGGCATGGTCTCGGGCATTGAAAGTTTGCTATCCCAAATCATCGTCTTTCGTTCCGGGAAGTCAAACTGACTTAAGGATTGATACGTCAAGTGGGTTGCATGAGGCTTCTGGAAACGATCCCACTGCTCCTCTCTTTTCCTCCATCCACCCCATAAATGTCCGCGAAAAAGTCCCCTGCAAAAAAGAAGAAGTCCGCTGTTTCCGTGATTCCCGCCAGCGACTGGCGTACTACGGACCAGGACGAAATCCAACGCCGGGTCCAGCGTGCGGTTGACGAAAAACATTCCATTTCCAATCTCCACCCGGAGCACCCTGTCTTCTCCAATTTCGCCGTCAAATCCCCCAGCGGCATGGACTATCAGGTCGAGATCCGCGACGTCAAGAATCGCGTTTTTTCGTGCACCTGCCCTGATTTCCGAACCGCCGGACTCGGCACTTGCAAACACGTCGAGTCCATCCTCATTTGGCTCAAGCGCCGCCACAGAAGCGAATTTCGTACAGCCGGGATCTCCGGTTCCGCCCGTATCGACGTAGTTGCCGTCGGTGACACGCTCGGCATCGAACGAAATCTCGGGAATCTCCCTCCGTCCCTCTGCCCGCTCTTCGATGTCACCGGGCGAATTCTTGATGAATCCGCCGGAGCCCTCGCCAAGCTCCAACGTAACTCGAAAATCCGCATCTCCCAAGACGTCGAAGGGTTCCTCGAATCCCGCCGCCGCGTCGAAGAGCGCATCACCCTGCGGCGTGATTACGAAACCGGTGTCGTCGAAGGTCGTCATCCGGAACATGTCACCCTTTGTCCCCTCTATCCCTATCAGCGTGAGGGCATGCTTCACCTCGCCTTTGCCGAGCGCGCCCTGCTCGCCGACGAAATGGGCCTCGGCAAAACCATCCAGGCCATCGCCGCCTGCGCCCTGCTTCATCATTTGGGAAAAGCGCGGCGCGTCCTCATCGTCACCCCCGCCTCGCTCAAGGCCGAGTGGGAGGAGCAAATCCAGAAATTCACCACACTCACCCAACGGATCATTTTCGGCCCGCGATCCGTCCGCGCGAAGTATTACGCCGATGCCGCCCCGCCCTTCTTCACCGTTGTTAATTACGAGCAGGTCGTCTCAGATAGCCTCGATATCAACGCCCTGTTGAAGCCTGACATCGTAGTGCTCGACGAAGCCCAGCGCATCAAAAACTGGGCCACCAAAACCGCCCAAGCCATCAAGCGCCTCCAGTCCCGCTACGCCTTCGTCCTCACCGGCACCCCCATCGAAAACCGAATCGACGAACTCTACTCCATCGTCGATTTCCTCGATCCCGCGCTGCTCGGGCCATTGTTCCGCTTCAACCGCGATTTCTATCAATTCGACGGAAAAGGCCGCCCCTCCGACTACCAAAACCTGGCAGCTCTCCGCGAGCGCATCCGCCCGGTTCTGCTTCGCCGCCGCAAGCACCACGTCGAAACCGAACTTCCCGAGCGCACGGACCGTAACCACTTCATCCAGCTCACCCCGCAAATGCGGGCCGAGTATGAGGACTACAAACAACAGGTGTCAAAGCTGGTCCAAAGATCCCTCAAGCGTCCCCTGACCAAGAAGGAATCCGATCTCTTGATGATCCTGCTAGGCATCATGCGGATGATCTGTGACTCGCCCTCCATCATTAAGAATCACGACTGCCAAGACTGCCCCAAGCTCGACGAACTCGCCCGCGTCCTCGACGAGTGTCTATCTGATCCCGATGTGAAAATCATCATCTTCTCAGAGTGGGAAGGCATGCTGAAAAAAGTCCGCGACTGGGCGAATAAAAATGGCATCGGCCACGCCTGGCACACCGGCAGCGTCCCCCAACAGAAACGCCGCGGCGAGATCCTCGCTTTCCGCGATGATCCTAACTGCCGCCTCTTCCTCAGCACGGATTCCGGCGGCGTCGGTCTCAATCTCCAGCAGGCCAGCGTCGTCATCAACTGCGACCTTCCTTGGAATCCCGCCCGCCTCGAACAACGGATCGCCCGCGCTTGGCGAAAGCACCAGAAACGCCCGGTCACCGTGGTCAACCTCATCGCCGAGAACACCCTGGAACACGCGATGTTGGAAACCCTCGCCAACAAGATGACCCTCGCCGAGGGCGTGCTTGACGGGACCGGGAAATCCCTCTCAGAAGCCAAGCTCAAGCGTGGCCGCGATGCCAACATCGCCCGCCTCCAACAGATTCTTTCCATCACCCCGGATGGCATTGCCACTCCCAATTCGCCACCCGCCGATCCCGCGCTCGCCTTCTCGCAACGCGTCTCCGAACGCCTCGGAAACACCCTCATCCATTGCCAGGAAGCCATGCTCCCCGGCCAGGAAACACCCGTGCTCCTCACGGTCCTCCGCGATCCCACCCGCGCAGCCGCTGTTTCCGATCTTTTCCGCGAAACCGAATGGCGTGGCAATGCCCCCAAGCTCCAGATCCTCGACGAATCCACTTGGATCGCCCTCCAACAACTCGCCGCCAGCGGACTCATCACTTTCAATACCCGCGCCACCCGCCACCTCACCGGCGGGGTTCCGACAAAACCGGCACTCACCCCGGAACAACTCCAACGAATCGCCGACCTCCGCGCCCTCGCTGCCAAAAAGCAGAAAGTCGCCCAACTCCTCATCGCCGCCGACCTCGCCGAAGAAGCGGAGCCTCACCAACAAGCCGCCGAAAAAGCATTGGCCACCGCCCAAGCCATCGAAAATCACCAACCCGAGCCCAAGTCATGAGGTTTTCAAACGATTGACGGCCTGAAGGCAAGCGGACTACCATCAGCCCATGAAAATCAAATGTCCGAAATGTAGAACCGGCAAGGCCCGGCGCGACTGTCCCAGAGAGGGAAATGTGCAAATTTGTAGCGAATGCTGCGCGTCTATCCGGGACTCGGATTGCGGCGATTGCGTTCACTATGCAGCCGTCCGACAATATGAGGACAGGCGCATCCGCACTCTCCCTGAGGGGCATTTCATCATGGAAATCAACCCCGAGGTGCAGGATGCCGTCAACAACGCCTTGGAACTATTGCAAAAGGGCCTCACTCAAAAGGCGATGACTCTGCTTACCGCCTTGCTGGATGAACACCCGCGCAATTACGACGTGGCCTTTGGAATCGGAGTCATGCATGCCTTTCAAGGAAAATATGAAAAGTCGATTGTCTGGTTCGACAAAGCCATCGCCATCTATCCCTACAGCGTCGGGTCGCATTATAACAAGGCGGTGTCATGCCAAAAGCTGATGGATATACCCAATTGCATACGTTCCTATCAGAAAGTGGTGGCGATAGGTGATCCTGAGGACAACGAAGTTGCCCAAGCCCGGTCCTTCATCGCCAGTATTGCCGCCGGTATTTGGAAAGCCGAACGCCTCACCTTGGATGTCTTTTTGGAATCGAGCGATCTTTTCAACCAAGCATTCGAGTATATGGAGCGGGGCGAATGGCAGGTTGCACTGGACATATTTCGCGCTTCAGCCGCCCTCAATCATCGGAATGCGCCTTGTCAGGGAAACATGGGCTTGTGTCTCGCGTATATGGGGCGCAAGGCGGAGGCTCTGGCGGAAATTGATTGCGCCCTTGAAATCGATCCCGACTATCAGCCCGCCCGTTCGAACCGCGAGGTCGTTGAAAAATCGGAAGAAGGCATCCCCATGGCCATGGCTAATATCACATATAAGACCGTCAACTACGGCAGGGTGCGAGCGGCGATTTGAGAAGCGCATGAACCGGGCGGTTTGAAAGGCGAATGGTGTTAGCAGGGCGTCTTCTTCAATGAACGAATCCCCCAAAATAAAAATCCTGCTGGCTGACGATCACCGCGTGGTTCGGATGGGCCTTGTGGAGTTATTACAGCTTCAGCCAGACCTCAGCGTGGTCGCGGAGGCAGAGTCGGCGGCGAAGATCCTCATGCTCTCGTCGTTCGACTACGAGGAAGACTTCTGCGCCTCCTTGCGGGCGGGCGTTTACGGTTACGTCCTTAAAACCATCGGCCCTGGCGAACTCGCTCTCGCCATTCGAACGATCCACGCTGGCTTGCGCTACGTTCCGGCGGAAATCTCCTTGCGGATGGCGGATCGGCTCTCCTCCAAAGAACTGTCCTCATGTGAGGTCGAAGTGCTCACCCTCCTTGCCAAGGGCATGTCAAACAAGGAAATCGGCGGGTTGTTGAAC
>JBBRCO010000105.1:0-13967 GCA_038204755.1 Verrucomicrobiales bacterium
ACGGATTCAGATAGTAGCCGAGCGCCGCCTCGATGATGTGGCCGTTGAGCGTGGCCCACACGTAGAGCAGCCAGTTCGAGGCGAGCAGCCCGCCGGAGAGGAAATGCCAGCCGAGCGTCCGCGGGGATCTCAGTGCCGCCAGCAGCGCCCGCCATTCCCCTTTCCAACAAACGATCCCCAGCACCAGCAGCAACGACCACAGCGTCCGCTGCGCGACGATCGTGGCCGGTGGCAGGAAATCCAGCAGCTTCCAGAATACCGGCAGCACGCCCCACAGAAAAAACGCGGCCAGCGCCGCCAGCACGCCTGATCGGGTCCGGTCCACACGCGGAAAGTGCGCTAAGGATTTCATTTCCCGAAGCCGAAAGCGGAATAAATCAACCGCTCCAGATGCGGGGCAGTCTGTGGTAGCAGCGGCAGCGGGTTTATCCCGCAGCTAGGCTATCTCTGTAGAGGTTCGATTAGCTTGGCCCAGTAAAGTTCCGCGGCACCTTCAAATGATAGCGATTCGCGCTCACCTCCGCTCATGTAAGAAGACATCCCCATGGATTTCAGACTCAGCGCCTGTTCTCCCACTTCCAGACTGAGCATTTCATTGAAGCTTCTGCTGCTGCTACCGCTGCCACAGTCATCTTGGGAATAGGCAATACCGCTTTCGAACCTACTTGAACCTCCGTGGCGGATGGCACACCGGGCCACCGAATCACCACTCTGATAAATCACTGCGGTGAAACAATGTGCATCGATGTGTTTGAACCGGCCTTCAATCCCTTGATTGCGCTTTTGCAATTCATCCAGCGAGCCTTCAAAGAACTTCGCCATGTAGTCGAATGCGTCGTCCATGAAACGATCCTTGTCGGCGTCGGTAAATGTTTTCTTCAACCGCAGGTTGCTGGAGCGGGGAGTGAATGCGGAGGGTTGCACGGTCACGGAGACATCGGAGCGACCGGGAAGAGCTGTGTCGGGAAGGGCGGCGCGGATCTGGGTCACCACGTCCAGAAATGCCTGATCCCGGTTCGGCCACATCGTGATTTCCCTGCCGTCCTTGGGGGCTGCCAGAAGTTTTGCAAACGGCGCGTGATGCCAATCGCAGGGTCGGAGTATCACGGGGATCACACGAGCGGTTCCTGCCTCGTGCCGTTCCATGGCTCTCTTCACCTCCACATCGAAGCAATACTTCGAAGCAAGGAAATCGGAACTTACCAACAGCAGGATCACATCCGCCTCTTCCATTTTTTCGTTGATGGCTCCATCGAGTTCGTCACCAACGGGGATCATGCGGTCGTGCCATGTTTCAATGGCCCCGGAGCGCTTGAGCGATTCAAGCTGGGTCTGAAGTTCGTCCCGCAGGGTTTCGTCCTTGTGAGAGTAGGAGAAGAAGAGCTTGGCCATGGCGGGAAATCAGAATGCGGTGAGGCGCTTGCCGAGGAGGTGGTTGAGGTTCCACTTGGTGGTGGTATTGATAGAGCGTTCCAGGCAGATGAAGAAGGGCTTTTCCTTCGCTTCATCCATTTCCCGCAGGCGCTTGATCGTGGCGTCCTTGATGCCTTCGTTCCAAGCGAGGCAGACGAGGGTAGTGCGCTTTCCATCGGTCACTTCATATATGGTGTTTTCGGAGAAATCCTCGCGGTGGGTCCGCGTGTAGTGAAGTTGGAAACCGCATTTCAGCAACACTTCATCGAAGACCGCCTGTTCCGCATCCTCATCCAAAGGCAGCAGGGACGCGCTTTCCTTCTCTTGGATATAGCGCTTCAGCGCCGCCACGTTTTCCTCCTCGCTCAACTTCGGATCCGGCGTGAACTCGCAACGCGGGAAGTTGGACTTTGCGAGCTTGTAAACTTTGAAGCCGGTGTCGGGGAGGGGTTGGGGATTATCTCCGTAGCCTTGGATCACGCGTTTGACGCGCTCGATGGTGATGGAGGAAATTGTCGGAAACCCAGCATCATGAACGGGGTCATCAGCAGGAACGTCTTGTGGTAGCTGAACCAAAATAAACTTTCTCCTCAGATTGTCGTCAGGTCTTTCTATGACCGCGTGAGCAAACGTTCCGCTTCCGGCGAAGAAATCCATAACGAGATCGCCTTCCGCCGAAGCCATTTCAAGAACAACCTTTAACAGCGATGAAGGCTTAGGTGTTTCAAACTCGATTGTTGAACCCATTACTTCCGTGAATTCGGCTTTCGCCTGCCGATTCTGATCAACATATGTCACTAAAGACGGCCATGGTATGGTGGGTTCGTCCGGCGCAGTCTCAATGTAGTAAGGAACCCAAATTTCTTCTCGCTTTATCCATTCGGTGAGTCCCAGTTCAGTTCTGTTTAGCCATTCCGCCTTTTTCAAAACCCAGCGCCCTTCCCACCCTTCCGAAGGATGGACAGGCCAAACCTCTGTTCCGTCGGGTGCTTCAAGTGGATACCACATGGTTGGCCGATCCTTCCGCCTGGCATTTTTCCCGTTCTTTCGCAATTGGCGTCGGCGTGCTTTCTTTCCGTTTGGTAGGGTTAGAGGATAGGCTTCTAGGATCTTCGCTTTCGCCATACGATAAAATTGGCATTCGGCGGTTTTACCATAGACGAGAACATACTCGTGATAATCTGCGTGAGACTGTTCTTTTTCGTTCCGACTGGGGCTGTCCATCTTTTGCCAGATCAACTGCGCTACAAAATTCTCAGGACCAAATACCTCATCGCAGATTCTTCTCAATGCGGCGACTTCGTGGTCATCAATACTGATAAAAATCGCCCCGTATTTTGAAAGGAGAGCACGCGCGACCAGCAACCTTGGATGAATCATGGACATCCAGTCTGAGTGATAGCGTCCGGAGGTCTCCGAATTCGTTGAAAGCTTTACCCCTTCCTCAGTCAATCCGGATTCCTCCCAATAGCTCTTTCGGTCCTTGGCGTAATTATCCTTGTAGATGAAATCCTTGCCCGTGTTGTAAGGCGGGTCGATGTAAATGACTTTCACCTGCTCGCGGTAGGCGCTTAACAATAATTTCAGCGTTTCCAGATTCTCGCCCTCGATGATCATGTTGCCCTCCGCCTTGTCGGGATTCACGGAGCGCGCCTCGTCATAGACGAGGGTGGCGGTGGTGGGGGTGAAGGCCTCGCGTTTGGAGGCGGCCTTGCCATACCATTTGAATTCGTAGCGCTCGGTCTCGTGGATTTCGTTCGGTGAGACGAGGCGCTTCAGTTCGTCCGGATCGAGGCGGCCTTCGTTGGTGAAGAGATCAGGAAAGAGGCGCTTGAGTTCGTCGAGGCGTTCCTGCCGGAGATCCGGCGTGGTGGGAAGCAGGTCGTTGAGCGATTGCGGTTCGGAGGATTCGGTCGACATGTTGGAGATTATCCGGGGAGTTTGAATACGGAGAGTATGGTGTCGAGCAAGGGGTGGCGTGCTACATCCAGCAATTCCTTCGGGAAGTGACCGGCGTAGGCGCAGGGCTCGTATTTTTTCGGCGGCGGCAGTATTGCAGCGAAGGCGCGCTTGCAAGCAGCGCTCTCCGCCGGACAGGGACGCCCGAGGAGGACCAGGAAAAATGCCTCCACGCAGGGGGATGGTGTGATGGAGATGTGACCTGCCCGCCGGGACTTCGCTGCCCACGTTTCCGGGAGTGCGACATCGGTATCGAAGAAGACGAAGGTGCGGTCGAAGCCGGGGCGGCTCAGAGCGGCCTTGATTAGATCCTGTGGCGAGCCTCCACGTGAATTGTGGATTTGCACCTGGACGCCGCAGTTGTAGGCGTAAAGGGATTTCAAATATCTGCAAAAAGCTACTTCCGTATCACCTTCCACCACGATTTGCGCCGTGGCTCGGGTGCTGCGGGGTTTTTGGTTCCTGAGATTGCTCCGGGACATGTGGCTACCAGCGTGGACGAGTTTTTTAAATGATGCCCGGCAAGTGATAGCTCATGGCAACGCGGGAATGCCTCCGAAGGCTCCGGCGTGGTATTTGTCATAGAGATTGTCCACGTTCCGCACGCCACGCACGGAGTCGAGACGATAGGCTACCGAGTTGAGGTTCTCGTCCTTTTCCACAAGGTAGATCTGATATTTATGAAGGGTGTCCCGCAGGAGGAAATCCGTGTGGAAGGTGGCGATGAGTTGGGCGTTCTTGGTATTGGTGGCGGGATTAAAAAACAGGTCGATGACGGCGCGCACCATGTGCGAGTGAAGGCCGGACTCGAACTCGTCGATGAAGGCGATGCCTCCGTTCTCAAGCACGGGAAGAATGTAGCGAAGTAAAACGAAGAGCGCTTGGGTTCCACGGGACTCTTGCATGAGCACGCGCACGTACTCCTGGCCGTTCACATGATGAATGCCCACGGGGAAGATGAATTCGTGGTCCTTGCCATCGGGTCCGATATTTTTGGTGACCTGAGTGATGATTTTGGAGAGACCGAGATCAAACCCCGCCAACAGAGAGGACACTTTAGTCAACATGTCTGGCTCATCATGATAGAAGTCCGCAGCGGCGAAGAGATTGACCATTTCCGCATCGTGAGTAGGCAATCTTCCGTTCGGCCCAAGATTTCCATCAATGGATTCAAAGAACGGCTGCAAACGCAAAGCCAACTCATGTTCCTGTAGCAGAGCGGAGGAAAGCCACGACGCGTTCTGCCGCTGTGGAACTGATGCGACAGGCCCGATGTCTTGCGATTTGAAATAGTAATCATTTTCTGAAGGATCCCAGACGCGCTCGAAAAGGAATGAAAAGCGGGCTTTTTTGCGATAGAGGGCCTCTCGCCGAACTACATTGGCTAGGAGTTCCAGTTCGTAACGATAGATGCTTCCGCTAAATTCGAATTCGAGATCAAGCCGTGTGAGTTCGTCCTTGGAATCAGGATCAAAGGCAAACGACTCGTAAAGAATGGGTGCTCCGGGTTTGGTGCCAGCAGACTCAAGGATGAACCAGGAAAGGAATCCGAGAGGCTTGAGGAGATTGGTTTTTCCGGAAGCATTAGCACCAAATACGCCCAAGACGGAGTTTGCACGCGTGCCTAGATCCGATTCGATCATGCCAGAACGGGTGCCCGCCTGTGCTCCTATGGTGAAGTCAACTTCCGTGCGGGATTGGAACGAAAAAAAGTTCTCAGCGGTGTAACGAAGGATCATTTCAAGAGAAAATTGTCAGAGTTTTGACGGTTTGCAACTTTATCAGACGTTGGTGATGTCATAAAATTTCCAAGTCACTGAGAGGTGAGCGCTTGGTCGAGGGTTTCACCCAGGTTCATCTTGGGGGCGTAAAAGCCCATTCTGGGCGGTGCTCTCTCGAATCCCGGAGGGTCCTCGCAGACAACGCTGGAGAGGCGGTCGACCGGGGCTTTGAACAACAGCGGCTTGTTGACTCCCACGCCGAGGGCTTCGAAGTGACGGATCGCGCATTTGATTTTCACCTGCTCGTCGGTATCGAGCTCTTCCAAAACGTTGGTGGATTTGGTTTCGACGACTAGATGGATATCCACTTCCGTCTCGCCGCGCAGGCCCTTGTGACGGATCACGAGGCCGAAGTCCGGGGTGTAATTGCCGTTAGGCGTGGGGATCTTATACCAGTCCGGCAGTTTCAGGACGCAGACGACGCGGGGATCGAGTTCGGTCTGTTTGGCGAAGTTGCTTTCGTAAGAGGAGCCGGAATCGATGATGGCGTGGTCATAGACGCCGTTCTTCGGGGTGGGGACGATTTCCTTGTAAGTGGGGATCACGTCCTTGAAGAGATCGAGGCCGAACATCTCGCCGGTAGGGCGGTAATCGATGGTGCGGACCATTTCCTCGATCTTGATGCGGGTGATGCTGCGGGTGGCCTCGTGAATGTAGCGCGGTGGATTGCGGACGAGTTGATCGCCATTGGTGATGCCGCCGAGGATGCGGACGAGGGTGGGATAGGCGAGCTGGGTGTTTTCGGAAAGTTCCTCGATGAGGTCCATCGGGGTGAAAATGGCATCGAGCTTTATTGTATCACCGCCTTGGAAGAACGAGCGCTCGCCGGAAGCGGTGAGTTCGTCGATGCGGGTGGAGGTGATTTCCGCCACGTATTCCGGCACCTCGATCTGGTTGAGGGACTTGATGCAGGCTTCTACCAGATCGTCCTCGTCGAAATGGACGGTGTAGTCGGTGCGCTGGCCGAGCCGTTTCCAGAACTGGCGGAAGCGGTCGCTGTCGAACTGTTCCTTGCAAAGCCTGACGACCTTCTTGCCAGCGGGTTTTCCCTTGGGCGAGTGGCGCGGGGTGATGGCGGTGCCGAGCTCTGACTGGTATTGGGCGACGAAGGTCTCGTAGGTCTCGTTCGGGATGACGGTGAGCTGGTTGATTTCCTCGCCCTCGATCACGTCCTCGGAATCATAGACCCGTTTCCCCTCCTGATTCCGGCAGATGCGCAGGCCGCGGCCGATTTCCTGGCGCTTCTTGATGTCTGAAAATGTCTGATTGAGGGTGGCGATGTTAAAGACGTTCGGATTGTCCCAGCCGACGCCGAGGGCGGAGTGGGAGAAGATGAACTGGCGGGGATTGGCGAAGGAAAGCAGGGCTTCCTTGTCGCGCAGGATCTCGTCGTAGATTTCCTTTTGTTTCGCCATGGAGTTCTCGTTGTCCGTGAACTCGCCGCTGCCGGACTTGGCGAAGTAGTAGCTCTGGACCTCATCTACCAGACCGGGTGATGGGGTCTTGCCGTAGTGATCGGAGTAGGCTTTCGGAAACTCCTCGTGAAACAGCGTGCGGATCAGACCGTCCGACGAGGTGTAGCTGGCCACGCGGTCGATGAAGAGCAGGGAAAGTGGCTTGATGCCGAGCGGGCGGAGTTTTTCGGTTTTCTGGAAGTGCCGGAAGCAGAGCCAGTAGAGCTGCTGGCGGAAGATGCCGGCGAAGTCGCCGGTGCTGGCGCGTTTGGTGAGTTCCACGCCATTGGTGAATTTCACATGCTCCACGCCGGCGGTGCGCAGGCCCTTGGCATGGATGCGCTCGATGTTGAACTGGCTGTAGGAGGGATTTCCCGTTGCCTCGTCGAGACGGCGGTTCTTCGCGGCGTCCAGCCATTTGGTTTCCTTGTATTTGAAGCCGGTGGCAGTCTTGCACCACGCCATGAGCTTGGCCTTCGGGTCACCCTTGCCGGTTTGGATTTCGAGAAGCTCAAGCTTCAGGGTGGCTTCGTCGTTTTTCTCGGCCACGGATAGGACTTCGATCTTTTTGACGAGGTGCTCGTTGTAGGCCTCGTAGGGCGAGAGCCGGTAAAGGAGATTCCGCGTGAGCTTGTGAGTGGCGGAGTAGCGAAGCCGGGCGATGGAATCGAGAGCCTCGATGCGCGGCGTGATATTCGGCGTGTCCATGCCCTCCTGCGGTTCGTCCATGATAAGGATGGGCCGGACCTTAGCGAGAGCCTGCCAGTAGGAGAGACCTTCCGGGGAATCGTCGCGGCCGGGCTGGTTGATGATGTTGTCGTCTGAATTGAACGACTGGGTGGTCATGACCATGACTTGGAGATCGGTGCCGCTGATGAAGCGTTTCACCTCGGTGAGTTTCTTGCTGTCGTATTCGAAGGCGTGGAGGCGTGGCCCGTAAATCCGGTGAAGCTGGGGAGCGAAGGAGGAGATGGTGTCCAGCACGCCCTCGCGGATAGGCACGGAGGGGACGAGGATGATGAACTTGGTGAATCCGTAGGCTTCGCAGAGTTCGTAAATGGTGCGGAGATAGACGAGGGTTTTGCCGGTGCCGGTTTCCATCTCGATGCTGATGTCCGGGTAGTTGCTGAGATGGGCCTCGCCCTCGGTCAGGCCGTTCGCGGCAAAGATGGCGCGTTTGTTCGCGGTGATGTCCGCGATAGGCAGGGTAAGAATGTTCGGCTGGACGTCGCCCTGGAAGGGATTGTGGAAGAAATTTCGCTGCTGGCCGTCGAACACGCCGACGACGGCGTCAATGGCTTTTTTCTGGTAGGTAAGTTCTTCGAGGAGGAAAGACATGTGCTGGCCGTGAGGTTAAGTGGCACGAATGTGAGGGGAAGGAATATCCTAGGCAGTTGCATCTTGTGACCGCATTCAGAGGGAAAAAACCGCGCCCGCTTCCGAGGTGGAAGCGGGCGCGGGGGAGTTTTCCGGTAGGTGGCCTCAGAGGCCGAGCTTGGAGAGCAAGCTGGGTTTTCTGCGGAGCGCTCCTTTGGTGACGCCTTTGAGTTCCTTCATGAACTTGCGCAGCGCGTCGTAGGCGGCATCGCGGGCGGCGGTGTCGCCGATGGCGTCGCCTTGGGCTTGGTCCTGGTCGCCGGAGGTGCCGGTGAGGGTGTTGAGATCGGCAATGAGCGGATCAAGAACGGCGGCGGGGTAGCCGCGTTTGACGAGTTTGACGGCTTGCGGGGCTTTTCCGGCGGCACCGTAGGAGGCGAGGGCGAGGGTGATGAAGCGGCCGGTGTCCTCGGGCACCTCGCCGGTGAGGCTGAGGGCGAGGCGGTCTGCCTGGTCCGGGAAGCTGGGCCGGGCGATCTCGCGGAATTTGGCGTAGTCGTCGCGGGCTTAATCGATGGCGGCGTTCAGCTCGCCGGTCTTGAGCGACTGCTGTCCCATGCCGCCGGCGCGGCCTTCTAAAGTGGCGCGGGAAGTGGCGACGAGGGCGGCGCCTTCCGCGAAATCCGCCGCGTCGTAGCCGCGGGCGGCAAGGAGCGGGGTGATCTCTGAATCGGTGGAGGCGACGCCAAGGAATTTCTCGGCAGCGGTGACGTAGGCGGTGATGACCTTGTTCTGCTGGCTGTTCTTGCGCGGGGCTTCGGGGTTGGCGGGAGCGGGAGCGGGATCTGGCATGGTGGTGGGGTGGTTGCTGATTGTGACGGGACGGTGAATCCGTGCCCGCTAACCAAATGATAGATTCCGGCGCGGAGGGGCGAGGAAAATCCCCGTTCGCGGCGATTTGGGATGGCGCCGGGGGTGCGGAAAGGGGACGTGGGGTCTTGGAACTGATCCGTTGGCCGTTTGAGCGGCTCCGTCGAGGATTTCCGAGGGGCCGGAGATCTTTTGCGCGGCTTCGTTGGAGATGCGGAGTAGACCGTTGGCGGTTCGTAATTCTCCGGTCGTGATCCGGAGTGGTCCGGGAGCGATTTGGTGGGCTCCGTTGGCGCTGTGCGGCACTCCGTTTGCCGTTTGGAGCACTCCGTTTGCGGTTTGGAGGGCTCCGTTTATAAATTGGGAAACCGGGCCGTGCAAACAGCCAACTCCGCAAGCTCCCGCTGCGGTGGGGTGGGGTGCTGCCGTGGCTTCGGCGGGTGTCGCCGCCGCAGACCCAGCCGCCAGCACGCCTGATCGGGTCCGGTCCACACCCGGAAAGTGCGATAAGGATTTCATTTCCCGAAGCCGAAAGCGGAATGAATTAACGGATCCCGATGCGCGGAAGTCCACTTCCATGCGCTTCGCGGCTCTCAGGATTTTGGCGTGCTTCCGGATCCCTGTTCTGGTAGATAGCATCCATTCTCGATACCCTGTAACTCAGATCACCCATTCTTACCCTTGTTCTTAGCCTTGAATAGGGCGCGAGGTGCGTGAGGGGACAAACTCAATCCCGAACCGCAGGAAAGCCCGTTCCACACGTGGTGCTGTTATCTTCGATCCAGACACCTGAACCATTTTCCATTACCATCCGGTTGGAAATGCTTACCCCATTCCATGAATCCTCGCCTTCATCTCCTCGTCCTCACCTTGTTCGCCACGAGCTGTTCCGACTACTCGACCGTTTCCGATCGCAAACCGGTATTCCAGCCTCTCCATTCCACAGCGGCGGCCGTTTCCAAGAAGGCCGGGCAAGCTGGCAAGCGCGATCCCATCAATTCGCTCGGCGATTATCTATCCGCCGCCCAGGCCGCCGAGCGATATCTGAAGAACCACCCGGACAACCATGCCGCGCTGGGTAGTTATCACTTCGCCGTCGCCCGGATATTCAGTTGTCCGCGCGATGCGCAAAACGCCCCTTGGGCGCAACCGCTGCGCGTGCCTTCCGACTCGGGAGAATACGTGGTCGATTACCGTCCCAATCCCCGCAAGCGGTGGAACCCGAGTCTTTACGATAACCGGTAAAGCCTACCTCACGCTCAGTTAACATAAACCAAACCGAAAACGTAAAACCAACCACCTTCAGAATAAGTCAACAGCCACTTTTACAGACAAAATTTGCGCGGTCACAATCCTTTGTTTGCTTCGACCAAGCCTGTGTTTGCGCCGGACCTGGGCCTGGTTCATCCCCCCAAAGACTAGCCGGCGATCATCTTATAGACGCGCCGCTCGTCGGTGAGCAGGCCGGCGCTGCCGTTCTTCCGACTCAGACGGGGCGGCGTGGAGTGCATGATTTTGTAAAGCGCCCCGCTTCCGTAAGCCGTGAGGATCGCCGGGTGGATGTAGTACTTCCGGCAGGTCGCGGGGGTGTGGTTCAGGACGGTCGCGACGGCCTTGATGGCATCCCGAACGACGATTTGCTGCGCGGTGTTGGATTCAGGCGGCGGCTGGGCGGCAAGCGCCCGGGCGCAAAGGAGGGTGGCCCGCCAGGTGCGGAACTGCTTCGCGGTGTAGTCTCCGCCGCCGGTTTCCTTGAGCCAGTCGTTCACGTCGGCAGTGCCGATGTCGTGGCATTCACCGGACTCGTCCTCATAGCGGAAAAGATGCTGGCCGGGGAGATCCTGGAGTTCCGCGACGAGCTGCGCGAGCCTCGGGCTGGCGATCTCCGCCTCGTGCTCGTGGCCGGCTTTTCCGCGGAATCTCAGCTTGAGCTGGCCATCCTCCTCCTTCAGATGGCGGGTGAGCAGGGAAGACAGCCCGAAGGTTTTGTTCTGCTTTTCATAGCGGGAATTCCCGATGCGATAGCCGGTGATGTCCAGCAGCGCGACGATGCCGGCGATGACCCGCTCACGGGTGAGCTCCGGCCCGACCAGCTCGCGGCGCAGCGAGGCGCGGATCTTCGGTAGGGCGGTGGCGAAGGCGGGGAGCAGGCTGAATTTCCGGTCCGCAGCGTCCTGATGCCAGGCAGGATGGTAGCAGTACTGCTTGCGCAGGCGGGCGTCGATGCCGGTGGCCTGAAGGTGGCCGTTAGGAACGGGGCAGACCCACACTTCCTGATAGGCGGGCGGGATGGCAAGCGAAAGGATGCGCTGGCGCTCGAGCTTGTCGCGGAGCGAACTGCCATCCGGCAGGAAAAATGCAAAACCCCTGCCCTTCCGCACCCGCTTGTATCCGGGCATCCGGTCGTGGGTGAAGATGAGTTTCATGCGGTTGTCAGCACATCGAGTCCCTTTTCCGCCGGCCCCGCCAGCAGGCCGCCGTCCGCCGCGAAGCGTGAGCCGTGACAGGGGCAGTCCCAGGTCTGCTCGCCCGCATTCCACCCGACGATGCAGCCGAGGTGCGGACAGACGGCGGACATCTCGTGGCGCATGCCGTCCGGATCGCAGAAGACGGCGATGCGCTTGCCATCCACCTTGATGACCTTCCCCTCACCGGGAGGGATTTCCATGGGATCGCCCTTCGGCACGGCGGCGCGGTCCTTCACGAGCAGATAAGGGAAATCCTTGTTCTCCGCGAGGTAGGCGGTGGTGGCGGAGATCTGTACGCGGCCGGGATCGAAGGCATGCTCCCATGCATTCGAGAGGCCCAGGATTTTGTCACGGATCATGAGGGCGGCGGCGGTGCCCAAGGTCATGCCATTGCCCGAGAAGCCGGTGGCGATGAACTCGCCGGGCGCGGTTTCCCCGATGTAGGGAAGCCCATCCACCGTCTCCACGACCTGACCGCACCAGCGGTGGGTGACGGTGAAATCCCCCACCTTCCGCCGCAGTGATTTTTCCAGATAAACATAACAGGACCCGGTGCCGGAGACCTGGCCGGTCTTGTGATCCTCGCCACCGAAAATGACGGAATCTCCATCCACGCGGAGGTAGTGAAATGGATCCGCCGTGTCCGACCAGATCATTTCCTCAAGCGGGCGGGAGACTCCGCTGGCAGCGATGGCGTAGGTGGAGTAGGAGGAAATCTTGGTCTGAAACAGAGCCGCCGCGAGGGTGCCGCGGCTGCCCTGCAGCGGGACGTGGGTGGCGATGACGACCTGCGAGTAGTCGATGCGGTGGCCATTGGCGATGACATGGCCCTCGCCGAATTCGCTGACATTGGTTTCCTCGAAAATCAAGGCTCCGGCAGCGCAGGCGTCCTTGGCGATGGCTTGCAGATAGCGCAGCGGATGGAACTTCATTTGTCCGTGGAAGCGGATGCCAGGGCGGTCCGTCGGTGGGATTCGTTCGAGGTATTCCACATCGAAGCCCATGCGCTTGGCCATGTCCGCCTCGTCGCGCAGGCGGGGCACCTCGTCCGCGAGGTCCGCATCCAGCGCGGCGACGAGATAGCCGGGGACTTCCGTGAGCCCGACGTCCACGCCGAGGCGCGCGACGACATCGCGGATGTGATCCATCGCCACCTTGCCGGCCTCCCAAGCCGCCTTGGCCGACTCCTCGCCGCAGACGCGGACGAGATTCGATAGACGTGTGTCCGTCATGTAAGTGAGATGGGCGGTGGTGTGCGCGGTGTCTCCGCCGCCGAGGCGCGAGCGCTCGACGAGCGCGACATTCCGCCCGGCCCTCGCCAGCGCCTGCGCGGCACCGACTCCGGTGATCCCGCCGCCGATGACGAGAATGTCCACTTTCATATCGGCATCCAAGGTGGGGTAAGCCGTGCCTTCGATGCCGTCCAGCCAGAGCGGGTGCGCGCTCATCGGACGCCCGCCTCCGCTGCTTTGTTTTCCATATCTCCGCGCTGGCGGGTTTGCTTCTCGGGCGGGACTTTGCGATACATCTTTTCGTTCAGTGATGCCTGCGCCTCTTCACTGAGGAAACGGCGGGCAGCGATGAGCAGCTTGTTCGCCACTCCGGGGACGACGAGCAGATCTTCGTCCGCCAGGCCCTGATAGGCGGCTTTCGCGACATCCTGCGGAGCCATGAGGTTGCCTTTTTGAAAGGCCACGACGTCCACCATGTCCGCCTTCGGAAAGAAGTCGGTATCGGTCGGGCCGGGGCAGAGGATGGTGACCTTCACACCCGTATCCTTGAGCTCGACGGCGAGCGCTTCGCTCCAGGAAAGCACGAAGGCTTTGGTGGCATGATAGACGCCGAGCGTCGGGCCGGGCTCGAAGCCCGCGATCGAGGCGGTGTTGAGGATTCTTCCGCGGCCGCGGGCCACCATGGCGGGGAGGAACAGGCGGGTGAGCCGGAGCACGGCGCGGATGTTGAGATTGATCATCGCGTCGTCGGTGTCGGGATGGAGGTCCCAATATTTCCCGCGGAATCCTTGGCCGGCGTTGTTCACGAGGATGCCGACCTGGATCCCCGCCTGCTGGACTTCCTCGAAGATTTCCGCTGCCGAACCCTCACGTTCGAGGTCCTTCGGGATGACCATGGCATTGACGCCACGCTCGGTGGCAAGCTCGTGGGCGAGGGCGAGAAGTTCTTCTTCATTGGGGGCGACGAGGATGAGGTCGTGTCCGTGATCCGCGAATTCGCGGGCGAGGTGGAGGCCGATGCCGCTGGTGCAGCCGGTGATGAGAGTGGTGTGATTTTTCATGGTGGGGAATGGGGTTGGTGAGGATTAGGGGAAACCGCCCCTTGCAGTTCGGGTACCTCTGGCGCAGCCGCAGCCCAAGGTGTTTTCCGCCAAGGATTTGTCGGGTCCGGGCCATGGGCGGGGTGGGAAAGTGCCATCGCAAATTGCAAGATGACGGAGAAATTTGCAATCGCCCGGCTCAGCTTGGAAGATGACGCCCCTTTCATTATCAGCGGTTTAATCTGCTCCGGTTGACGGTACCGCTCCTGCTGAACGATCCAGGCTTCCTGCCAAAACCAAAAAACTAACAATCCAAACTCCACACGACCATGTCCAAGCTCAATACTCTCGAAGATCTCTTGATTCACGAAATCAAGGATCTCTACAGCGCCGAAACCCAGCTAGTGAAAGCGCTCCCGAAGATGGCCAAGGC
>JBBRCO010000106.1:0-13958 GCA_038204755.1 Verrucomicrobiales bacterium
CCTGCGGATGGCAAAGTCTATCTCGGCCAAGCGGTCGTCACGACTGATGGAAGTGGGAATGCGAATATCGGCGTGATCCTTCCAGCGATCGTTGCCGCCGGGCAATCCATTTCTGCGACCGCCACCTTGCAGGCAACGGGGAAAATGGGGTCAGGGTGCAAATCTTGACAAAACAACCCCCATTTTCCCGCCCTCCGGTCCGATCCATCGGCCGTTTCAGGAGCCTCCCGCCAAAAGCAAATTCCTAGCAGCGGCATGGACTGTGGAACAAATCCCAAGCGTCCGGCGCGATCACCCGTGACGAGGGACTGGCGTTCGCCCGCGCGGTGGACTCGATCATGGGTGAGAAGGCGATGAAGCGTGGCGCAGGGCCTGACCAAGCGTTGCGCCTGCTGCCTGCGGACTTCGATTCGCTCGACACCGCCACGCAAGACACCGCCATCGGTGAAGCTCTTTCCCACATTGCGGAAATGGAAATCCTGCGCACCCGCAAGCGCGCGGCAGGGGACAAGTCGGTGCAAGTCGCCCCGGCCATTATTTCGCGCAACCTGCTCGCCCTGTCGCGCCTCGTCCCCGGCGCCACCAGCAAGTTCCGGCGCTTGATCGACGCCGCGCGCGGCGTCTTCGGGCTGTCCTCGGCGCGGGCACTCACGCTGAAAGCTGCCATCCGTGAAGGACGCATCAACGAATCCGAATATGAAGCTTTCCTCGACAAGATGACCGGCCGCAATCACCAGGCGGAACACGACGGCATGGTCCGTGACGAGCACGCCGCGATTCTCGGGCAAGAAGTATTCACGCCCACGGAAGACGCGCTGTTCAGCATGGTGCCGGATAGCGTCTCCGCCCTACTCTCAATGAACGCAGTGAATGCCGACTCGACAGCATTTGAGGGCGTCTCGGACAAAAGCGAACTCCGCAAAGTCGGTGAACAGGAATACGCGAAGCTTGTAGGTCAAGAGCCGGTGAACATTCACGATGGTCGGAAGTTTGAATTCACTCTTCAACAATTCGGCAAGCCCAAGTCCCATAGCGCTGACCCGCGCATCATGAAGTTGGTGCCAGCGCTTCCTGACTTGCTAAAAAATGCGGTGCTTTTGGATACCGAGCGGGAAGTAGATCAAGAGAAATACCGAAACATTGACGCATGGCACACCTACGGCGTGCGGGCAGTGCTAGACGGTCAGGCCCTCTTTGTGCAGCTCTCCACGTTTGAACAAAACGGCGTCGAGATGGTAGGTCTTTACCACGATCACAACGTATTGACCGAGGAAGCCTATCAATGGGGGAAAAAAAATGGCGAGAAGCAATCCGGTGGACCAACAGACCCAGTGACAAACCGGGCGGTTACGCCGGATGCTCTCGCCAAGAGCAAGATGTATCAGATTCTCGCCAGTGTCAAGAAGTCGGAATACTCCCTCGCCCCCGCGTCCATGGTGGAAAGCCTCTCGCTCAATGCGGCGGCCAAGATCAAAGACCCGCGCGTCAAAGCCGGGATGTTCCAACGCATGACTGAGAAGCTCGGCCTGCTCAAGCGCGACCGTGACGAGCTGGGCATTGCATTCGGTAAGGGCTACAAGAAAGCCGCCATCCTCGACCCGCGCAAGGAGGCGAGCATCAAGAAGGAATCCGCCATGCGCAAAGCGCTGCGTCGCGTGGAGTTGGAAGACGAGGCGCACGCCCGCCACGGTGGGATTCTCCATGGCGAGGATCTGTCCAAACTCTGGAACAATCCCGTCTGGTCGCATATCGCGCGGCCTGACGACAAGCTGCATGGCCGCATCATGTCGCTGGCTGCATGGAAGCGCCGGAATCCGGGTGAGAACTACGCCGGGGAATACGACGGCAGCGGTGACATTCCGCGCGTCGCCTTCGGTGGTGATCGTGCGCCGGATCAAATCGCGCAAGAACTCTACGATGCCGGGTTGATCAAGCATCCCACGCCTGATGCGCTATGGCAGGCGCTGGCGAGTGAGGCGGCCAGCATTGGTAAGATCAAGGAGGCGATGAATGCGGCCAAGCAGGACGTGGCTGCGGCTCGCCTGCAAGCCAAGGAAGAGGCCAAGGCGTGGGAGTGGCAGCAAATCGACGCGCAGAAAGCGAACTACTCGCCCCGCCAGCGCCTCCTTCGCGCCCTCGCCATGCTCGACGGCATCCTGTCCGTGCTGCCGCCTGAAGTGCGCGGCAAGATCGGCGGGCATACCATGCTGGCCAAGCTCGCCAGTGATGAGGCGCGGCTAAAATTCCTCAACGACCGGATCGAAAAAGCGGATGTGGCGATTGATGCGTGGATCAAGGACACCCACCGCGAGGAACTCGCCAAGCTCATTGCAAAATCGAAGCCCGCCAAGAACGCCCCCGGCGAAGCGAAGCGCGGCAAGATCAACCCCCTTTTCCCCGCCCTCCGGTCTAGCCCAACGGCTGTTCAGGAGCCTCCCGCAAAAAGCAAATTCCTAGCAGTCCTCAATTCATCGGATGCAGGGGATACGGACGCCTCCCGCCCGGGCTTCGCGCAGCGCGGGAACACCTATTTCCCCATCCGCAACATTACCCCAACGCCTGCCAACAACAACGGCACGATCAACCAGTTCCAATACTACGGTCTCGCCACCCCCTTTGAAAACGTAACCCTCACAGGGAAGGTTGATTACGACGGCTTCGATCCCATACGCTTCTCCGCCCTCACCGAAATCGTCAAGAACGTCGCCTTCGACGAAAATGCGCTCAATGCCGGCGCCGTTAACAACCGCGGAACCGATCCCGATGGCGCCGGCCCCCTTCTTGGCAACTACGAAGGCGGCGATATGGCGTATTATGCTGGATTCCAGTTCGGCAAGCCCAAGCTGGAGCAGTGGGGCGACTGGCTGGTCAACCTCGGTTACCGCTACGTCGAGAGCGACTCAGTCGTCGATGGCTTCGCAGATTCCAATTTCGGCGGCGGCGGCACCAACGTCAAAGGCTACCACCTCGGTGCGTCCTTCGCAGTTTCCCCGAAGGTTCGGTTCGGCGCGCGCTGGCTTGCATCCGATGAGATCGCCGGCCCCCCGCTTTCCTCCGATACCTTCCAGCTCGATCTCAACGCAAATTTCTAAGTCCATGAAATCCTTTCTCTGCCTCATCCTCCTCATACTCCCCCTCACCGCCCAGGAGGTCTCCCCTGCGGAGGCGAAGCTCCGAGAGCAACTTCGCGGCATCGCCCTGCAGCTCCGCGCCGCGGAAACGGAAAAGGCCAACGCCCTCGCAACCTATGCGGCGGAGCAGGCCAAAACCGCCGCGCTCCAGGCGGAAACCGATGCCCTCAATGGCAAGCTCGTGAGCATGACCAAGCAGGCGGATCTGGATAAGGCCGCCTCGGAAAAGACCATTGCTTCCCTGACCGACAGGCTCACGACATACGAGAAACGCCTCAAGGAATACGCCGAAGCGCTGGAGAAATGGAAGCTCGCCCAACAGCAGGCCGCCGGCACCGCCCAACAGAAGGAAGCCGCCCGCGCCGATCTCGAAAACCAGGTAATGTTTCTCAAAAACACCGTCGCCGACCGCGAGCGCAAGAACCTGAATCTGTACAAAACGTCACTTGATATTCTCGAACGATATGAGAACTACGCGCTGGGCAAAGCACTCTCCGCACGTGAGCCCTTCATCCAGAAAACCAGGGTGACGGTGGAAAACCAAGTCCAGGACTACAAGGACACGGTCATCGACAACCGCATTTCCGCCCAACCGAAATAATTTCCTTCCGAAATGCTCCGCTTTCTCCTACCTTCCGCCCTTTTCCTCGCCCTTCCAGCATCCCTCGCTGCCCAGGCTGTCGTCGCACAGATGGGCGATGTCGAACTCCCCGCTTCCGAGATTTCGGAAATTATCGCCTCCATGCAAAGCGGCGGCGAGAGCCTGCCCGTCCAGGATCCGGAAGCCCTCGACAAATTCGTCCGCGCGCTAGTTGTCCAGCGCTTTGTCCTGGAGAAGGCTCTCGCAGAAGAGCACGACAAGGATCCCGCCGTTGCTGCAAGCCTCAGGCGCACCCGCGACGCAGCCATCACCGAGAGCTATCTCCGGAAAATTTCCAACCCTCCTGCCGACTACCCGTCGAAGGAGGAGGTGGCCGTAGCTTATACCGAAAACAAGGCCGCCCTCCTTGTGCCGAAAGCGTGGCACCTTGCCCAGATCTACGTCGCGAAAACAACCCCCTTTTCCCCGCCCTCCGGTCTAGCCCAACGGCTGTTCAGGAGCCTCCCGCAAAAAGCAAATTCCTAGCAGTTAGCAGTTAGCAGTCACGTTCATTGCGAAGCAGCATCACTTGGCGGCCAACAATGTTTCGCGGGGCATCCATGCCCCCGTCCATTTATCGGGTTTCAGCCTTGCGGTTGTCTGGAATTCCAAACAGCTTGTGCGGAAATCCAGACGTTTTCCTGTCGGAATTGTGGCGAAATAGTTCCGAAAAATTCACCCGAACGGGATCGACAACTCCAGCCCACCCTTAAAGACTCTATCCAATCATGAAAATCCTGCCCGCTTCGCTATTTATGCTGGCTTCCCTCCATCCTCTGGTCGGCCAGGAAGCCGCCCCGAAATGGGACGTTGAGATCCCTGTTCGGATCACCGACGGTACGCCAGCGCCCGTCGCTGAAAAGCAACTCCCCATCGAATTCACTATTCTGAGTTCACGGACAAAGCGCGTTGAAGTCAGCGAATCGCCCGAAATGCCCGATCTGCCTGCGATTGAAGGGACCATTAATGTGACGATCCAGAAGGTGGCGGATCCCGGCTTGCCCGATCCGCCGCCACCGCTACCTGCTCTTCCACCGGATGACCCGGCAGTGATTGCCCGTCTCGCCGAACTTCGTGAATCGTATCACGGCACGGAGCTGGTATTTCTCTCCGCCTCGTTCTATCCCACCGAAGGGCGAACATTGCTCCGGATCTATCCGAACGGGAGGGTCGATAAGGAAATCTCGGCTTGGTCGAATCTTAATTTCAATCATTTCAGTGGCTGGTCCACCTACCGCGTGAAGGATGGTGTGGATGGCTCGCTCCATGATTGCGGTCTCCTGATGGGGATCGGAAATATGGAAAGCGACAAGATGCGACGATTTGCTGCAAAGGCTGGGCGTCAATACGAAGGCCCGGTCATTCCCGAAATGGCTGATCTGGCTGTCAGTGGACCGGCATTCGTCGTTATTGAGGGCGATAAAGACAGCCCTGCCATGGACACATTGGAACAGCTCCATGATCTCTATCGAAAAGAAGGGGTGAAGATGGAGGCAGCGTCCATCGCTCGGGAAAAAGCATATGCCGCGAGGAAAGCCTACCTGTTGGCCAATCCTCCAAAGCCTGCCGATGTGACTGTACGTGTCTGGAAACGCACACCCGCCGCAGTACAACCCAAACAGAAAGGAGAAGCCCAATGAATTTTATGCCGTCTTTAACCCGCGGGGCATTGCTCGCCTTGATCCTCACTGGCAGCCTGTCGGCTGACCCTGCCCCACAACCCCAGGTTTCCTTCACAGCAGGATCGGGCACTACTTGGAATGCGGATTGGGCAGGTGTTGCAGGCCGTACTTATTTCGCTCAGGGGAGTGTCGATCTTGTAAACTGGGAATACCTCCCGGTCGTGGAATTTGGCACCGGCATGAAGGGCGCAGGCATCGACACGACCGGCGCCCCAAAATACTTCTATCGCTTGAAGTATGTGGATGCAGTTTGGGTGACGACTGAACAAGAGGCTCGCGACGCGGATTTTGACAACGACGGCATTCCTAACTGGTTTGAAGTCGAAGACATCGGTTCGGACCCGCTCGACAAGAACAGTGCGGGAGGAGATTCCAATTCCAACGGATTGCCCGACGGATGGGAGCTGTTCCATTTTGGAGGCTTGGGAATCGCCAATCCAACCACAGCCCTGAAACCGGACGGCCTCACGAACAAGGAAAAGGCAGATCTCGGGCTTGATCCGAATAAGGATTACACCTCGGCAACCGCCTCAAATTCGTCGCAATACACTTACGATGCGGTCGGACGCCTGACTGGCGTTACGGCCCCGGTGGCAGCGGCCACCTATACACCCGATGCCGAAGGCAATATTCTCAACAGCAATTGAAACCCTCCCGATCATGAGATTCCATCACACTCTGTTAGTTTTCGTCGCGATCTGCGGCTTCGCTGTTGGCCAAGAGAATCCAGGTTGGCTGGTAGCACCCCTTCCAACTGATCTTTCGCGGACTGGCACCCCCGTGGGAGGAGGGCTCGGGATGGGCGCGTTCGACCTGTCCGGAGACGATTTGACGCCGGATGAAGCGGCGCGATCCTTGGCAGCCGCAGTCCCCGGCGAAGGAGGGGGACTCGCGGCCCGTACTGGGTCAGTCGGCAATGAAGCCGACGAAATCACTCCCGAAATCCAAGCGCTCGCGGATGGCCTCCGGCGTGACCCGCTCAAAATTTACGAGTTCGTCTATAACTACATTGACTACCAGTGCTACTACGGGTCGAAAAAGGGTGCCCAGCTCACGTTGATGGAGCGCAGCGGCAACGATATGGACCAAGCCGCTCTTCTGGTGGCGCTCCTGCGCGCCTCGGGCCAAACGGCATCGTATGCGCATGGTCCATGTGCGTTCCCCCTTTCAGTCTATTCTGCCTGGTGGGGGATTTCTCCGACTCCTTACGGCCATATCAGCGATGCTGCGATCGCCACGGAATATGGTCTGACGAGTCCTGACGCCGCCACGCTCGCCTTATACCGCTCGTTGAAGGGCGTTCAGGATCAGGCTTATTTGGGGGGCTATTTCAACGCTTGGCCTGTCAATATAGGCGGCGTCCTGTTCGTGTCGATCCCGTTCACCTACGTGGAGTTCACTTCCGGAGGCACCTTGTATAACCTTTCCCCGGCCTACAAAGCCTATACGCGAGTCACCGGAATTGATCTGATTACAGCCAGCCAATACAACCGAATAAATTTCCTTTCCGCCGCAGGTGGCACGCCGAACACGGCGGGCCAGCCCGATAGCATCCTCGGACTGAGTGGATCAGGGATCAACACCGCCCTGACAGGGTACACCAACAATTTGCTCACCGCATTCCGCGCTGGCACCACACACGAGAAGTCGGTCCAACAGCTTCTCGGCGGCCGCAAGATCACAAAGAAGTCCTACAGCTCCTTCAATGACATCCTTCAGATGCTGCCGGACACGGCGGCAACTTGGGGAACGATGGAGTACTCCAACAACATCTGGCCCGCCAAGATGTCGAAACTGGAAATTACGGCTGGTGTCACCGGCACCTACAACGAGGCCACGGACACTTTCTCCGGGACACCGTTGTTAACGAAGGAGATCACAATGCCCTCACTACAGGGAAAAAAGCTCTCGCTGGCATTCTCCGGCACCGGCGGCAATACTGCTACCATTCGGCTGGACAATGAAACGAAGGGATCGTTCACGGTCAGCGGTGCAGACGTACAGATCCGGCTTAAAGCAAAACACGGGCACTACAGCCTCAATCCGGATGCGACGGCGACCACCTGGACGGTTGTCCATCCAAATAACACAGATCAACCCTTCACGGCAAAATATACGAAGGGGACAGACAACGCCTATGCTTTTATCTATTCGTTTGACGGAGCGGACCGCCATCTGCGGAGCCGTCAACAGAAACTTGAAGCATTGAGACAAGCTGGCACCACCGGCTGGGAGCTTGCCTCGGAAAGCATGGATGTCATGGGCCTGAGTTATTTCAAGCAGGTCCGCGATATGGAAAAGGCATCCGGGGTGCTTTACGATTGCATTCCCATGAACCATCACGCCTTCGGGCGTGCCGCACAGGAAGGCGGCAATTTCTACATCGACGTTGGATTGGTCCTTGTCTCGCCGATTCATTACACAATGAGCGAACCCGTGAAACTGGACTACTCCGGGATGGCGATGCTCTACACGAGTGCGATGGAGCACGGGGTCATTGAACAAACCCAAGGTTCCGGAGCTATGGCGATTTCCACAGTGAGACTCGTGAGTGCGGCAAATGCAGCGGGCAAGAAGATCTTCCGCGCAACCAGCTCCAATAAAACTTCTGTTCTCAGCAGTTTGACCGCAGGCACTTATTCCACGCCTAACAAGAACGCGATCTCCAGCCGCTTGGCCACCGCCGACGACAAGATGCTCCTCCCCGAAACCGGAACCATCACGGTCGGAACCCGCACCATGGGCGGCTACGCTTACGAGGGCAAAAATCTGTTCCTCATGCTGATCGACACGCTCAACGGCGGCTACAACGCCAGCGGCCAGCCCTATTCCCCGACCCAGGCAGCGTCCGGCTACAACTCCAATCCTGGAGGGCAGCTCGGCAAAACCTCGGGTTTCAACGCGAGCTATCAAACTGCAACTTCTCCAGGATTATTCAGTTGGGACCCGATTGAAATGGCGAGCGGGGCCTATGTGATGGAGAAATCCGATCTTGTCCTTGGCAACGGAGAAGCACCCTTGGGCCTCGCATTCACCCGTGCCTACCACTCGAACCGGAACACCGACAACAGCGCGGGAATGGGCTACGGCTGGACGCACAACAATGATGTTTTCATCACGGAGCGCTCCGCTCCGGAAGCATTGCTCGGAGGGGCCAATGGCTATCAGATGGCGCCGATGATCGCCTCCATGATAGCGGCGAAAGACCTTCACACCGGACACACCACCGCGAAGCAATGGGCCACCAGTGCACTTGCGGTTCATTGGGGATTGGAGCGGATGAAGTACACGGCGGTTGCCGTCTCCATCGGAACCAAGACGATCCAATTCATCCGCATGCCAGACGGAACCTACATGGGGCCTCCCGGCATCACGTTCTCCCTGACGGGAAACACTTCCACCAACTATGTGATGACTGAGCGGAATGGTAACATCTGGACCTTCAATTCCGACAAGAAGCTCGCCTCCATCGCCAATCGGAACGGGGCCACCCAAACCTTCACGTATAACGGAAGCAAGCAACTCACTTCGGTTAAGGACGCCTTCAACCGCACTCTCACCTACACCTGGTCTGGAACCTCTCTCTCTTCGATTTCCGATGGCTCCCGAACGGTGTCCTGCGGCTATGGGTCCGGAGACCTTACCAGCTTCACCGATCCGGAAAATAAGGTCTGGACCTATGGCTATTTGAATCACCGCATCAGCTCGCTCTCCGATCCGGCCAGCCGTGTGATCGCCTCAAATGAATACGATTCCTGGGGACGAGTGAGCACCCAGCGCAGCATGGGCGATGCGACCCGTGAATGGACCTATGTTTACGCGGACTTTGTGAACACCGAAATCGACCCGGACAGCGGGGTAAGCCAATACCTGCATGACGAGCGCGGTCGCAGTATCGGCAAGATCGATCCCCGCGGATATTCTCCTGTCACCGCTTATGACGGCCAAGATCGGAAGATTACTGAACTGAGCAAAAAGAATGAGCGGTATGACTGGTACTACGATGCCAATAACAACCTTGAATCCAGTCAGGATGAACGGGGGTATTACACCGATTATTATTATGACGGGCAGCTCCGTTTGACAGACGTTTATGATCGACGCGGCAAGCACTCGATTTACACCTATACCGGCAACCACCAGCTTCAGACGGCCACCGATCCACTCGGGCATGTGACCACTTACGCTTACACCGCAAAGGGCCAGTTTCAGACCGTCACGGATGGCGAGAACAAAACCACCACCACAGCCTACGATTCCAACGGCGCGATCAACAAGATCACACGCCACGATGGAACATTCCAGAGCTTCACGAACGATGCCGCCGGCAACGTCCTGACCTCGACCGATGCGAAAAGCCGCACGACCACCTATACGTGGAATAAGCGACGCCAATCGCTCACCACCACTCTTCCCCAGATTACGGGCGAAGCGGCGGCCGTTGTGACGAACACTTACGATAATTCGGGCAACCTCGCGTCCATGACCGACGCGAAAGGGAATGTCACGGGGTACACCTTCAATGCGCTGGGAAAAAAGGAGACAACCACAGAGGCCACCCTGTCAGCGGGGAACAACGTCATCACCACAACCTTCAACAAGCGGGATCTTCCCGTGGAGGTGGTGAACTCGCTCACTTATAAAGTGGTCACTGGTTACGACGCCGGGGGGAACCCCACTCTCATGACGGACCCGCTGAACCGATCCACCACCAGCACCTTCGATGCCAACGGCCGGATGACGGAAATCACAGATCCCTTAAACCAGATCACCAAACAGGTCTGGAATGCCAGAGGTGAGAAGACCAAGACGACCGACGCACTAACCGCGAACGTGGACCAAACTTTCGATGGCAACGGAAACAAAACCCAGCTGAAGAACCGGCGAGGAAAGACATTCATCACAGTTTTCGACGACGCCAATCGCACGACCAGTATCAAGACGCCCACGAACAAAACCACCTCCACAACCTACTGGAACAACGATCTGGTCAAGACGATCCAGGAACCATCCGGGCAAACCACTACCTTCACCTATAACGGAAAGGATCTGCTTTCGACGAAAGTCGATCCCCTCGGCACCATCACCTATGGTTACGACGATAGCGGCATGCCGGAAACCGCCACAGAAGGAAGCAATGTCATCACCCGCACTTATGACGAACGCGGCAGGGTGAAAACTTACAAGGTCACGGAAGCCGGGGTTGACCAGTATCTCCTCCAGTACAAGTACGGCGCGAACAACAATCTAGCTCGGGTTACCTATCCTGACGGCAAGCAGGTGAATTACACCTACAATTCCCGGAACCTGATGGAAACAGTCACCGACTGGCGCGGCAAGACGACGACGTATTCCTATGACCGCGTTGGGCGCGTGACGGGCATCAGTCGCCCCAACGGCACTTCGGCGTCCTTCTCTCGCGATGCGGCGAGCCAGCTCGGCGGCATTCGTGAAACAGCAGGAGGGGTGTTGTTCTCATATGTCGGGATTGGCTACGACGATGGAAGCCAGATTAAAACGCGGGTCCAGGCACCTCTGGTCAACACCGCTTGGCAGCATCCGGCGACAACCGCGACGTACGATGATGACAACCGCCTCCTCACTTTCGCCGGAGCCTCCGTCACTCATGATTCCGACGGCAACATGACCAATGGGCCGATCTCTCCCACCTCGGGAGCTGTGGCCCTAGTGTACAACTCGCGGAACCAGCTCACCAACGCGGGAGGAATCAGCTACGCTTACGACGCGGAAGGCGTCCGTCGCAATTCAACGGACCCAGGCGGAACCACTCGCTACGTCACCGATCCTCACACCGGCTTGAGCCGGGTGTTGGTCAAGATCGCCCCAAGCGGCGAAAAGACGTTTTACGTCTATGGGATCGGCCTCCTCTACGAAGTCGATGAAGCCGATTCGTCGAAAACCTATCACTTCGATCAGGTTGGGAACACAATCGTTCGCACCGATGAAACCGGCAATGTCATCGGTCGCGCCGCCTATTCGGCTTACGGCCTGAGCGCCTGGCAACAGGGCGACATGGCGACTCCCTTCCTGTCCAACGGCAACCAAGGCGTCACCACAGAAGCTAGCGGACTGCTTTACATGCGTGCCCGCTACTACAGCCCATACCTGATGCGGTTCCTGAATTCCGATCCGATCGGTTTCAGCGGTGGATTGAACTGGTACCTATTTGGCGATGGGAACCCGATCTCGCGGAGCGACGCTTCCGGCCTCTGGTTTGGGATTGACGACGCGATCTTCTCCGGAGTCGGGGCGGTGATCGGGGTGGTTACGAAAGCCGCTGTCAACGTCGCAACGGGTAGCGAACACCATTGGCAGGATTACGTAGGTGCCGCAGTGGGCGGTGCAGTCGCGGGGGAAGTTCTTCTTTACACGGCGAATCCTTTCATCGCGGGAGCCGCAGGAGGAGCCGCAGCAAATGTCACAAACCAAACTTTGAACATTGCCACCGGTCGCCAAGAGTCGTTCAACCTCTCTAGTCTGGCGGTTGATACTGGTGTAGGAGCCCTCACAGGCTTTATTCCTGGAGCAAAGGTCCCCGGAATCTCCGCAGGGAGGGGAAGCTACGCTCAAGTATTCGAGCAGATTGTCACGAAGGCCGGAAATGGAACGATTTCCACTATCACCGATCAGACTGCCATGAAGATGGTTCAAGGCGCATTCACCAAATACGCCTTCGTCGAAGGGACTAATGCGGCAGGATATGCTTCATGGGTTTACGGAGCTGCCAACGACAAATTGAAAGCCACTGGAAGGAAATAAGATGGGGTCATCTCTTAAAGCCCGTGCTTCGTACTCCGGTTATATCGTTTTGTCAGGGATATGGCTTGTATTGGGAATCGCCAATATTTTCCTGCTTATTGCAAAGCCTCATAGCAAAGCTGAAATACCGATAGGAATCTGTTTTACCGTCGGACTTCTCTTTTCGTTGTGGCTTTGGGGGTTTCGGATCATCATCGAGAACGGTCGCTTTCGCTACCGGAACGGTCTTTATCGGTGGCATGAATGTGATCTCGACGAAATTGAGAACGCAGGCGCAACTTGGGTGAAATGGGACGTAGGAACGAAAATCATCAAGATTCCTCGCTACGTGGTCGAAGTTCGCGGCAAGGAGAAAAATATCCTCATCAACACCAAGCCATTCACGCGCGAAGCGCTGAAGGGACTTAACGAAATCATGCGTCCGATGCGGCGCACACGGGGAGAATCCGGCTAAATGGTCAATGAAATCCTTTTATAAGGTGTCTGAACTGAATTTTGATCCAATCCCTTGGTCGGGCAAAGAGGAGCGCCGTATCAAATGCGAGCTTATCAGCTCAGGAAGCGAGGATTCCATTGAAAGCCCGCCCGGAAGCCTTCCGGAGCGCCATAGGTCATAAGGTGGCGCTCCGGGGGAAAATCCACGGTGGGGACGGCCTCAGAAGATGCTTGGAAAGCCGCTCGTGATAACACATCCTCGGGCAGTTCCCATGCGTCCCACCCGTTCATTCCTTCCGTCCGTCCTCGGTTTAGTCGCCACGACCCTGTTGATCGGAAGCGCGAAGTGCGCGACGATTACAAGGTTAGGCGCTGTGGAAACCGGGGGACAGCTTTTGCCCTACGTCGCCGGTAACGGAGCATTGAATGCGGATTCCCTGATCCTTTTCCAGAATGCAACCTCCGGTATTTCCGCCTCCTGGTCGGCTTCCGATCCGGCCTCGGCTGCCGCCTACGGGAAATGTGGGGAAATGGGGTCAGGGGAAATGGGGTCAGGGTGCAAATCTTGACAGAATGCATGAACAGATTTCGAAGAATCAGATGCTGCTGGCGCTGGAATCTTGGGGAAATGGGGTCCCCGCAACTTAACATCTCCCACAAGTTTTCTCTGGATTTCCTGGATTTCTCAGAAGTCGGCGAGGTCACGGAGGCGCTGATTTGCAGGGGTGCGGAGGAGACGGGGGAATTCACGCGCGAGGTTCCGTTCGGAAAAGACTTTCCAGAATATCCTTATGCAGTTCCAACTCATTCTCGACTTGCCGGGGCGGGAGAATCCCGGGAGGCAGGATGCCTCCCGCAACGGCCTGGGGCTGGTAGGCGGGAGGGTAAAAGCTGAAATGCTGAAAATCTGATCCGCCTACGCCACCTACTCCGCCGAGGCTACGAAGGTCAGGAAGGCTACGGGCGGACGAGAAAGCTGAAATGAAGAGGAAGATTTTTGGAGTTTCATTTCAAGCAAATGCCTCGATGCGATCCGCATAGACGCAAATGAGCTTGTGCGCGGGTAGGAGGGATTCGATCTGCGGCCACACGCCCGCAAGGAAGCTGTGGAACTCTTTGCGCCGCATGTTCCCGAAGCGCAACCGCACGATCCATGGCGGTGCCTTGCTCACCAGGATACGTTCCGAGAAATCGGCGTCTTTGGTGATGATGACCCAGTGCCGCACCCTCGCGAGTTCCCATAGCTCGCCATCCGTTGGATTGCCGCCGAAGTCTCTCGCATGACAGGTC
>JBBRCO010000107.1:0-13957 GCA_038204755.1 Verrucomicrobiales bacterium
TCGGATTACGACGCGAGGCCTTGCGACGCGGAATGGCGAGCGCACCCAAAGTCGTGCTGCTAGTGGACGGTGCCCTCGCTTTGGAAAAAATGGGTCGCGACTACTTCCCCCAAGCCATCCAGATCGTGGACAATTTCCACGCCATGGAACACCTCGAAAGCCTCATCGAAGCGCTGCTGACCAAGGCCGACGCCCGGCGCTTTGCCAGACGGCGCCATCACTGGCGCAAACTCAGGACACTTGATCCAAGGCTATAGCCAGTAGCGCGGTTGTCGGGGTAGGAACGCCTGAACGGCAAGGGATTGCGGGCCGAGGGGTGGTTTTGGAATAGGCTTGGCGTGTGAAGTGGAAGATGACACCTTCCCCTTGTAAAAAAGAACCGGGCACACGCCCAGAACCGGAGGAAGGTGTCATCAAGCAGCTACTATTACCCATGCTCCCCCAAGGGGCAACTCCAATCAACGACCGGGTTGGGGTGATCAACGAGAACGGTCACTGGATCTATCTGATCGGGATGTATCCGGTATGTCGGCATCGCACCGGGGAGCAGCGCGGCTTCAAACTCGCCATCGCCCAACTGGTGGACAGCGGGGCCTGCCGCCAGGTAGAGATCATCACTGCTTTCGGCATTTCCAAAAGCAAGATGGACCGGGCGTTGCGGGACTACCGGGCCGACGGGATCGAGGTGTTTTTCAAGCGTCCGGCGCGGCGCGGTGGCGGGCGTGTTCTCACTCCGGAAGTGCTCCTTGAGGCGCGGCGGTTGCTCGATGAGGGACTCTCCAAGGCGGCAGTCGCCACGCAACTCGGCGTGCCACTCGACACGTTGCGCCGGGCGGTGTGGGACGGGCGTTTAACCGCCCCGCCGAATGCAGATACCACGCTGCACGTCGCGCCGCCGGATAAGTCACAGCGCAGTGCCACCGACGCCGCTGCCGCCGATGGCCTCGGCACTGCCTGCACGCGCACGGGCGAGCGGATGCTCGCTGCCCTCGGGGTGCTCGACGAGGCAGCCACCCGTTTCGAGCCCGCCAAGGCAGTGCCCTTCGGCGGGGTGCTTTGCGCGGTGGGGGCCCTGTTGGAAAACGGCCTGCTAGATCCGGTGCGCGAGCATCTGGGCAAGGTCACGGGCTACTACGGCGTCACCCACACCCTGCTGTTGCTCGCCTTCATGGCACTCTGCCGGATCAGGACTACCGAACAACTGCGGGGCAAGGCACCCGGCGAACTCGGTCGACTCATCGGCCTAGACCGCGTGCCTGAAGTGCGCTGCCTGCGCATGAAGCTCGATCAAATGGGCGGCAATGGCGCGGCGGAAAAGTGGCTCGCCGCCCTCTCGCGCCAGTGGATGGAGGCCAAGCCCGAGGAGGTGGGCACCCTCTACATCGACGGCCATGTGCGCGTCTATCATGGCCGCAAGACCAAGCTGCCGCGCAAATACGTCTCGCGCCAGCGACTCTGTCTGCGGGGCACCACCGACTACTGGGTCAACGATGGCGGAGGGCTGCCCTACTTCGTCATCGACAAGGTGGTGGACTCCGGCCTCCTTGACGCCCTGCGCGAGGACATCGTGCCGCGCCTGCTTCAGGACGTGCCCGGCCAGCCCACCGCCGCGCAATTGGCGGAGGATCCCTGGCTCTGCCGCTTGACCCTCATCTTCGACCGCGAGGGATACAGCCCCGCCTTTTTCAAGGAAATGTGGGAAAGCCACCGCATCGCCTGCATCACCTATCACAAGCATCCCCAAGGCACTTGGGCGGCGGAGGAGTTCAGCGACCACGAGTTCAAACTCCCCAATGGGGAGAGTCTGACCCTGCGCCTGGCCGAGCGCGGTTCTTGGGTGGGCAGTGGCAAGGACGCCCTGTGGCTCAAGGAGGTGCGCAAACTCACTGAAAGCGAGCGCCAGATCAGTCTGGTCGGCACCGCCTACGGCCTGGCAGCCAGACCCATGGCCGTCGGACTTTTCAGCCGATGGTGTCAAGAGAACTACTTCCGTTACGGGACGCAACACTTTGCAATTGATCTACTTGGAGAGTATAAGACCGGGCCGCTTCACGACACCACACGTGTCATCAACCCGGCCTGGCGTGAGAAGGAACGCCAGCGCGCCGCCCTGGAGAGCAAGCTGCGCCACCGCCGGGCACGCTTCGCCGCCGCCAACATCGCCAGCCTCGCCCCCCTCGCTGCGGAAGAGGCCCAAACCCCGAACCCACTCGAGCAGAAGGCCAAAACTCCGGCCCAGCTCGAGCACGATGCCGCAACCAAGGCCCGGCGCGAGGCCAAAACACGTGCCCTGCGCGAGCAGCAACAAGCCGAACTGCTTGAGGAAATCCAATCCATGGAGGAGGAACTCGCCAAAGTCAAAACGGAGAAGAAGCAAACCCCGCATCACATCCAATGGGCGGACCTCCCGAAGGAGGAGCGTTTCGAGCAACCGCTGCTGGGGCGCAAGCGGCTCAAGGACGCGGTGGGCATGATCGCCTACCGGGCGGAGACGGCCCTCTGCGGTCTGCTGCGCACGCCCCTCATCGACAACGCTGCGGCCCGCCGCCTGTTGCAGGATCTCTTCCTGACCGAGGCGGACCTCCGTCCCGACGCGGCCGCCGGGTTACTGCACGTCGAAGTCCACCGCGGTGCCCGCCCGACGGTGGACCGGGCGATGGAAAGTCTCTTCAGCCAGCTCAACGAGATGGAGATCCTCTTTCCCGGCACCGACCTGACTCTCAGCTACGGCCTCGTCGGCCAACCAGCTTCTGTTAGTTTCACCCCCGCCGAACCCACCGAACCCGCCCCCGAACCCGCCCCCGAACCCGCCCCCGAACCTGCCCCCGAACCTGCCGTAGGTGTCACTGCCACTTCACAGAGGTAAGGAGTCCTGATCCTGCGTGTGGCGCTCATCTCGGTCAAATTCCGCCAAGGCGTCACCCTCTCCTGGCCCCGGATTTTCGAGCAATGTGCCCGCTCCAGCGTACCGGCATTCTCCCTGATCAACGGTAAATCAATCAAATAAAAAGACCATGTGGAGTGGATCTGGAAATCCGGCTCTCATACGATTGATGAGTCAGGTTTGTGGGTCGCATCATTTGCCACGGGAGGTGTCACTCTCCAAGATTCCCAGAGAACCCGGCGAGGGTGGTCACGGTTTGCGTGATTCAAACTCGAGGCGGAAGAGGTCGAGCAGGTGGAGGTCGAGGCGGTCCTTCATGCGTCCGCTGGATTTCTTGCTGGCGATGATGTCACGAAGGTTGGCGACGGGAAAAATGTCTTCCTGAACGGCCCGGGCTTTGGCTGCGGCGAAGCTTTCGATGCCGTCGGGGGCGAAGACGAGATCGAGATCGAAAGGGCCATCTTTGAGTTGGATGAAATCCTTGCCACGAATGATCTCGGCTTGGGTGTTGTCGTCGAGAAGGAACCCAAGTTCGAGAATGGCTGTCACCATGCGCCGACCATTCTCGGCTGACTTGGCGGGAAATATATCCACATCCTGAGTGGTGCCGGGGTAGCCCAGAAGAATCGCGCCGCTCTTGCCAATGAAGAGATACTCCACGCCCGCAGCGTTGAAGGCACGGGCGACTTCCTGCGCCTGGAGTGGGTTGAATGGAAGGCGGTCGTTCATTCGGCAGGAGCGGACTGGAAGCCGAGATAGGCAGGCAGGTTAGCCGAGCACCATTCGCGGTACGCTGCGGTGCTTGAGAAAATGCGAGTGCCAGGGGTGTCTAACACCGGGCGGTTCACGCGGCACCAGCCGTATTTCATCCTTGCCTCCAGCGGGCGTGCCATCTGACGACGGCATTGCTCCCGGAAGGCTTGCGCTTCAATTTCTTCGCGGTCGGCGGGCTGTGCGTTCATTGTGGGAGGAGCGGGAGGGAGAGATGAATCATGCCGGGCAAGCTCATTGGCGATTAGCGTAGCTTTCCGAAGCGCTTTGCAAAGGGTGTTTTTGGCTGCTGCCCACGAGGTCACCTCACACTAACGAGAGTTTGTCTTAAACTGGCCTCAAAGTGGTTTTTACGGCCAGTATCCTTTATGTCGGTGCCCTGATGCCCCCAGTTCCTTTGCGCCTGAAAATGACTGGCACTATCACCCGCCCGCAAGGATTTCCAACATTCCGGCCAGGCTCACGGCCTCCACGCCATTGCCCATGGAAAATGGCTCGCGGGTATTGCAGATGACGAGGCTGCGCTCCGGCAGGACGTCTTCCAGGGCGTGGTGGAATCCCCGTTCCAGCCTGGGGGAGCTGCTGCGTTTGATTTCCACCGCCCAAGGGGCCGGGTGGCCGGGGAGTTCCAAGATCAGGTCGATTTCCGCACCGGCGGAGGTGCGGTAGAATCCCGCCCGTGCGCCGGTGGGCAGGTGGGCGATCACGTTTTCGATGACAAAGCCCTCCCAGCTCGCGCCGAGTTTCGGATGGGCGAGCAGGCCCTCCATGTCGGCGATGCCGAGGAGTTGGTGAAGCAGGCCGCTGTCCCGCAGATAGATTTTCGGGGCTTTCACCAGGCGCTTGGAAACATTTGCGTGCCATGGCTCGAGCCGCCGGACGAGGAACAGGTCCACGAACAAATCCAGATAGGAGGCCAAGGTTTTCCCTGAAACCGCCAGGCTGCGGGCGAGCTGCGCGGCATTGAGAAGCCCGCCCTGCTCGTGGGCCAGCATCGTCCAGAACCTCCGCAGCGTTTCGGCAGGAATGCGCGGGCCAAGCTGCGGGATATCGCGTTCCAGATAGCTTCGCAAGAATGCCTCGCGCCATCTCATGGTTTTCGCGTCGTCACCCGCCAGAAAGCCGTCCGGGAAACCGCCGCGTAGCCAGAGTGCCTCGGTGTTTTTCGTGCCGACTTCCGCCACCGTGAGACCGCTGAGTTCCAGTGTCGCGAGCCGCCCGGCCAGGCTTTCGCTGGATTGCTTCATCAGTTCGATGGACGCCGATCCGAGCAACAGGAATTGCCCGCTTTTCCGGCCGGCCCGACGGCCTTCGTCGATCAAGCTCCGCAAGAGTGGAAACAGTTCGGGCGCACGCTGGATTTCGTCCAGAATCACCAGACGCCCGGAATGCCGCGAGAGGTAATCCACCGGGTCCGCCAGCTTCGCCAAGTCTCCGGGATGCTCCAAATCGAGGTAGATGGCCCCCGCAGCCTCTCCCATGTCCCGAGCCAGCGTGGTTTTACCGACCTGTCGCGGACCAAGCAGGGCAACCGCAGGAAATTGCGTCAATAAACTCTCCAAAGTGGGTTGAAGGAACCTCGGGAACATCCTTGAAATCGTGAATTACGATTCCACGATTGCAAGGTTAAATTCTGCTCACGAGCGGCGTTGCTCTCTTGCAGAGTTGCACGGCGAGTCCCCACGGATCGCGCAGCATGACGAGATGGCCCCCGTCGGGAATCTTGATTTCCTCCACCCACGAGGCACCGGCCGCGATGAGTCGGGCGCTGTCGTCGGCGGGAGATTCCGATACGAAGGCGAGATGGAACCGCAGGGGATTCATCGTCGCGTAATCGGGAACTTCCTCCGGCGGGTTGCAATAAATCTCGATGACCGTTTCCCCGGCGTCGTCTGCTAGAAAGTGGGTCTGCGTGGGGGCCGGGATGTGCCGGACGATTTTCAGGCTGCGGTGCTTGCCATCCCAGTCCGCGACCGCGACCGGATCGGCGACGTTGAATGCGACGTGTTCGATTTTCATTTATCCTTGGGTTTGCCGCAGCCGCAATCATGGCCGCAGCCGGACTTCTTTTTCCGGCGGGTGAAGCGGACCAGGAAGATCGTGAGGGTGATCATCACGATGCCTGCCGCTGCGAAAGTTTGCCAGTCTGAGTTCATGTTAGAATCCGATGAGTTTCCCCGCTTGGAAGACCATAAGTGAGGCGAAATAGGCGAAGCCGGTCATGAAGAAGAACTGGCCGATGGCCCATTTCCACGATCCGGCCTCGCGTGCGACCACCGCCGTCGTCGGCAGGCATTGCAGCGCGTAGATGAAAAACACCAGCAGCGAGATCAGCGACAGCGGGGTGAAGATCGGACGACCATCCGGCCAGGTCGATGCGACGAGCCGGTCACGCAGGACACCGCGGGTTTTCGCCTCGTCATCGGTGTCCTCGACTCGATAGAGAATCCGCATCGAGGAAACGAAGACCTCGCGCGCGGCGAAGGAGGTGAGAATGGCGGTGCCCATCCGCCCGTCGAAGCCAAGCGGTTTCACGATCGGTTCGATGGCCTCGCCGATGGGGCCCATCGCGCTGTGGGCGAGCGCTTCCGCCTCGTCGTCGCCTTGCTTTTTCGGATAGGTGCTGAGCGCCCATAACAGAATCGAAAGTCCGAGGATGACGGTTCCCGCCATTTTCACGAAGGAAAGCGCGCGGTCGAGGACGTGCCGGGAAATGTAGCTCCACTGCGGTTTGCGGTAAGGCGGAAGCTCTAGCAGGAAATGGCCGGGGGTGATGTCCTCGCCAAGCCGCCCGCGCAGCAGGCGGGCGACCACGCAGGCAGTCAGCGTGCCCAAGGCGTAGATGGCGAAAAGGACGAGCGCCTGTTTCCAGGTGCCTTCGCTTTCATGGAGCAGCAGCGGGATGATCAGGAAATAAACCGGCAGCCTCGCGGAGCAGCTCATCCACGGCGCGACGAAAATCGTGACCATTCGTTCCTTCGCCGAGTCGATGGTGCGGGTGGCCATGATGCCGGGGATGGCGCAGGCGTAGGAGCTGAAAAGCGGCAGGAAGGACTTTCCGCTCAATCCGACCTTGGACATCACACCGTCCATCAGATAGGCGGCGCGTGCCATGTAACCGGAACTTTCCAACAAGCCGATGAACAGAAACAGCAGCACGATCTGCGGCAGGAAAACAATCACGCCGCCCGCGCCGCCGACGACTCCATCGACGATCAGCGACCGGAGATCACCTTCCGCCATCAGCGATTCGATCCAACCACCCAGCGCACCTTGGCCCGATTCAATCCAGCCCATCGGGATGGCGGCGAAGGAGAAAATACTGCTAGGAATTTGCTTTTGGCGGACTGCTAGGAATTTGCTTTTTGCGGGAGGCTCCTGAAACAGCCGTTGGGCTAGACCGGAGGGCGGAGAAAAGGGAGTTGATGTAGATGATGAAAATTTGGTTTCCGATTCAGCTTTGCTTCCGGGGTTACTTGGAACCCGAGCCTGAGCCGCTGATAGGCTCTCCCTTCTCTTTGTAGGTGAACTGGACTTTATAGAGTCCGTTGACATTCTTAAAGGTCGCGCTGCCGGAAAACTGGCTGGAGGAGAAAGTGACGGTTTGCGTGGGGCTGTTATCCTTGAGCAGCTTGTTGAAGGGGAACCTGATGGTGCCGGCGTCGCCGTTACTGAACTTCAAGGAGTATTTGCCAGTCTTGTATTTGGAGACCGTCACAGTGCCGAAGAAGGTGAGTTTCTCTCCGTCGTTCGTTTCAGTGCCGCGGACATTGTAGATTCCGTTGATGCCAGCTTGGGCGGCTGAAGTGAGGAGGAGAGGCAGGACACAGCAAGTGAGTAGTGCGTTTTTCATGGTTGATATCGTTTTTGATGTTTGGTGATGAGAATGAGCAGGAAACGCTGGATCGTAACAGGGGCGGATTCGGGGACAAGACCGGCGATTTATCACTGCATGAGCCGAGTGATGGATCGGCGGTTCGTGTTCGGTGACGTGGAGCGGGAACATTTTAGGATGTTTATGCGGATGTATGAGAATTTCAGCGGCTGTCGGGTGCTGTCGTATTGCGTGATGTCGAATCACTTCCATCTGCTGCTGGAGGTGCCGCCGATGCCGAAGGACGGAATCACCGACGAAGTGCTTTTCAAACGCCTGTCCGCGATCAGCAACGAAGCGTTTGTGACGGGAGTGGCTAAGGAACTGGAAGAGGCACGAACCGAGGGAATGCAGGAACGGGTGGCGGAGATCGATGCACGTTTCACTTACCGGATGCACAGCCTTAGCGAGTTCATGAAAACGTTGCTGCAGCGTTTTACACGTTGGTTCAACCGCACCCACCATCGCAGTGGGACTTTGTGGGAAGAGCGCTACTAGAGCGTGATCGTGGAAAGTGGTGAAGCGGCGCGGACGATGGCGGCTTACATCGATTTGAAACTCGTTAGAGCGGGGATGGTGGAAGATCCAGCGGAGTATCGCTGGAACAGTTATGGCGAGGCGATCGGCGGCGGAAACAAGGGTAATGGTAAGAATGCCAGGGAAGGATTGGTGCGGGCGTGCATTGGGCACAAGGGAGCGGGCTTTGAGGTGGAGCGCTGGCGGGAGGTTTCGCGGATCTACCGACGTCTGATTGGCAGCCAGGAGTTTGTGAATGAGGCGTTCGCGGGAGCACGAGAACGATTCAGTGCGAAGCGCAAGGATGGCGCCCGAAAGATGAGAGGGGCCGCAGCGGCTGCCAGTAGGCTTTTCACCGCGAGAGATCTCCGGGTGGGAGTCGAGTAAGTGGTAGACTGGAAAGTCGCCGGCTGAAGAGCAGTCCTACTTTAGCTAACAGGCCAGAATGGCGCTACATTAGGCAAGGTCCTCGGTGCATTGAACGGCTCAAGCTTGCTGTGCCTTGATCCAGTCCGCGACTTTCTGGTCATTGTCCCCCGCAGCCCACACATGGCGGAGGAAATCAGCGGGCGGGATGTCACCGTGGTTCAGCAGGAAATGCCGGTCGCCGCCGCAGCCGAACATGAGGTCTGGATCCAGTTCGCCGCGCAGTTTCGCCCGGGCCTTCGCCAGAATCCGGGGCAAATACACCATGCATTCGAGTTCGTCACCGAAGGTAGGGATGTTGTCGCGGGTGAGGATTTTGTCGCTTTTTTGCCCCTTTTGCACGGTCAGGAAATAATCCCGGCGCACGGATGCCACCAGCAGCGCGGTGGAAATGGAGGGCAGGCCCTCACCGCAGAAATCCTCGACGAAGTCGAAAAACTCGCGCGGCTGATAGCCGATTTCACCCAGAAACATGAGGTCGGTGGGCGTGTAGTAGTTTTCGAAATCCACATCGCCGGCTTGGAAGCGGGCGGCGCAGCGGTCGAAGAGGTCGAGAAAGGAGTCGTTCCAAGTCATGGTGGTGGAATAGAGAGGGGAATCAGCCTTCCGCATGCTTTTTCTTCACGCAGGGGGCGATGGCATTGATCGCGGCGCACAGGGCGTCGTCCGGGATCGGAGCTTGGAGCGCATCGAGCGAATCGTCCAACTGCGCGACCGTTCGCGCTCCGATAATCGAGGAGGTGACGGATTTCGAGCGTAGCGACCACTGGATGGCGAGGTGGTTGAGCGACATGCCGTTCGCGGCGGCGAGATCGCCGAGCGCGCGGATTTTTTCCTGCTGGGCTGCCACTTGTTCGACTTGGAGAAACCCCTCGGAACGCGCCGCACGCGAGCCTTCCGGGATGCCGGTGAGATACTTGGGCGTGAGCATGCCCTGGGCCAGCGGGCTGAAGACGACGCAGCCGATGCCCTCTTCCAACAGATAGTCGAGAATGCCTTCCGTTTCCGGCCAGCGGTTCAGGATGGAATACGGTGGTTGATAGATCAGGCAGCGGATGCCCATTTCCTTGAGGATTTTCACTGCTTTTTTCAGCCGCTTGAGCGGGTATTTCGAAAGCCCGACGTAGAGTGCCTTGCCGCTTTGCACGGAAGTGGCGAGTGCGGACATGGTTTCCTCCAGCCGTGTGTTTTCATCCGGGCAGTGCGAGTAGAAAATGTCCACATAACTCTGGCGCAGGCGCTTGAGCGACTGATCGAGCGAGGCGAGCAGGTGCTTGCGCGATCCGGCCTGGCCGTAAGGGCCGCCCCACATGTCGTGGCCGGCCTTGGTGGTGATGACGAGTTCGTCGCGGTGGCTGGCGAAATCCTCGATCAGGATGCGGCCGACGTTTTCCTCAGCCGAGCCCGGAGGCGGGCCGTAGTTGTTCGCGAGATCGAAGTGGGTCACCCCACGGTCAAACGCGCGGCGCATGATCCGGCGCGCTTCTTCGAAATCATCGACGTGGCCGAAGTTGTGCCAGAATCCCAGCGAGATCGCGGGTAGCAGAAGACCTGAATCACCGCAGCGCCGGTAAGGCATGCGACCATCGTAACGGGCGGAGTCAAACATGCCGTTAAACTGGCGGCCCGCCGCACCATTGCCAAGCACTCTTCTCCTTGGACCGGATTTTTGAAAACCGTCACAGGAATCCGGTTGCCATGCGCCATTGCATTCGATAGGGCCTCGTGCGAGATGAGCTGCAAAGTCCGACAAGCCCCATGGATGCGCTGCTTTGCGCCCGTGATCTGGCTTGCGGTTTTCCAGGTCATCGTAGCCTCCCTGCTGGCGTCCTCGTTGCAGCTGCACGAGCATTTCCACACAGACGCGCACGATTGCGAGCACCACTGTTTATCGATGGATTTCCAGTCCGGCACCCTTGACCCATCCGTGGTCGCGCCGGTCGTCGCTCCAGAATTCGAAGCAGTGCCCATCGGCATCGCCGTCCTCTCTGCGGAAGTCCGCCACTCGCTGCCCCATCATTTGTGCGGCAGCCTCCTCGAACACGGGCCGCCGGTTTTTGCCTGATCGAATGAATTCGTTTTGCGGGGACAGCGTTTGTCCCTGTTCGGCCACATGGTGCCCTGGCGGCGCGTGTTGTTGTGCCGATGTGAATGTTTTTTTGCGCCGCCATAATTTCGATCCATATTTATGAAACCAATCTACCATTCCATTTTCTCAGGCATCAGCCTTATTGTCACCTCCACACCCGTTCTCCTGGCTGAAGAAGCCAAGCCGCCCGCTTCCGGGCCCGTCACCTTTCTGGATGAGGTGCTGGTCACTGCGAACCGCTCCGACCAGACGCTTTTCCAACAGGTCCAGCCAGCCTCCGTCTTGAAAGGCAAGGAGCTGCAATTGAAACTCCAACCGACCCTCGGCGAGACCCTCAACAATGAACCCGGTGTCAGCTCGACCTCGTTCGGCCCCGGTGCCAGCCGCCCGGTCATCCGCGGCCTCGGCGACGACCGCGTGCGGGTTTTACAGAACGGCACCTCGGTGCTCGATGTTTCCAACGTCAGTCCCGACCATGCCGTAGCCACCGACCCGCTAACCATCCGCTCCGTGGAAGTCGTGCGGGGGCCGGCCACTCTACTCTACGGGCCTAACACTATCGGCGGCGTGGTCAACGTCATCGACGACCGAATCCCGCAGGAACGCTTCACCGGCACCTGGCCGACAGGGAAATTTGAAACCAGCGCGGGCAGTGCGGACGATTTGCTATCCGAGTCCGGCGCGATCACCTGGGGGGCCGGTCCCATCGTCTTCCACCTCGACGGCTTCAACCGGGAAACGAACGATCTCGACATCCCCGGATACGCCCGCTCCGCCAAGCTCCGCGCCAGCGATCCGCTGCCGGCCGGCACTCCGGAAGCCCGCGGAAATCTGACTAACAGCGCTACCGAATCGACAGGAGCTGGTCTCGGTGCCTCCTACATTTGGGAAAAAGGCTATCTCGGTTTTTCCTACTCGGGCGTGGATTCCACCTACGGCACCGTGGCGGAGGAAGACGTCACCATCCAGCTCCGCCAGCGCCGCTGGGACCTGCGGGGAGCAGTTTACACACCGACGCCATGGATCAAGGAAATCAACTACAAGGTCGGCTACTCGGACTACGATCACACCGAGTTCGAAGGAGCGGCGGTGGGCACGCAGTTCCTCATCGAGGGCTATGATGGCCGTGTCGAGCTGCTGCATGAGAAAATCGGCCTGCTGGAAGGTGCCGTCGGCTTCGAGTCGCAGGAAAACGAATTTTCCGCGCTGGGTGCCGAAGCGTTCCTACCGCCGGTGCAGACATTCGTGAATTCGGCTTTTTTCTTCGAGGAAATCCCGCTCGACAAGTTCCGCTTCCAGTTCGGCGCCCGCTATGACCGCCAGACGAACGAGACGGAAACCAACGCCGCGTTCGGCCCCGGCATCGACCGCGAGTTCAACGCCTTCAGCACCTCGGCTGCAATCGTTTACAATCCGGTGGACGACTACGCCGTCACCTTGGCCGTGGCCTACACCCAGCGCCCGCCCACCTACGTCGAGCTGTTTGCTGATGGCCCGCATGTGGCCACCGGCACCTTCGAAGTCGGCGATCCTGATCTCGGCACCGAGGACTCGCTGTCACTCGATCTATCCGTTCGGAAAAAGGCCGGCCGCGTCACCGGCAGCGTCAGCGGTTTCTACTATCGGTTCAATGATTTCATCAGCAACCAGCCCACGGGCGGAGTCGATCCGGTGGATTTCTTGCCGATCTATGCCTATCAGGCCATCGGCGCGGACTTCTACGGTGGTGAAATCGAAACCACCTTCCACTTGCTGGAGCCGGTGGCAGAGGTTCCTGCTAGTGACTCCAAATCCACGAAATCCGCCGCCATCCCGGGTAGCAATCAGAGGATCGACTTGATCCTCCGTGCCGACTACGTCCATGCGGAAGATCGCGCTTCGAAGGAACCGATTCCCCGAATCCCGCCGTTCCGCACCAGTGCGGCGCTGGACTATGGAAATGGCCCGTTCTCGGCCCGCATCGAGGGGCAGTATGCCGCCGTGCAAAACCGGAATGCCGACTTCGAATTACCCACAGACGGCTATTTTCTCCTCAGCGCTAGCATCAGCTATGACCTGAAAATCGGCGCAACCAATAGCACGATCTACATCAAAGGCACAAACTTAACCAACGAGGAGGCGCGCCAGAGCACCTCGTTCCTGAAAGACATCGCCCCCATGGCAGGACGCGGCGTCGTGGTCGGGCTGCGCACCGAATTCTAACTAATTTAACCTTGGACGGCCCGGTCCTCCGGGCCGTCCTCATTCCCAAATATAACTTATGATCGATATGTTCGTCCGTGGTGGCCCGGTGATGTGGCCACTCCTTATTACCTCCTTGGTCGCGTTGTCCGTCGTCATCGAACGCTTGTTTTTCGTCATCCAGGAGTTCCAACACCGTGATCCTTCTGCGGTTGAAAAACTGCTGGACGCGTCGGCAACGGGCGATTTCCAAACTGCCTGTGACATCGGCAGAAAATCCAAGGGCTATGTCGCCAAAGTGCTTACCCAAGCTCTCGAACATCGGGATGTCTCATTTTCTAACGCCCTCTTGCACGCCTCAAGCGTCGAGCTCCAGCGATTCAACCGCGGCATTTCGTTGCTCGACACCATCGTCACCCTAGCGCCTTTGCTCGGACTTTTCGGCACGGTCACCGGGATGATCCGGGCCTTCAGCCTGCTCGGCGCCAGCGAGCTCGGAGCACCCACTGCCATCACCGGTGGCATCGCCGAGGCCCTGATCGCCACCGCCTTCGGCCTGGTCATCGCCATGGTCGCCCTGCTGCCATTCAATTTCCTCAATGCCCGGCTCGAACAAGCCAGACAGGAAATTGAAAACGCCGCCGCACGACTTGAAATGAGCCTTCTGAAAAACAATCTAACTACCGGCCATGACCACCATCCCGTCGCCACGAAGTAAGCGGCACGCACGCATCGAGATCATCCCGCTGATCGACATCATTTTCTTCCTGCTCGCCACCTTTGTCATGGTTTCCATGTCCATGGTAAAGAACAACGGCATCGCGCTCAACCTCCCCGCCGCCGCCACCGGCTCCGCCCAGCGGCGCGATAATCTGACGACTATTTCCATCAACTCCGACGGCACCTTGTTCCTCGACAAACAGATCGTGTCATTCGAGCAGCTTGCCTCAGCGTTGGAAAATCTCGCAGCTCGTGGGGGCGACCCGCACGTCTCTCTATCAGGCGATGTGAAATCCGAGTTTGGCAGCGCCATGGCCGTGCTCGACAAGGTCCGTGAGACGGGCATCACCAAGATCAGCATTGAGACCCGCGCCAAGTCGAAATGACCCGGAATCTCACCATTTCCGGCATCCTTGCCGCCGCCGTTCACGCCACCGTGCTTTTTGGTCTGAGTCGCGACACACCCCCAAGGCCGCTGCCCGTCACGCAGGAAAGC
>JBBRCO010000108.1:0-13868 GCA_038204755.1 Verrucomicrobiales bacterium
TCGTCCCGCTGTCGTCCCGCGGTCGTCCCGCTGTCGTCCCGCTGTCGTCCCGCTGTCGTCCCGCTGTCGTCCCGCTGTCGTCCCGCTGTCGTCCCGCTGTCGTCCCGCTGTCGTCGGAAATTGGAAGTCGGGCATCGGGAATGGGAAGTCGCGGAGAACCAAGGAGGGCTCCGTGGATCCGCTCCGGCGCTCCGCGTTCGGTCCCTCATGGAGAAAGGCATTTCTCATCGTCCTGCCTGGCGGATTGTGGTTGCATTGGAGGGACGTTTCCAATGATCCTGATTCACCACTTGTTGCCGGTTTCCCAGTCAGGCTTTAGCGATGCTCATGGCATCCGGCCGGCGACGGCAAATCACAGCAGAACCCGACGAAATCATGAATGAAACCACCCGTGCCGCGGCCAAGGCGAAAAAATCTCTGTCACGCCGACGGTTCTTGAAGTTTGGCGCAGCCGGGCTGGCCGGTGCCTTGGTTGTGGAACGCAGCTACGATTATTTCTCCGAAAGCAAGGCGAAGGCGAAGATCGTCATTGTGGGCGGTGGGGCCGCCGGAATCACGATGTCGGCCTATTTGTCAGACCTGCTCCGGCATGTGGATGTCACGATCATCGAGCCTAACGAAATCCATCATTATCAGCCCGGCTACACCCTGATCGCCGCCGATCTGTTCACCCCAGGTGAGATTGCCAAACCGACCCAGCAGTTGATTCCGAAGCATGTGAAGTGGCTGAAGGATTCGGTGACCGAACTGAATCCTGATGGTAATTCTCTGACAACGGCCGGCAGCGGCAAGATCTCTTATGACTTTCTGGTCCTGGTTCCGGGCTGTCAGATGGATTTCGACCTGGTTGAGGGAATATCCCGGAAAACCCTCGGAGAAGGGAACGTTCATTCCATCTACGATTACCGGAGCGCCGCATTGTGCCGCGATGCGATCAAGCAGTTGGGAGGTGGCAAGGAAGGCAAACTGGTTTTCACCAATACTTATACCAAGGTCAAATGCGGTGGTGCTCCCAAAAAGATCTGCTTGCTCGCCGAGCATTCCCTGAGGAGACGGAATCTCAGGAAGAATTTCGAGATCAGCTACTTTGCCAACCAGAATGAGTTGATGAAGCCCAAGGTTTATGGCGACCGGCTTGTCGAAATCTTCGCCGAACGTGAGATCGCGGTGAAATACAAGCATCGGCTGACGGGCGTGGACACCGTGGCGAAAAAGGCGTATTTCGACCTGTTGCCCAAGCCCTCGGCCAATCCGATCCCCGTGGGCGCCACCCATGAGAAGCGAGTGGTTGATTTTGACATGCTGCACATCGTGCCGCCAATGAGCGCGCCGGACTTCATCAAGAAGTCCGTGGTTTCAGTTCCCATTGACCAGGAAAACCAGGGCGGTTGGATCAAAGTCGATAAGGAGACCCTTGTTCATTCCAAGTTCAAAAACATCATTTCCCTGGGGGATGTGGCCGGATTACCCACCAGCAAGACCGGTGCCGCCATACGGATACAAGCTCCAATCGCTGCAGCCAACCTGGTTTCCATAATGGAAAACAAGGAACCGGCCATGAAGTACAACGGCTATTCGGCATGTCCCATCATCACCGAATACGGCAAGGTGCTCATGTGCGAGTTCGGTTACGACGAGAAGTTGATGCCGAGCATCCCGTTCCTGGACCCGGCGATTGAGCGGGGCATGTGGTGGGTGCTGAAAGTCCACGGGCTCAAACCTATGTATTATCAAGGGATGTTGAAGGGCTTCATCTAGGCAAGCTCCCATTCATTTCCTGAACGCCCCCCGGAGCACCTTGAAAGTTCGATCCTTCTGATGCCATAGGGCCAGTGAATGAAATTGCACATCCGCGCTTGCCGGGTTTCCGGTGATCGAATCCGCGCATTTTTGGATCGAGACCTCCTTGGCCTCAAATCTGAGTTCCTCGGGGATTCTCACCGCCTGCGAGCGACCATTCATCGATAAGGTCGTTGTGATAGCTGGCCGCTACCCGATCATCGGCATCCGGTCAATGAATGATCCACAATTGCACGGATGCTGTGGTGGGAGATTTCCTCGTCGGGCGGCGGCTTTTCCCTCGCCATTTTCCAGTCCGCCCACCAGCCTGCCATCACCATCGAAATGGAAGAAAACATTGGATTTCCGCCTGGCCACCCGGCTCCCCCCATGATTCCCTCACTTTGCGCCAAACGGGGTCCGGAGGTGGATTCGCAAGGTCCGGACGAGGGCGGTGATGGGGATTTCCAGCACTATGTGGCCAGCACGCGGGAGAGGGAACTGGCGCACTTGGAGGGCACGCCTCTGGAGGCCCGTTTTGCGTTAGCGGACTGGCTGGAGAAGGGAAAACCGACCGGTGCGGTGCAGGGGCGGGTGCAGCGGTGGCTCGCGGAGCATGGGGAAAAACCCGAGGCCCGCTACCTCCTCGTGGCCTGGCTGAGACGTGCGGAATCCCCCGGCGTGGTGGAGGAAATCGCCCTGCGGTGGCTGGCAGCGCACAACACCCTGTGGGAGGCCTCTTATCCTCTGCGGGCCTAGGCTGGACGCAGGAAACGATCCCGGCTCGGTGCAGGAATCCGTGAAGCAGTGGCTGGCATTGCATGGGCTACAGGTCGAGGCCTCTTTCGTAATCCGCTCTTGGCTGGAGCATGCGGCTGCCCCCGAGTGGTTGGAAGCAGACGTGGCGGCTTGGTTGGCCCGACACGAAGGGCACGCTGAGGCGATTTATCTGATTTCCGCTTGGCTCAAGTTTGGAAAATCCCCGCAAACAGTGCGGGACTCATTCCTCCGGTGGCTGGGTGCGCACGGGGAGCTCACCAACGCCAATCATCTGATGGAGGCGTGGATCAAAAACACGAACGACCCGGATCTGGTAGAGCCGTTCATGATTCGTTGGCTGGCCCTCCATGGCGGAGAGGAAAATGCACAATATTTACTGATCGCCTGGCTGGACTACGGCGGGTCCGCCCGGCTGATCGAAGAAAGAGTCGGCGCATGGTTGGCCGGTAATTCACATCTGGAGGTTTCCCGTTCCATGCTGGGATCATGGCTGAAGCACGCGGGATCTCCCGCCACGGTGGAAACGCCTGTGATGCAATGGCTGGCCGACCACGGTGAGCTGGCCGGCGCCACTTTCATCTTCAAGGTCTGGCTGGAAAACGCCGGAAACCCCGCCGTGGTGAAGGATGCCGTGATGCAGTGGCTCGAAAAATACGGGGAAACACAGGACGCGGAATACATCATCTCCATGTGGATCGCCCACGACGGGGCTCCCTCCACCGTGCAGCACTACATGATCCGCTGGCTGGACTTGCACGGCATGGCTGCGCGCCGGAGGGGAGGCCGCCGCAGTGGAACCGCACGTCCGCCATTTCCTCCAATACAACGATGATGAAAAAGCGCTGGAGGCACTCCAACGCGCCTGGGACAACGCATCCCGCGCCCACTCGAGGGATTGGGGATGACGCTATGAGGCCGCTCGAAGATGACGGCGGGATAGGCCTTCTTTCATCATGTCTTCTGTCATTATTTTCCGGCGGCAGAGATCGCTTTCCAACCAGCGACCATAAGTTCCCCATTCACCCCGCAACGGAATTCGAGCGGTTCCTCCAACCCCTGTTTCGACCCTGTTTTTAAATTTCCGTATCGCCCGGTGTCACTCAGGTTCCCGAGTCTGTTTCCTTCGACCTTTGCCTTGCCGCTTTCGTCGTTCCTGAATAGCGGGCGCTCCTTTCCGATGCATTCGATCACGTTGTCGCGGAAGACATGCGTTGCGAAATCGCTATCCTTGTGGAATCCGAACAATCCCTCGCTGCGGGGCGTCGCAGTGGTCCGCGCGATGATCTGGTTATTGCGGAATTCGATGCCGTTGAATGGCTTGTCGATCCACATCACGCCGCGCCCCGGATTGTTCACCAGGTTGTTATGGAATTTCACCGGACCCTTCGCGGAAACTCCGCCGAATCCGGATATCAGGTTTCCTCCGTCGTTCTTTATATCGAAATCGAAGAGGTTGTGGTCGATCTCGACCCCGTTCCTCGGGAACTCAATCGAATAGCTTTGGGTGAAATAGTTGTGATGGATATGGAAAGTGGAACCGCTTTCCGGCACGGGGCCGCCGCCATGCTTCGGGATCGATACGGTGCCTTTGAGGATGTTGTGATCGATCTCGACGTCCTCGTCATTTTCGAAAGGGAACTCGATGGAAAAGTTCGTTTCGATGGTGTTGTGGTGAATGTGGATCCGCTTTCCCTGCCTGCCCTTGATGCCGTAGTAATGTTGTTCCGGTGCCGTTTTCGTGCGGAGGAAGCGGTTGTTGGAAATCTCGCTGTCCTTCATCCAGATCATGAAAATCGCCCCCCCGGTGATTCCGCCTTTCACGCCTGGCTTGCCTTTCTTCCAACGCATTCCGGCATCAACGAAAACGCAATCATGGATCCTCGCATTGCTTGTTTGGTAGGCGCGGATCCCCGAATACATGAAATCCTCAATGCGGAGGTCGTGCAGATGGATGCGGTCGTTTCCCCAGCCGTAAATCGCACCATGCAGCTGCGGGCCGGTAAGCGTCAGATCCGATAGGGTGATTCCACCCGCATTGTCCGGGAGCCGGATGAGGTAGCCGCTCTTGTCGAATTTTTTGAAGTCTATCTCCGGATCCGGCAAGGTGGCCGTAGCAGCTTTCCAAGCCGGGCTGTGGGTGATCACCGTCTTCCCCGCCCCCGCGCCTTTCATCGTTACACCAGCCGGCAGATCCAAGGGTTCTGAAATCTCAAAACGCCCCTCCGCGAGCTCGATCACCGCTCCCTTCCCGGCGTTTTTCACCGCAACGGCCAGTTGATCCGAAGTGGTGACCGCCGCAGCAATGGAACTGCCGGGAAGAGCCAGGATAAGAAACGACAGGGAGAATAAAATCTTCATACCTTCCTCTTATAGGTCCACCCACCGATTGCTAGTAAAATGCTTTTTCAGGAGGCCTCTGAAAAAGCCGTCCAAGCCGGACCGGACGGCGGGGAATCAAGGTGATGATGATTCCGACCTTATCATGGCCAGCCGCGCTTTTTAGCATGGTGCTTCAGCGCCGTGAATGCCGGCTTATCCGTGCCCGCACCTTTGAAAGTGCGCAGCCCAAGGGTGCCTAGGAAATCTCCGATCGCCGGGTCTGCGATGCCGTAGTATTTTTTCTATTCTTCGATCTCCCGTGCCGATGCATCGTTAAGCCAGACGAACATGACACATTGCACCTGCTCCGCGTGTAGATCCCATGCCATGACGAGTTCATCCACGAACTGCCGCTGCTTGGCTTCAGAGCTTTCACACGGGCTCCCGGAAGGATAGCCGGCCTCGACAAAAGAAATCGGCCGTTCCCGGTTCTTGTTGCAGATGGCGTCGAAATCATCGCGAACGACTTTGGGTTCCCGGACTTTGGACGCAGCCGTAAGCGGATAGCAGAGGTTGGCGATTTCGGGCCAGGGCGATGAAGCGCTCCCGGTTCTTTCTCCACATCGTCCCAGTCCAGCTTGAGACTCACGACTTGAATACCGGCGTCCTTCGCCAGTGCCATTGCGCCGTCGAAGTCCTTGTTCTCCGATTCCGTCACGGCTATCCCCAGCAGCCGATTGCCTTTCTCGACAGGCTTCTCTCTATCGTCACACCCGATCGCGGCGGTAAGGAGGAGGACAAGAAATACCATCTGAAGCCAGGGGAAACGAATGTGAAGGTGCGTTTGCATGATCTATCTGTGATGCGTATGGATTTGATCACTAATGATTGACGAGTAAACTGCTCGGAAATCCAGTGAAATCTCCCGCAGGAGTCAAAGCTGGTTGGCTGGCTGGCGGGGGGGCGGGTGAGCATGGGAGTTGAGATGGGAAAAACTTTGTCGATTTGCTAGGGACTTTCTCTCTCAAGCACGCGGGAAAGGAATTGGCCCGAGTGCGGAGTGAGGGGATGGGTTTTATTTCATCACCACTCGGATTTTTCGAGCAGAAGTTTATAAAAATCGGCGGCGACCACCGGGGCGATCCCATGCGATTGAGAGCAACCTGATCGCAGGGGCGGATCTTTCTCGTCCGGCTCGGTGCAGGGTCCGCACCCAGTGTCAGGCCTTTCAGAAATAGCCGCAGCCGGGAGGATCGCAGGAAGCCATTGAAATAGGGAGGGATCCGGGCCGGTAAAATCGAAGTATTTACATTCGCTTTTGTAACTGCGAACCTGCAGCCCTCGCGGTTGCCGAGGACAGAACATCGTTTCGCCAGATAATCCCATGAAATCAAACCCATGTCATTTCCTTCCCCGTGGCTTCGCCTTGGTCGTCACCTTGTCGTTAATGATCCTGCTGACGGTCATCGCGGTGGGAATGCTTTCGCTCAGTTCGGTGAGCCTCCGCGCGTCCTCACAGTCGTCCGATATTTCGGCTGCCCGCAGCAATGCCCGGATGGCATTGATGCTGGCGGTGGGGGAACTGCAAAAAAAACGCGGGTCTCGATACCCGGGTGACCGCCCGCGCCGACATTGTCAGTGTAAGCAATCCGCCCGTTCTGGGCGTTTGGAAAAGCTGGGAAGGGACCGACCACGACCTGACCGGCAGGCCGATCACACCGGTTTATGCAGAACACAAGAAAGCGCGGTTTTTGTCCTGGCTTGCTTCCGGACCGCTGGCCACGGACATGGACTCGCCGCCTGATACCAAGGCTGCGGCCAACAAAGTGACGTTACTGGGCGAAAAATCCGTGGGCACAAAGGATCCTGCCAAGCGCCAGGTCCATCTGACTGCCACCCGCGTCACCATTGGCAATCAGCGCGGCAGTTACGCTTGGTGGGTCAGCGGCGAGAATCAGAAGGCCCGCCTGCCGCGACCCTATGTCCCCACCACCGAGAATGCCGCCACCTGGTCGGACCTCGCGAAGTCCCACTCCACCGCCGATCCCAAGCCGTTCGGCCTGGACAGCCTGCTCACGGACGCGTCGCTCAAAAATCCGGCCGCGATGTCACCCGGCGCGAAGGCGATCACGATCAAGCAAGGCGACCTTCTTGATTACTCGATCACCGGCAGCCAGACGTTGTCGCAGGAGCACTTTCACGATCTGACCGTAAATTCCATAGGCTTGCTGACGAATACCGCCACCGGTGGCTGGCGCAAGGATTTGTCACTCGTGTCCGACGGTTGGACGGGACTCGCTACCAGCGGACTTCCGTTCTTCCGCGTGACTCCGGCGAAGGACCTCCTGTTCACCCGTCCCGAGAGCGATCCGCTCAATGCTAGATCGATCCTCTATCCTTGGTCCGACTACCGGCGGGGAGCCACCAGCCACATTCCGATCTATAGTTTTCCCGCGATCGGGAGCTGGGCGAATCTGGCCAACTATTGTTCGCTTTACAAGGAGTTCAGCGCGACGAACGCCGGCACAGGCATCACGGCAGAAGCGCAGGCGGCTAGGATCGATGGCGATGTTTACAATTACATCCACAAGGCCCGCATCCTGCCGGTCATCGCGCGCGTGCAATGGATCTATTCCCACAAGGTGACACCCAGCGGCAAATTCCCGGGGAAAAGCGATCTGAACCTTGTCGTCACTCCCGTGTTCACGCTTTGGAATCCGTATAACACCAGGATCGCTTCGACTCCCAATCTGGAATTCATTCTGTATGGTTCCCTGCCGCCGTTGATCACCTACAAGATCGGAGGCGCGGCTCTCACGGACCCCAAACCTGTCACTTTGCAAACTGACGAGATTGCGGGAGATACCACAGCGAATGGTAGAGGGTTGACGAAGAAAACCACCTATAAATTGAGCTCGGTCGGGACATTTGCGCCGGGCGAAACGAGGGTTTATAGTCCGATAGATGCGACCAACGCCCTGGTTGCGGGCTATACTCCCGGCATGGGCGTTTCATACCCGGTGGAAACGGGAGGTTCCACGACGCCTGCATATGCTACTTCCAGCAAGATCAGCACCTCGGTCTCCTTCGATTCGGAATTCAAGGACAACGGTGCCATCGGGGTGGGACTCTATCTGGACATGAGGAGCCCTCAAGGAAACGGCGCAGGCGTCCCGGTGGGCAATGTGCTCGCCTACCGCATGTCTTACGAAAAAACCGCGGCGCGGTTATTCTATCTGCTCTTCCAGCCGGGGCTTTCCCTTCCCCGTCGCTGGAACAGGCGCAGGCGGCGACTCCTTTTCTATCCGTCACCTTCGGCGCCCGCATGGCGAGCAACACCCACCTTCCTTCCAAGGGCTTCGTGCAGTCCAGTCCGTTCGTGAACTACACCGCCATGGGGCTGAAGGGGTCCAGAGAACCGACACTCAAATACACCTACCCCGGGATGCTTCATAACGTGAATTCGCCGTTCGAATACAGTTTCCATGGACTCTTCCAGAACGACCCGCATCTGCCGGATGCGGATCCGGTGACCAAGCGGGGATTCATCATGACCGGGTTCAAGCCGACGAACGGGCTTTCACGCTGTGTGATCGCCGAGCTGCCGCTGCGGCCGCTGAGTTCCCTGGCGGAACTGCAGAATTGGGATGCCCGCTATGAGAATCCGGTGCCGCCCTATTGCTTCAATCTCGTCGGCAACAGTGATGCAACGCCGCTGATCCCCGCCAACAAGGTCTTCAATTCTTCGGAGGCTTCCACAAAAGGTGCGGAGAACATGCAGCACGATGACTCATACTGCCTCAATCATATTTTGTTCGACGATTGGTTCTTTTCCTCAATCGCGCCGGCTCCCAATGGATACGGGAAGCCGACATCCTCCATCACCGCGAAAACCACCTATGCCAATTTCCTGACGGACGCCGCCGCTCCGCTGCCGAACCGATCCTACAAGCCGTTGCCCCAGGACGTCAGCTTCGCAGCCGTTTCCGCGGCGAATGCCACCTCGCTCGCGACCCGGAATGTCGATACTCCGTCCACGTCCTGGAAGACCATCGCCTCCCGCCTCGAGGTCGAAGGGATGTTCAACGTGAACTCCACTTCGGTGGACGCCTGGCGGGCTCTGCTAGGCCATGCCCGGAATCAAAAAATCCCTTTTATCGCGGGTTCTGGAAATCCGGACCTCTCTGCGGAAACCGACTATGCTGTCAGCCGCTTCAGTGTGGCGGGAGACGTGGAATCGAAAAAACCCGGCGTTTCGGGCGCTTTCGCAGGGAGCGCGGAATACGCGGGTTACCGGGTTTTCGACGAAGGCCAGCTCGATTTCCTCGCGCAGGAGATCGTCAACCAGGTCAGGCTCCGCGGGCCTTTCCTATCGCTTTCCGAGTTCGTGAACCGCCAGTTGTCATCCGGCGATCTCGCCCTCGCCGGGGCAATTCAAACCGCCCTGGATCGGCTCGCCGCAAGCGGGCGGAATCCATACAAGGTTCTCCAGAAGGATACCTCCAAGGAACCCGTCGCCGGAACCCCTGCCTCGAACTACGCGACCGGAAATCTGCCGGGAAATACCGGTTACGTGTTTAAAGAGGCCGCGAACGGCTACAATCTTTACGGGATTCCCGGATGGACCCGGCAGGCGGATATCCTGCGGCCGCTCGCCCCGATTCTATCAGCCCGAGACGACACCTTCACGATCCGGGCCTATGGCGATGCCAGGGATGCGACGGGAAATGTGATCAAGGCCCGTGCCGTCTGTGAAGCTACGATCCGCCGGAGCAGGAATTTCGTCGATTTGGCGAACGACGCAGCCACCGCCACCATTTCAAACAGCTCCGGAATCGTCGTGGCCATGACGCCCGTAAACGAGTTGTTCGGACGCCGGTTCGAAGTGATCTCATTCCGCTGGCTTTCCCAGGACGAGATTTGAGCGGCCTCCAGCACGATACCGGAAGCCCGGGATTATTTTGACACACTCCACTTAACGTCTAACTTTATAAATTATTGCAAACCCATGCGCCGCATCATCCTACTCGCACTCCTGGCTCCGATCCTTGTCCATGCACAGGAGAAACCCGCTGCCCGCACCTGCCGGATCCTGTTCCTCAATCCTCCGGCAGGTGCACCGGATAAACTTTTCCTTTTCGACGGGGTCACCTCGCAGGAGGTCCAGCTGCCGAAGATGAATTTCTCGGACGTTTATCAAATCGCAGGCGGCGACACTACGGTCCGGTTGTTAGCAGCACCGGTCGCCAAGGCCGGGGAAATCCCCGCCGATGCGCCGTCCGGCAAGCTCGCGAAATCCATCGTGGATTTCTATCTGGTCGCCAGCGGGGATCCCGCGAACAAGGTCGTGCCGGTCCGGTTCCAGATCATCGACGCCAGCTCTGACAAGTTCCGAAAGGGTCAGATGATGTGGTACAACCTCACGCCGCATGCGGTGGGAGGGCAGTTGGGAAGCCAGAAACTCGCGATGACGGGCCAATCCCGCGTGGTGACCGACGCGCCGGCCGCCGGAGCCGAACCCTATGACGTGAATCTATCCTATCTCGTCGCGGACGATCCGCAGTTCCACCCGATCTCCCAGACCAAGTGGGTGCATGATCCACGGTCCCGAATTGTGATGTTCGTTTACGGCGGGGAGGACAATACCGCGCCCCAGATCGTAGGATTCAAGGATTTCCGGGACGCTCCGGCGAAGGCCAGATGAAACCGCGCGGTCGTTTGGCGGTGGCGGGTTCTTTTGGCATTTCGATGAAGGAACGGCTCCGTTCATCGACCAGGGTCCAAGTCCGCTTCCGCTGCGGTGATTGCTGGAAAAACCGTAGTTCGCGGGCGATCGACAATCGTCCCGAAACGAATTCCTCCGCATTTTCGCTCGCATTGCAAGCTGGTGGAGATTCCAATCGCCGCCATGAACATTGGAATCCAGCTTGTTTCCGCCATCCTCCTGGCCGCCATGACCACCCCGGCATGGGCTGACAAAAAGCCGGTGGACTGGGTGAACCCCCAGATCGACACCGTCAAGCCACGCTGGTTCTATTTCAACTCGGCCAGCCGCCCGTTCGGCATGGTGAACCTCAGCCCGGACACGCAGACCAATGGCGATTGGGACGCGGGCTATCGTTATAATGACACCACCATCGAGTGCTTCAGCCACATCCATGGCTGGCAACTCGCTGGCCTCGCGGTGATGCCGGTCACAGGGAAAAGCGAGCTGCAAAACTACGCATCGAAGTTTTCCCACACGGGTGAGATCGTCCGCCCGGGCTATCACAAGGTGTTTCTCGAAACCCATGGCATCACCGCCGAGCTCACCTCGACCACGCGCGTCGGTTTTCATCGTTACACCTATCCGCCGGGCGAAACCGCGCGCGTCGTGATCGACGTTGCGAAGCCTCTGATGGAGTGCAGGATGCTAGATATCGAGGTGAAACCCGCCGCCGAAAACACCGCGGTGGAAGGCACGTTCACGATGAGTCCCACGATGCGGCGGCCGAAGCCGTTGAAGGTGTATTTCATTGCGAAATTCCAAAGTCCCTTCCTGGCCATTGGTGATTGGAAATCGGGCAAAGCCGTGGTGGACTTCGGCTCGGTGAAGGCACCGGTGCTGATGAAAGCCGCCGTTTCCTACACCGGAATCGAAGGAGCGCGCGCCAACCTGGCCAGTGAACTTCCGCATTGGGATTTCGACCGCGTTTGCACCGAGTCTGCGGACGATTGGAACTCATGGCTCGGCCGCATCCAGGTGGAAGGCGGCAGCGATGCGCAGAAGACCAAGTTTTACACCGATACCTGGCACTCGCTGCTAGGACGGCGGATCGTCAGTGATGCGGACGGCCGCTACATCGACAACACCGGTTCCGCACCAGCCATCCGCCAGGGCAAGCTGCCGCATTATAACTTCGACGCGCTATGGGGCGCACAATGGTCGCTCAACGTGCTATGGCCGCTCGCGTGGCCGGAAGTGATGGACGGCTTCGCCGAAACCATGATCAACATGTATAAAAACGGCGGCCTCATCCCGCGCGGGCCGTCGGGTGGGAACTATACCTATGTGATGATCGGCGATCCCGCAGCCTCGTTTTTCGCCGCGGCATGGCACAAGGGAATCCGGAACTGGGATGCGGAGGCGGCCTATGCCGGACTCCGCAAGAACGCCTTCCCCGGCGGCATCCGGGATCACGCCGGGTATGAACACCGGAAGGACGCCAACGGCGGCGGCATGAGTTATTATGTGGACCGCGGCTATGTGCCGGAAGACATCCCGAATTCCCAGGGCGGCCACCGCCAGGGTGCGGCGATGACTCTGGAGTATGCCTATCAGGATTGGTGCCTCGCCCAGCTCGCCAGATCTCTCGGCAAGACCGATGACGCGGCGCTGTTTGAAAAACGCGCGGCGAATTTCACCAACGTCTGGGACAAACAGGTCGGCTGGATGCGCCCGCGCCGGCTTGATGGATCGTGGTATGAGCCATTCGAACCGGTGGCCGTGGGATTCGCCGCCAAGGGTTTCGTCGAATCCACCTCCGCCATTTATTCATTCTACGTCCCGCATGACCTGCCGAAACTGGCCACCCTCTTCGGCGGCACGGACGCGATGGCGGAGCGGCTTGAAGGCAATTTCAACAAGGCCGAGCCGCTTCGTTTCATCGCGGACCATGGCAAACACGCCATCGCCTGGGTGGATTACGAAAACCAGCCATCCACCGGCATGGCGCACGTGTTTTCCCACATTGGCAAGCCGTGGCGCTCGCAATACTGGGTGCGCAAGGTCCACTCCACCACGTTTTCCGACATCACACCCTTCGGCGGTTACAATGGCGATGAAGACCAGGGCCAGATGGGAGCTCTCAGCGCGCTGATGGCCATCGGACTCTTCGACATGGATGGTGGCGCTTCGATCCACCCGAAGTTCGACCTCACCGCCCCGATGTTCGACAAGACCACCATCCAGCTCAACCCCGCCTATCATCCGGGTAGGACATTCGTCATCACCACGAAAAACAACCGTCCGGAAAACTGTTATATCCAGGCCGCCCGCCTCAATGGACAGCCGTGGAGTTCCTATCAGTTACCGCACGATATCCTCGTCAAAGGAGGCACCCTCGAGCTCGAGCTCGGCCCCAAACCGAACGAGGCGTGGGGTGTGGAGTGAAAAAGATCCCGCTGCGGCCGGATTGAGAAAGGGATTTCAATCGTGGTCCCGTCCGGTGAAAGGATCCAGAAACGCTTTTCGTAAAGGGCGGCACATGATGATCCAGCGATACTTTCGTTATAGCGCGGCCCTTCTTTTGTTAGGCGCTTTATTCACTTACATTCCACTCACCGCCCAGACGGAGCCTGCTGCGGCTGCTCCCGAGGCGGCCGCAGCTCCTGCCGGCGCGGCCAGCAGTTCACTCCCGAACTGGTTGGTGAAGCTGCAATACGGTGGATGGGTGACCGTTGTCCAGATCACGCTGTCGGTGGTGGCGGGCGGTTATTTTGTCGGTTCGCTTGCCGCGCAACGCCGCAAAAACATCATCCCCGCCGGCTTTACCGACCATGCCAGAAAACTCTGGGCTGCTGGGAAAATGGAAGAACTCGACGCCTACGCGGCGGCCAGCCCGAGCACCATCGGCCGGATCACGCTCTTTCTCGTCCGCCATCGCAGCACTCCCAGTCCCGAGCTCAGCGGGATCGCGGGAGACATCGCATCGCGCGAAATCAACAACATGACCCAGCGGGCCTATCCCATCGCCGTCATTGGTAACCTGGAACCCTTGCTCGGCCTGCTAGGAACGATTTTCGGGATGATCGACGTGTTCGATGTCGTGGCCGTGGCGGGCGAATTGGGCGATCCCAGCATGATGGCGGATGGCATTTCCAAGGCGCTGGTGACCACCGCGGTCGGCCTCGTATTGGCGATTCCGCTGCTCAGCGCGTATCATTATTTCAAGAACAAGGCGAATTCCTACGCGACGGATCTGGAAAGTGAAATCACCGATCTGATGACC
>JBBRCO010000109.1:0-13743 GCA_038204755.1 Verrucomicrobiales bacterium
CAATCAGGTCACCGCCGTTTGAGTTTTCGAGTTCGGTCGAGCCGCCGAGCAGGATGCCGCCGTAAAGATTGAGCGTGAGGTTCGAGGTGATTGCCCGGCTGGCGCGGACGAAAAGCGGGACGCTGGTGTATTCACCAATCCAGAACGAAAAGAAATCCGCCGTGTAGCCCAAGCCCCAGCCGACTGAGCGGCCGCCGTCGAGACGGTGAACAAGGTCAAACTTGAAACCGGCGCTGCTCACGCCGACATCGCCCCCATCATCCAGGTCCGATGTAAACTGGTGGATGAAGGTTATGTCCGCGGTAGTGGTGACCGTCCCAGCCGGGAGTGGGGGCTGGGCATCTAGTCCGGTGACGGGCGCAAGTCCGGGCAGACAGGCGAGCGGCCCGATGGATGGGAAGCAGCGGTCAGCAGCTATTACCTTTTGTTTGGGAACTAGTGCTATCAGATGAACGCGGGCCTCATCGATTTGGAGAAAGGGTTCGAGAGTTTTGAGTTTGGTTTCGATCATCCCGACAAATGGGGAGGACGAAACATGATTGCGATGGGTCAGTTTCATGATTTGCCGGGGTAGGTTGTGTCGGACAACTGCAAGACCATGGACTCTTCAATAGGATTTGAATAATACGAAAAGTAGCATAAATACTTCTAAAAAGTGGAACAGTAAAACGTTGCGGGATTGCTCCTTCGCGGGTAGGGTCCGGGCCGACGACCGAGATTCCAAAACGGCCGGCCGATCACCAGGTAATGCCGGTCAAGGCGTGACCCTGAGCATCGTGCGGGAGAGATCCACGCCCTTGCTGCGGGACTAGCAGCATGGAGCGTGGTGACCCGCTTGGATAACGATTTCAGTCCTAACTCCCTGCGTGTTCGGAGCCAAGGTCCAAATGGTGGGCCACCCTATTCAGGAGAACCTCGGGTCTGGCTGAAATGGCCGGGCTCCGCCGATTTGGATTTCGGGGAAACGTGGATGCGCCGGATTGAGCAGATAGTTCCATTCGCCGGATATAACAACTGATGGAACAGCTAGGACGACGGTTCGCAAGGAGCGCAGCCACGCATCGCCGATGGATCGTGAGGAAATGCGGGTTTCGTCCGCGCACCAGCCGGCGGGGAGTTTGGATTCGTCCAAGATTTCGATGGCGTCTTCTGGGATTTCCAGCGGGACCCAGGAAAACAAACGGGCAAAGACTTCCGGGTCTTCCAAGAAGCGGTAGCATTTGATTTCCGGCGGCAGGGGTAGATTGAGTTTGGCAACAGCGATATCGCCGACATTCAGCGATCTAGCCGAGTCGATGAAGCGTTCGTGGCAATTTACCTGCTTGTCATGGAAAATGACCGGCACGCTGCCAGGGCAGATGAAATGCGCGGCCATGACGACGAAGTGCGGCGCGATGAGTGTGGCAGTGCGGGAGTCGTTCCAAGAAACGCCGGTGAAACCGAGGCGCGATGTCCAGTTGTTCCGCCATTTGGATCCGGCGTTCGGCTGATAGTATTGGAACAGCGCGCCTTTTTACGAATTTTCCGGCAGGAAGCCGAATCAGGCGTGGGCGGGCGGTCCGCTGGTCACGGTGGGCCACCTGCCGATGCTGCAGGCGGTGAGGAAGGCGTAGAGGCAGGGAAGAGGGGTGTGTTTCATGGGACTTCCCCGTAATTAAGCGTTCCGCGAGGCGTTGGGAAACAGGCTTCCGTGGTGCTCAGCAGACCCTTGCGCTGTCGGATGAATGCCGTTTAGGCTCGGCGCATGCCCGCCACGACCCAGACCCGATTTTTCCAAACAGGCAGCTCCGCCCATCCGGTGAGGCTGCGCGATGGCGGGGTTTTACCAAGCGTCACACTGGCTTATGAAACCTGGGGCCACCTGAATGCGGATCGCTCGAACGCGGTTTTCCTGTTTCATGCACTATCAGGATCGCACCATGCGGTGGGCTACAATCCGGACATCGACGGAGTGGGCGCGTTGTGGCAACCCGAACTCCACGAAGGCTGGTGGGAGGCGATGATCGGCCCCGGCAAGGCCATCGATACTGACAAGTATTTTGTTATCTGCGCAAATTACCTGGGCGGTTGTTATGGAAGCACAGGCCCGGCGTCGATCAATCCAGAAACGGGGAAAGCCTACGGCGCGAAATTTCCCGCAGTGACGGCGGCGGACCAGGTAGAGGTTTTCTGCCGCCTGTTGGACCATTTTGAAATCGACGTGCTGCATGCGGTGGTCGGCCCTTCGGTGGGCGGGCTGGTGGCTCTAACATTCGCTACCCGTCAGGCCGATCGGATCCGAAACGTGATTATCATCGCGTCCGGCTACAAGACGACGGTGCTCAACCGCCTGATCCTTTTCGAACAGATCCTCGCGATTGAAAACGACCCATATTTCAACGGCGGCGATTATTACGACAACTCGCCGCCGCTCTACGGGCTCGCGCTGGCGAGGATGATCTCGCACAAGACCTTCGTCCATCTGGATGCCTTCGAGACCCGCGCGCGGCAGGACGTGGTGCAGGCGGACGACGTGCTGGCCTGGTACCGGGTGCGCGACCAGTTCCAAAGCTACATGCTCCATCAGGGGAAAAAATTTGTGAAACGCTTCGATGCGAACACATACCTGCGCATCATCGATCTCTGGTCGCGCTACGACGCCACGCAGGAAGGCGATGCGGAAGCGCCGGCGGATCTATTCGAGCGCGCGCGACTGGCCGGTCAGAAGTGGCTGGTTTTTTCGATCGACTCCGACTTCTGTTTCTATCCGGAAGAGCAGTCCGAGCTGGTCAGGTATCTGGAGCAGGCGAAGGTGGATGTCATGCACATCATCGTGCATTCGGACAAGGGCCACGACTCGTTCCTGCTGGAGCCGGACCTCTACACACCGCACGTTTCTTGGGTGTTGGGTAAATGAGAGATAGGTGAGATAGGTGAGATAGACGGTTGCGGGTCATTCCTCCGCTGCCGGGGTGCCGATCTTGTCGGCCTCCTGTTTGATCGGGCCTCCGGTGAGAGACGAGCGCCAGGTTTGGAAGGCGCTGGCGTCGTTCATGAGGAAATTGTGAACGAGGCTTGAGACCGCGTCCGGCGAGAGCGCCGAGGAGTTCTGTGAGGCCGCCCACTTGGCTGCGGAGGCGGCATCGGCTCTCGACCATGCGGCGACGAGCGAGCTGGCGGCGGCGTCGCGTTCGTTGCCGGCGTTGAGTTTTTCCAGCCAGACGATCCCGGTTTCCGGTGATTGCTGGGCGTAGATGGTGGCGAGTTCCTGCACAGCCGCGGTGCGTTCACCGCCGGTTTTCACATGCTCCATCAGCCAGTCGGAGCTGGCCTGCAAGTCCATCGTCGCCCAGTTGGCTAGGGTATTGCCGAAGAGTCCGGGATCGTTGTTAGCCCGACTGAGTGACAGGCTGGTGGATACTGCTTTTACGGGATCGCTCTTCGCCCATCCAGCGAGGGCGGCGCGTTGCAGAACGGGTGACAGGTCGCCGAGCGCCGGGTTCTCCTTGAGATAGCGGAGTGCGGCTTCGGGTTCGTTGGATGCCCATGAGAACATCATATTCTCCACGGCAGCGTCGCGCTGGGTGGACGGGGGGAGGGCGAGGAACCAGGTGGTGGCCTCGAGTCCGTTCTGTTCGGCCCAGTTTTCCGCGATCGCGATGAGGGTGTTGTTCAGGTCTGCACCTGATAGATTCTCGTTTGCCCAGTCGGCCGCGCCTTTTGGATCGTTTTCCGAAAAATGATTGAGGGCGAGGCGGATCAACTCGTCGCGGCGTTCGGTTTTCGGTTGGCTTTTCAACCAGTCCAGCGCGTTCACTGGGTGATGCTTTACCCACGCTTCCATATTCTGCATTGCGAGTTTGAAGCGGAGCAGTGGATTTTTCTCGGCATCGAGTTTCGGACGCAGGTCTGCGACGTCGAGGGAAGGGGAGCCACTGGTCCGGGTGGACGAGATATTGCCAGGTGGACGTTTGATTTCGTCGCGCGCGACAGTTTCAGGCGTGGTCGCGGCAGATTGCCGTTTGCCTAGTAGGTAGCCACCGGAGCCGCAGAGGATGGCGATGGCGAGCGCGCCGGTGATTTGAGTGATGGGTTTCATGGTGGGCAGGAAAAATTTCAACGATGCCGGACACGAACATGCCGGGAACAGCAGGCCTGCGTCCCGGCATGTCAGGTGAACGGAAGCTGTCTGTCAGAGAAGGGTCTTCGAGCTGAACTTCAGCAGGTCGCGCCATACCCAGCCCTTTTTGGTGTATTCGTAGAGTTCGAATTCCGGATACCTGCGCTTGTTGAGCGAGACCGCCTTACCGAAGGCGACGACGTTAGAGTAATGGAAGCCGCCCTTGAGGGGATCAAGGCCATAGGTCATGAGGACGGGGCCGCTGGTCGCGCCGTAGAAGGGCATTGCCCATAGCTCGAAGCTCATGCTGCCGGACCGGCTATTCCAGCGATTGACCACACGCTCCATGCCGATTTCGGCGTTTCGATAGTACCCCTCTCCGAGGTTGTCGTAGCGTCCGCTCTGGGGGCGCCCGCCTCTGAAGTAGCTTTCTCTGCTGGCGAGATCGTAGTAACCGGAACCGCTGAGCCTGAGCTTGGTGGCGTGCGCTTCCGGAATGATGATGGCTGTCGTTAGGATGGCAACTGCTGCGGCGGTGAGCCGGGGAATGATGAATTTCATAATGTTTTCTAGAGACTGTTGGTCAACGTAGCCGCTTTGACTCCATCTGCAGCCGAATAATTCAGGAAATTTCCCGGCGGGAAATATTGCTCAGACCTAGGGAGTCGAGTTCCGAATAGGTTTTGCGCAGCCAGACTTTGACGCGCTGGCGGTCGAGCAGGCCGAGGAGCTGGTCGCCGTTTTCCGCAGCGTTGATGGCGGCCCAGAAGCTGGAATTCGAGTGGTCCACTTGGCGCATCGAGCCTTCATGGAGTCTTGGCAGCTCGATGAATTTCGCGCCGAGCTCCATCGCGCGGGTCTTCTGGCGGGAGGCGTGGAAGGCATCGAAGCGTGCGCCGCGGCCGTGGTTGAGGACGACGACGTAGCGGACCTCGGTTTTGAAATCTTCCAACAGGCGGCCGAGCATTTCTAACGAGTCGCGGCCGTCGTCGAGGATGTGCCAGCAGTTCACCATCACCCCGGCGTCGCGGAAGAGTTCAAGCACGCCTGTATCTTCCATCCAGCCGCGCAGCGAGCTGCTGCTCTGGGCGGCGAGGTCCACCAGCACCTGGGTGCCGTCATCTCCCTGAAGGGCAGCCTCGGCGAGGCGATCAAGGCTTTGAAAATCCTCCAGGCCGACATGCTCGGTGAAACCCTGATAGAACCGCATGAACGAGCCGTGCGAGCGGTCCGAATCGAATCCTTGGAACGGGATGTTCCGGTCGATGCAATACTGGGCGAACACCCGCGACATCACCGACTTGCCCACTCCGCCTTTTTCTCCGCCAATCAAATGCACTTGGTTCATCGGCGCGGAGGTAACAGTTTCCCCCCGCATGGCAAAGCGCGATTTCCGGGTTCAATAGTCTGCTACCGGGCTGGATGCGTGATCTGTCTGGATTTCAGGGACTTCGGCGGCAAGTTTTGATAGGAAATCGCAGGTATCACCCCATTTTTTCTCCGACCAGACGAGCGGGCCGTGGAGTTTCCGGCGGAAACGTTCCACCCGGTCGCGAGCTTCCCCGGTCATCCAGTGCGGCAGCGCGGCGACGGCCTCCGCAGCGATCTCCGCAGTGTCGGTGCGGTGGCAGATGAGGGCGAGGTCGTTCCCGGCTTCGATGGCGAGTTTCACATCCTGGCCGCGGCCGTAGCGAGTGGTGATGGCACCCATATCGAGATCGTCGGTCAGTACGAGATGGCGGTCGAAGCCGAGCTGATCGCGCAGAAACCGGCGGATGATCCGGGGCGATAGCGATGCGGGGAAATCCGGATCGATGTGAGGAAACTCGATGTGGGCAAGCATGATGGCGTCCAGCTCCGGCATCAAAGCGGTGTAGGGAATGACGTCCTCGCGGAGCAATTCCTCCAGCGTGGCCGGAGAGGACGGCAGATCGTGGTGCGGATCCGACTGGGCGCGGCCGCAGGCGGGGAAATGCTTGCCGCAGCCGGCGATGCCGCGTTTCCGCATCCAGCGATTCCACTGGCCGGCGTAGTCGATGACGCGCTGCGGGTCGCGCCCCCAACAACGGCCACGGAGAGCATTTTGAGTGTTAGGAAAATGGTCGAGATCGAGGACGGGGGCAAAATTCAGGTTGAAGCCCAGCAGGCGCAGGAGATCGCCGGTGAAGGCTCCGGCGTCCGCGATTTTCCCAAGGTTTCCGAACTTTGCCAACGCTGGCGCGGACGGCGCGGCGGGCGCGATTCCCCTAGTCCGCGTGACCCGGCCGCCTTCCTGATCGATGGCGATGATGGGCGTTTCCGATGAAAGCTCGCGGAGGCAGTCGGTGAGTTTCCGCGTCTGCAAGGGCGAGACGATGTTTCTTGTGAAAAGGATATAGCCCGCCGGCTGCAGCTTGCGGAAAAGCGCGGCTTCTTCAGTCGTTAGTTCGGGCCCGGCGATCCCGAGCACCAGCAGTGAGCCATCCATCATCGCGGGAAATGATGCAGATGAAATGGTGTTTGTCGATCCCCGGCGTCGGCAAAAGACGATCGGGATCAACGGCATGCGGTGCGGAAATGTGCCTGTTTCCCCGTGGGCATTCCACGGACCGCGAGTATTTACACGGCGGCATGGCACAGTCGGTGCTTCCCGGCAGAGGATTCCATGCAAATGCTTTTCGCCACCTTTCTCGCAAAGCGGCTGGTCCTCTCCCTGGTGATCGGCCTGATGATCCCGGCGACCGCATACGCCCAAGCGCCGGAAAAATCCGTTCGTGAGACGATTGCCTCGGCACTGGTGGCCGGGACTCCGGCAGAACAGAAGGAAATCATTCTTGCCATGAAGCTCAAGCCGTCTCCGGAAGCGGTTTCATGGTTTGGGAAATGGAAGGAAGGCGCGATTTTTCTCCATCAGAATGCCGGGGGCCTCGTGACACCGGTGACTCTGACAGGAGCGGCGGGTGCCGACGGTTCCTTCGCAACGTTGCGCGTTTCCGACAATTCTCCGCTGCTGGCACCGGACGGCACTACCATCCGCATCAATCCGAAGGAAGTTGAATTTGCTGATACTGATTCCGGCCTGCGCAAAGCGATGAAGGAAGTTTCCGATCTCGCGGCGCTAGCAGATCCAGACTCGGAAAAACGCATCCGCGCCATTCAGGATTCCGCTATCGGGCAGAAGCAGGAAAAGCTTCCGGCGCTGCTGCTGTTGAAGACCACTGAAAAAGATACGAAGGCACTGCGCGCGCTGGAGGAGGCCATCGCCATCATCCGGCTCCGCTCGCCTGTCCCGGAAGAACGGGTGGCGGCTTGTCTGACTCTCGGTGAACTCCATTCACTCGCCGCGAATGACACGATCAAGACGATTCTCGCTGAAGCGGAAGCGAAGAAGGACGTGGACACAGTCAACGCAGCGAGGACCGCACTCCACCAGATCGACGTGCACATTTCCAGAATCAATGCTGTCGGCACCGCGTTCCGCGGGCTTTCGTTAGGCTCGGTCCTGCTGGTCGTCGCCATCGGCCTTGCGATCACCTTCGGCCTGATGGGCATCATCAACATGGCGCACGGCGAGCTCATTGCCGTCGGGGCCTACACGACGTATGTGATTCAAAACATCTTCGCCACCGGGCTGAAATTGTCGCCGCTGGGCTTCTCGATTTCCATTCCGGGGATGAGTCTGTCCGGCAGCAGCATGGCCTTGTATTTTGTCGTGGCGATTCCCGCGAGTTTCATCATCGCCGCGCTCGTCGGAATTCTGTTGGAGCGGACGGTCATCCAGTTTCTCTACAAGCGTCCGCTTGAATCCCTGCTCGCCACTTGGGGAATCTCACTCGTGATCCAGCAGATTCTAAAATTCATTTTCGGCTCCAACAACGTGCAGGTGACCAGCCCCGCATGGCTTTCCGGAAACTGGACGGTCAATGACATCGTGTTTGGGTGGAACCGCGTCTTCGTCATCAGTTTCGCGGTCTTGATCATCGTCATCACCTGGCTGGTCCTGAACAAAACGTCATTGGGTCTGCTCATCCGCGCGGTGATGCAGAACCGTAACATGGCCGCCTGCATGGGCATCCGCACCGAGCGGGTCAATACCATGACCTTCGCCTTCGGTTGCGGTCTCGCAGGGCTGGCCGGAGCGTTTCTATCACAAATCGGCAATGTCGGACCGCAGATGGGCCAGCTCTACATCGTCGATTCTTTCATGACCGTGGTCGTTGGTGGAGTGGGAAATATCATGGGAACCGTGATCAGCGCGCTCGGCATCGGAATAGCGGATCAAACCCTCCAGCAGTATCTTGGAAACCCTGTTATCGGGAAAATCCTCGTCCTTGGAGCCATCATTCTTTTCCTGCAATGGCGACCAGCCGGTCTTTTTGTCACCCGTTCCCGCAGCCTTGACTAACCGATGAGCAATCAACCGCTAACGAGCCGGGTCCAGCTACCTTTGCTGATTTTCTCCGCAGTCTTTCTCGTCGTCATCATGCCGCTGCTGAACTCGTTCGGCTATATCTCGGATTTCACGTTGGGCAACTGGGGGAAATACCTTTGCTACGGCATCCTCGCCATTTCCATCGATCTTCTCTGGGGATATACCGGTCTGCTATGCCTGGGGCAGGCGCTTTTCTTTACTCTCGGCGGTTACATGATGGGCATGCACCTGATGCGCATGATCGGTGGCGAGGGTGTCCCCACCTTCCTCAGCATGGTGGGACGTACGGAGTGGCCGTCGTTTTTCGGGCCATTCACCAGCTTTCCATTTGCCATGGCGATGGTCGTCCTCGTTCCCGGAATCATCGCTGCGATTTTTGGATATCTAGCCTTTCGGTCGCGGATCAAGGGGGTTTACTTTTCGATCCTCACCCAGGCGCTCACCTACGGCGCTGCCCTGCTGTTTTTCCGGAATGAACTTCTGATGGGTGGGAACAACGGCTTCACCGATTTCCGCACCCTGCTCGGTTTCTCCCTTCGCGACATGTCCACCAAACGCGGACTCTACATCGCCACCGCCATCCTTCTCGTCGCGGTCGTCGCGGGCTGCAAATGGCTGACCCATTCCCGCTTCGGGCTCATCCAACGCGCCATCCGCGACTCGGAAAACCGCGTGCTTTTCTCGGGTTACGCCACTGCGAATTTCAAGCTCTTCATCTTCATCATCAGCGCCATCATCGCCAGCTTCGCGGGTGCTCTCTTCGTGCCACAAGTAGGCATCATCAACCCGAGCGAGATGGAAACAGGGAAGTCACTCGAAGCCGTCGTTTGGGTCGCACTCGGCGGCCGTGGCACGATTGTCGGCCCCATCGCCGGAGCGATCAGCGTCAATGTTCTCAAAAGCTGGGCATCATCCGGTGCCACCGCGGATTTCTGGCCACTCATACTGGGCGGATCGTTTGTGCTCGTTGTTCTTTTCATGCCCAAAGGAATCATGGGCATTCCCGGCCAGGTCCGAGGCCTGCTCAGCCGTTTGAAAAAGAAAGAAGACGAACTACCAGTTCCCTCCGAAAAATCCGCCGCCACCGACCTATGATTGTCGAAACCACCCATCTGGACACCAAGCCATTCCTGCTCGCCGCAGAAGGACTCACCCGTTCATTCGATGGTTTCAAAGCCATCAATGATCTCAACTTCTATCTCGACGAAGGCGAGCTGCGGACCGTCATTGGACCTAACGGAGCAGGCAAAACCACATTTCTCGACCTGATCACCGGCCGCACCCGGCCTGACGAGGGCACCCTGCTTTGGGATGATGGAAAGCACGATCTGCTCAAGCTCAACGAATACGAAATCTATCGCCTCGGGATTGGCCGCAAGTTCCAGACGCCCACGGTTTACAACGACCATACGGTCACCGAAAATCTCGTGCTCTCCCTCGCCGGATCGCGCGGTATCTGGCACAGCCTCTTTGGGAAAATCACCTCGGAACAAACAGATCGCATCGCCGAGATCCTGGGTATCATCAAGCTAACCGATCACGCCCGCCGCAAAGCGGGAATCCTCGCCCACGGCCAGAAGCAGTGGCTTGAAATCGGCATGCTGCTCGCCCAGGAAGCGCGCCTTCTGCTAGTGGATGAGCCCGCCGCTGGCATGACCGACGAAGAAACCTATCGCACCGGCGAACTGCTCCTTTCGCTTGCCGGAAAGCACACCATCGTCGTCATCGAGCACGACATGACTTTCGTCCGCCAGATTTCCCAAGGTCGCAAGGTCACCGTTCTCCATCAGGGACACGTCCTTTGTGAAGGACCCGTGGACAAGGTACAGTCCGACGAACGGGTCATCGAAGTATATCTTGGTCGCAAATCCAAAGCCGCATGATCGCCGCCCCCGAAATCACCGCAAGCCTCACCATCTCCAATCTCCGCGTTTCCATCGGTGGCAGTGCCATCTTGCGTGGTGTGACACTGAAGATCCGCCCAAACACCGTGTTCTGCCTGATGGGCCGCAATGGCGTCGGCAAGAGCACCACGCTCAAGGCGCTGATGGGTCTTCTTCCCGCAGATTCGGGAAAACTGACACTGGAAGGCGCTTCCATCGACCGCGCTTCATCGGCGGACCGGGCACGAAAGGGTTTGGGTTACGTTCCGCAGGGCCGCGAAATTTTTCCGCACCTCACGGTTGAGGAAAATCTTTTCATCGGCCTCAACGCTCGCGGCCAGAAACGCGATGCCAAACAGACCGACCGCATTTTCACGCTGTTTCCGATCATCAAGGAATTCCTCCACCGCAAAGGCGGTATGCTTTCCGGTGGCCAACAGCAGCAGCTCGCGATCGGTCGCGCGCTGCTCACCCGGCCGAAACTCCTGATTCTCGACGAGCCGACGGAAGGCATCCAGCCGAACATCATCGACCAGATCGGCGACGCGATCAAGATGCTGCGCGCAGAGGGTGGGATGAGCATTCTCCTCGTCGAGCAATACCTCGATTTCTGCAAGGAGCTCGGCGATGACTTCGCCATCCTTGAACGCGGTTCTGTGGCGGCGTCTGGCAAAATGATAGCACTGACCGATGATGTCGTGAAGAATTTCCTAACGGTCTAAGAAACTCCTGGTTTACGTTTTCAAAAGGCAGATGTCCGCTTCGTCGGGCATCTGCTTTTTTTATATTTGTCAGTCCTGGGCGTGATGAAGCAGATTCATTCTGATGGTCTTTAGTAGGAAATTTCCTTCATCTGAGAACTTCGGATTTCGAAGTAATGGCACGGATGAAGCTTTCTACTGGTTGTGCGGAGTTCCGCCAACAACAGCAACAATACCAACCGGACATGAAAATCAAAAATCGTTTCAACTTATTCCGCTTGCCACAACTGGCGCTCGCTCTCACTACCGCCACCGCCATGGGTGGTGAAGAAATGAAGGCTCCGGCATCAGCTCCCATCTCCACCCCGGATTGGCTCAAGGTGAGTGGCTATGCGGCCGCCTCCTACACCTACACGGATGTCGAAAATGGTGACAGTGATGAATCCCTGTTTGATGCCGGCACCCCTCTTGATGCCGTCAAGCTGGGACTTGAGGCGACTCAGGGGGCATTCTCCGCGTATGGAAGCCTCTTCTATTCGCCTAATAGTGATGCCAACTCGTTCGCCGGTGGCACTGAGGCAGGTATCCTTGATGCCTATGTCACCTATACGACGGGAGATTTCAAGATCACCGGCGGTAAATACCTCAGCTATATGGGCTATGAAGCATTCGACACGGTCAACATGACCCAGCTCACTTATGCCAATAGCACCACCGGTGGTGTTCCCGCCTATCACACCGGTATCAAGCTGGATTACTCCACCGATGTGTGGGGAGCTGGATTGAGCATCTCGGATTCCATCCGCGGGCCAAGCTTCTGGGAAGGCGATGCCGAGTGGGACAACGGTCTCGGGTACGAAGCCTACGTGGTTTACAAGGGCATCGAGAAACTCACCCTCTGGGGGGGGGTCGCCTTTGACGATACCGATGACGTCGCAAATTTCTCATCCTATGACTTCTGGGCAAGCTATGATCTGACAGACAAGCTGACAATCGCTGGTGAAATCATCTACTCGGACAACACCCTGAGCGGTGCCAACAGCGCTGTCGGCGGTCTCGCCTTCATCAAGTATGCCTTTACCGAAAAATTCTCGCTTGTCGGCCGCTTTGGTATCGATGAGGTCGAGTCCACTCCTGTGGGTGTTTCTGCTGCTGACAACTACAAGTACACCATTTCTCCGACCTATGCCTTCAACGAACATTTCCTGGTCCGCGCGGAAGTAAGCTATATCGATTCGACTGAGAACATCTTCTTCTCCGGCGTCCAGGCTCTGGTCAAGTTCTGATCTAAAAAGTGTTTCTATGTCCAGCGGTGGTGGCAGGAGGGCTCGATCAGACTCCCTCAGCCCGATGCTCTCCTGCCTTCTGCCGGGACTGAACAACCCCCATATCAATTACAGCCTCCCCAAAATAATGATTTCTAAATTCGCATCATCCGCAGCCGCCGCGCTTGCTATCACTATTACCTCCGTCCAAGCGGCGGAAGCTGTCAAGGTCGGCGTGCTCCACTCTTTGAGTGGCACCATGGCCATCAGTGAGACCTCGCTCCGCGATGTTCTTCTCTTCACCTTCGATGAAATCAACGCTGCTGGCGGCGTGATGGGCAAGAAGATCGAACCTGTCGTCGTTGATGGAGCTTCCAACTGGCCGCTCTTCGCGGAAAAGGCCAAGCAACTTCTCGATCAGGACAAGGTAGCGGTGACTTTCGGCTGCTGGACTTCCGTGAGTCGCAAGTCGGTGCTTCCTGTTTACGAGGAAAAGAAGGGTCTGCTCTTCTACCCCGTGCAATACGAAGGTGAGGAAATGTCCCCGAATATTTTCTACACCGCCGAGGCCGTCAACCAGCAGGCTACTCCTGCCATTGACTACCTTCTCGCAGAGGGCAAGAAGAAATTCTATCTGCTTGGTTCGGACTACGTTTACCCGCAGACCACCAATCTTGTGCTTCTTGAGTATCTCCTCAGCAAGGGCGTGCCGCTCGAAAACATCGGTGGTGGTTTCACGAAGGATGGCGGTGGAAAGATCATCTCGGCTGGTAAATACACTCCGTTCGGCCACACCGATTACCAACAAATCATTTCCGAGATCAAACAGTTCGCCGCCAGTGGTGATGCTTGCGTCGTCAGCACCCTCAACGGTGACACGAATGTTCCATTCTTCAAGGAGTATGCAGCTGCTGGTTTGACTGCCGAGTCCTGCCCTGTCGTTAGCTTCTCGGTTTCCGAGGATGAGTTCCGTGGCCTTCCTGCCAGCCAGTTGGTTGGTCAACTCGGCTGCTGGACTTATTTCGAGTCGATTAAAAGCCCGGACAATGCCAAGTTCATCAAGAACTTCCAAGCTTGGCTGAAAACATCAGACGTTCCCGGAATCGTCAAGGAAGGTCGTGTGACCTGCTCGCCGATGGTTCTCTCCTACAATGGCGTTTACCTCTGGAAAGCCGCTGTGGAAAAGGCCGGTTCGTTCGATGTCGATAAGGTCAACGCGGCGCTTGAGTCGGGGCTCTCCTTCGATGGTCCTGGCGGCAAGGTGACCACCCAGAAGAACCGCCACCTTACCAAAAACGTTTACATCGGTGAAACCAAGGCCGACGGCCAGTTCAAGATCCTTAAGGAATACAAGGGCATCGTCGGCGAGCCATTCCTGAAAGGC
>JBBRCO010000110.1:0-13710 GCA_038204755.1 Verrucomicrobiales bacterium
GGCTCCGAACACCGCGCTGTCTTGTGTGCTGCTGGGAACCGGGCTTTTCTCCGGTGACCGGACGACAAAATACGGCGCTCGCCCCGCGGAATATCTCGCAACATTGTGCTGGCTGTTCTCGCTGGTCGCGCTGACCGGGTATGTCTATCAGGTTGAGTTCCTTTACGGACTCGCGCGGCATGTGCCCATGGCCCTGCACACGGCGCTCGGCTGTCTCTTTTTGTCAATGGGGCTGCTTTTTTCGCGGCCCGGGCTGGGGGTGATGAAGATCATTGCGGGGGACAGTCCCGGAGGCCTGCTGATGCGGCGGTTGTTTCCGGTGATCGTTCCTATTTTCATCGTTCTGGGAAGCCTGCAGGTGGAGGGCGGGCGGCGCGGAATTTTTCAGGCGGCAACGGGTGTGGCGCTTTTCACTGTGGTGGCGATCGCGATTTTCGGATTCCTGATCCTCTGGTGCGCGCGTTTTTTGCATCAGGCAGATCTCGACCGGAAACGGGTGGAACGAGAGCTTGATCGCTTTTTTAACCTATCCATGGACCTCTTGGCAATTGGCGGAACGGACGGGTATTTTAAGAGGGTGAATCCCGCGTTCTGCAGCTTGCTTGGTTTTTCCGCCGAGGAACTGACAGGGCGCCCGTTCGCGGAATTCGTACATGCGGACGACGTGGCGGCGACTGCGAACGAGGTGACAAAACTCTCGGCCGGGGTGGCCACGCTGAATTTCGAGAACCGCTACCGCTGTAAGGACGGTTCGTGGAAATGGCTTTCCTGGAGCACTCGGCCGGCCGAAGAAATCCTGCTGTATGCCGTGGCCCGGGACGTGACGGAGCAGAAAAAGAACGAAGTCGCGATCCTCCGCCTGAATGCCGATCTCCTCAAGCAAACCGCCCAGTTGGAGAGCGTGAACCGCGAACTTGAATCCTTCAGTTACTCGGTTTCCCACGATCTCCGCGCGCCTCTCCGCGGGATTTCTGGATTCGCTCAGGCATTGGAGGAACACGCCGGCGATTCGCTCGACGACACCGGCCGTGGCTACATTGATCGTGTCCGCAGGGCGGCGGACCGCATGGGTGAGTTGATCGATGGTCTGTTGAAATTGGCCCAACTTACCCGCGCGAAAATGAATGTGGAAACGGTCGATCTCAGTGAAATCGCCCGCGCCCTAGTGTCGGAATACCGGACGGCGGCCCCCGGACGGGACGTGGAAATCGTCATCGCCCCGGAAATCCGGGTGCAAGGGGACCCGGCGCTGCTGCGCGTGTTGATGGACAACCTTTTGGGAAATGCCTGGAAGTTCACCGGGAAGAATCCCGCAGCGAGGATCGAAGTAGGCAGCACCACCGGCCGGCACGGGGAAATCATCTGCCAGGTGCGGGATAACGGTGTCGGCTTCGACGCGCGCTATTCCCATAAACTCTTCGGTGCCTTCCAGCGGCTACACTCGCAGGCGGAGTTTGCGGGCACCGGGATCGGCTTGGCCACCGTCCAGCGCATCGTTTCACGGCACGGCGGCGAGGTCCGTGCGGAAGGCGCAATTAATCATGGTGCAACCTTCAGTTTCGTGTTAGGAATCCGTTCAAGCGATGAAAAACAAGATCATATTGCTGGTTGAAGACAATCCGGATGATGAGGAACTCACCCTGATGGCCCTGAAGAAAAACAACATTCTCAACGAGGTGGTGGTCGCCCGGGACGGTGAAGAGGCGTTGGAGTTTCTTTTCGGAAATGGCCCGGATTCGTTCCTCGCGCGGAAGATCCTACCGACCATCATTCTCCTCGACCTGAAGCTGCCGAAAGTTGACGGATTCGAGGTCCTTCAGAAAATCCGCGGCGACGAACGTACGCGCCTCCTGCCGGTGGTGGTGCTCACTTCGTCAAAAGAGGACAAGGATCTGTTTGAAAGTTACTCCCTCGGCTGTAACAGTTATGTCCGCAAGCCGGTGGACTTCGCCCTATTTGTGGAAGCCACCCGCCAGCTCGGCCTGTATTGGCTGCTGCTCAATGAATACCCGCCCGCCCAATCCTGAAATCAATGTCCCGAAAACCCCTTCACATCCTTCTCGCGGAAGATTCTGATGACGATGCCTTGCTGGTGCTCAACGAGCTGCGCCGCCAGAAGTTCGATTTTGAATACATGCGGGTGATGACGTCCGCAGAGTTCCGCTCGCGCCTCAAAGCCGGCAAACCCGACGTGATTCTCTGTGACTACGCGATGCCTTCCTTTGAGGCACCTGATGCGCTCGAAATCCTGCGGGAAAGCGGCAGGGACATTCCCCTCATCGTGGTTTCCGGCACCATCGGCGAGGACGTGGCAGTGGAAATGATGAGGCTCGGCGCTGCGGACTATCTGCTCAAAAACAATCTCATCCGCCTCGGTGCCGCCGTGGAGCGGGAAGTCCGCGAGGCTGACAGCCGCAGGCTCAGGCGGCTGTTGGATATATTCGCAGACGGCCAGACCGAGGTGTTGGAAATGATTCTCAACGGCCAGCCGCTGCAGCGGATACTCGCGCGCATCATCGAGCGTCTCGAATCCCTCGCACCGGACGAAGTGTTCGGCTCGATTCTGCTAGCAAACGCTGCGGGCACGCACCTGGAATACGGCTCGGCACCAAGCCTCCCTCCTGGTTTTCAAGAGGCGATCGGGTCTGTCCCGATAGAAATCGGAGCCGGCACCTGCGGCACGGCGGCGGCGCTAGACGGTCTCGTGGTGGCGGAGGACATCGCCACTGATCCTGCGTGGGCATCGTTTCGCGAAGTGGCTTTGCAGCATGGACTGCATTCCTGCTGGTCGATCCCCGTTTACTCCTCGGAGCACGGCATTCTGGGGTCGATGGCGATCTATCGGCGGGCTCCCCATTCGCCGGATTCGGAGGAACTCCGTTGGACTGAATCCGCCGCCAAGCTCATCAGCCTCGCCATTGAACGCTGCCGCAGTTCCCAAAAACTACTGGAAAGCGAGGCCCTCCTGCGCATTGCCAGCAAAGCAGCCCACATCGGCGGTTGGAGAGTGGATTTCCCGGAATCCCGGATCACCTGGTCCGACGAGGTTTGCGCGATCCATGAACTGCCGCCCGGATCGAGTCCGGAATTTGATCAAGCGCTAGATTTCTACGCACCGGAATATCGTGAAGCCATCGCCCGCGCTTTCGAGAAATGCCTGTTTGACGGTGAGCACTTCGACGAGGAAATGCAGATCGTCACGGCGAACGGCCGCCGCCTGTGGGTGCGGACGGTGGGCGAGGGGATCCGCGATGGGAACGGCGCGATCACCCGCGTTCAGGGTGCGTTCCAGGACATTACCGAGAATAAGCTGGCGAAGGAAAAAGCGGAACGCATGGCGGCCCGCATGAGCACCACCCTGGAAAGCATCACAGACCCGTTTTTCATCCTGGACCGCTGCTGGCACTTCATCTATCTGAACCCACGGGCCGAATGGTTGTTGGGCCGCGAGCGTGCCGATCTCGAGAACCGCACGATCTGGGAGGAGTTTCCCGAACTCGGCGGGACGGCATTCGGCAGCGCCTATCGCCGCGCGGTCGAGGAGGATATTCCGGTGGAACTGATGGATTTCTATCCGGCACTCGGTCGCTGGTTCGAAGTCCGCGCGTTTCCCTCGGCGGAAGGTCTGGCGGTCAGTTTCCACGATGTGACCGAGCGCCTCCGGTCGCAGGAACAGCTAACTTTATTAGAAAACTGCGTTTCGCGGATCAATGATATCGTCATCGTCACCGAGGCGGATTTGATAGACGAACCGGGCCCGCGCATCGTTTTCGTAAACGACGCCTTCGAGCGGCGCACCGGCTACCGGCGTGATGAAGTCATCGGCAGATCCCCGCGATTTCTCCAAGGAGAGGAGACCAGCCGCGAGAGTCTCGCGGAAATCCGCAGCGCTCTTGAACAGCGCCAGCCGGTGCGCACCGAGATCGTGAACTACCGGAAGAATGGCGGGAAGCTCTGGCTGGAAATCGACATCGTGCCGGTCACCGATACCTCAGGCCACGTCCGCCATCTGGTGGCGGTGGAGCGCGACATCACCGAACGTAAGAAAACCGAGGCCATGCTCAGGGCGAACGAGGTCCGCTACCTTGAGCAACGCAACGCCCTCATCGCCCTCACCCGCAAGGATGCCCGGCAGGACGGCGGAATTACCGAATCGTTCCGCCGCATCACCGAAACTGCGGCGCAAACCCTCAATGTCTCGCGCGTCAGCATCTGGCGTTACCACGAGGACCGCTCCGGCATCGACTGCGTGGATCTCTATCAACTTGAATCCGCCGCCCATTCCTCCGGCATCCACCTGAGCGCGGCGGATTTCCCCGCCTATTTCAAAGGCCTCTCGGAAACGGAACTCATCGCCGCCGATGACGCACTAACCAATCCTCACACCTGCGGGTTTGCCGAATGCTATCTCACGCCGCTCGGCATCACCTCGGTGCTCGATGCTCCCGTTCATTTCGGAAACTCGGTGGAATACATCATCTGCCACGAACACGTCGGCCCGCCCCGGCAGTGGACGGCGGACGAGAAGACATTCGCCATCGCCGTCGCCAATCTCGTGTCGCTCGCCCTCGAGGCCCACGAACGCGTCCGGGCGGAGGGCGAGGTGCTCAAGAGTCACCAGCGTTTTCAATCCGTGGCTGCGGCGACGAACGACACGATCTGGGACTGGGACCTGCTGACGGATAGTTTCTGGTGGAATGACGGATTCGCCCATCTCTTCGGCTGGACTGCCCAGGACACCGGGCCGACCGTCCACGCCTGGATTCGCCAGATCCATCCCGGCGACCGCCGCCGGGTGGTCTCCGGAATCTACGCCGCCATCGGAGACGGCAGGGCCCACTGGGAGGATGAATACCGTTTCATGAGCAACGACGGCTCGGTCGCTCACGTGATGGATCGCGGCGAGATCATCCGGGATGCGGACGGACGCGGCATCCGGATGGTCGGCGGCATGAGCGATCTGACCCAACAGAAACAGGACCAGCTGGAACTCGCCCGCTCGCACCGCGCGCTGCAGATGCTCAGCTCCTGCAACGAACTCCTGATCCGCGCAACGGATGAACCAGCGCTTCTATCCGAAGTTTGCCGGCTCGCGGTGCAGGTCGGCGGCTACCGCATGGCATGGGTGGGATACGCGACGGAGAACTGCGGGCTCGGCATTGTCCCGATGGCTCACGCCGGTGACGGCGCGTCCGGGCTGACCGAAATCGAGCTCTCTCTCGCGGAGGAAGATCCCGCTGGCATCGGTCCCGCCGGGCGCACGATCCTCAGCGGCGTGGCGACCATCTGCGGCGACGTTCTGGACGATCCTGTGTTTGAAAGGTGGCGCGCGTCTGCCAGCCACAAGGGCTATCAGAGTATCGTCTGCCTGCCGCTTTCCAACGAGTGGAGGACCTTCGGTGTGCTCATTCTGTTTGCGGAAAACCTCCATGCGGTGGGTTCTGACGAGTTGAAGCTGCTCAAGCAAATGGCCAACGACCTTGCATTCGGCATTCAGAACATCCGGGTCCGCGAGGAGCGGCAGCGGGTGCAGGAAGTCGTGCTGAAAGTAGCGCAGTCCGTTTCCACCGCAGCCGGCGCGGAGTTTTTTGATCTGCTCACACGCAACATGGTGGAGGCCCTGGGTGCGGACGGAGGCTGTATCGGGAAAATCGATCCCGAGGGAAAATCGATCCAATCACTGTCGTTCTACATGGATGGACGCAGGATGGATACGATCAGCTATCAGCTCGCCGGAACGCCCTGCGAAAATGTGATAGCCGGAGATCTTTGCGTTCATCCTCGTAATGCGAGGCACCTGTTTCCTGGTGATCCGGCCTTGTTCGAACTCGATGTTGAGGGCTACGCCGGAATCCCTTTGTTCGATTCAAACGAAACCTGCTGTGGGGTCATGGTCGTGTTATCCCATCAGCCATTGGAGGAACGCTCGCTGATCGAATCCACCCTCAAGATCTTCGCCGCCCGCGCCGCAGCCGAGATGGAGCGCCAGCAGTCGGACGCCCGCATCCGCGAACAGGCGTCGCTGCTGGATATGGCGCAGGACGCCATCATCGCCTGCGATCTCGGCCACATCATCACTTATTGGAACAAGAGCGCGGAACGGCTTTACGGATGGACCGCCGGAGAGGCCGTGGGGCATAACGTGAAGGATCTGCTTTACCGGGATGAAGAGGCGTTCGCGCAGGCGTTTTCCCATACCCGCAGCACCGGCGAGTGGGTGGGGGAAATGCGCCACGTCACCCGGGATTCCCGTGATCTGATCATTGTCAGCCGCTGGACCCTCGTCCGCGCCGCGAAGGGTGAGCCTAATGGATTCTTGTTCATCAACACCGATATCTCCGAGCATCGGAAGCTCGAACAACAGTTTCTCCGCGCCCAGCGGCTGGAGAGCATCGGCACGCTCGCCGGTGGCATCGCCCACGATCTGAATAACATCCTCGCGCCCATTTCCATGGCCATCGAGCTCCTGAAAATGCGCATCCCGGACGAGCGCGGTACCGAGCTGTTGGATACCATCGCCGCCAGTGCGAAACGCGGTGCCGACATGGTGGGCCAGGTCCTTTCCTTCGCCCGCGGCATGGAAGGGCGGCGGGTGGAAATTCATTCCCGGCACCTCATCACCGAGGTCGAGAAAATCATGCGGGACACCTTCCTCAAGAACATCCACTTCGAGGTCCACGCCGGACGGGACCTGTGGACGGTTCGTGGTGATCCTACCCAGCTCCATCAGGTCCTCATCAATCTCAGCGTGAATGCCCGCGATGCTGTGGGGGAGGACGGTGAGATTTCCATCACTGCGGGAAACGTGGAAATCGACGCGAGCTTCGCCCAAATGAATCTCGAGTCCAAGCCGGGTCCTCACATCTGCATCCAGGTGAAGGACAACGGGGAAGGAATCTCGTCCGAGATCCTGGATAAGATATTCGATCCGTTTTTCACCACCAAGTCCATCGGCAAGGGAACCGGCCTCGGCCTGTCCACCTCGCTCGCCATCATCAAAAGCCACGGCGGTTTCATCCGGACAAGCAGCGAGCGGGGCAAAGGCACCACTTTCCGAATCTATCTACCTGCTTTTCCCGAACTGACGGACGCGGCCGGTCCGGACCTCGTTGAACTGCCTTTTGGCAATGGCGAAACGATTCTCATCGTGGATGACGAGGCCTTCATCCGGAAAATCACCCAGGAAACCCTCCAGGCCTTTGGCTATCAGACATTCCTCGCCACCAACGGTGAGGAAGCGGTCTCCCTCTACCGGAGGCACGGAAATGAAATCGATGCCGTGCTCACCGATATGATGATGCCCGGCATGGATGGGGCCGCCACCATCCGCGCGTTGACTGAAATCAACCCTGGCATCCGCATCATCGCTACCAGCGGCATCGTCTCCAACAAGGATCTCGCCGAAGCAGCAGGTGGCGTGACGGTATTTCTACCAAAACCCAGCACTGCCGAAATGCTGCTCAAATCCATCAAAACAGTGCTGTCCGGGGCATCCCGAAATTAATCACCGCAAAAAGTATTCGGACTTGTGAAGTGTCGTGTGATATAAAAAATTTCTTCCGAAGTAACAGAAACCCCAATGGCTTCCATCACCGCCAGTTCTCCCAATCTTCTGATCGTCGATGATGACGAGACAATCCAACGCTTGCTCGTCATTGCGGCGCAGGATCTCGGCTGGCGGCCGCGCGCGACCGGCTCGGGCCACGAGGCCTTGGGCCAGCTTGATGCAGGGATCGAGGCGGTCGTCCTCGACCACGGCCTGCCCGGCATGAACGGAATCGAGACGCTCATCCGCATCCGCGAGATGTTTCCCACACTCCCTGTCATCATGCTCACCGGCCTGAATGACGCGGAAACCGCTGTCCAAGCACTCCGCGCGGGAGCCGATGACTACCTGACGAAGCCTTTCGAGCTCAAGCGCCTGTTTGATCTGCTCCGCCAGGCAAAAATCTCCCGCAGAGACGCCCCGCCAGCCCTGATCGCCGCTCACAGCACGCGACCTGCCAAGGCAAAGATCCAGAGTTTGAGCCCCACACTCCGCCAGTTGCTCGACCACCTTGCGAAGGCGGCGCGCCTCGACAGCACCATTCTTCTCACCGGCGAGAGCGGCACCGGGAAGACCCATTTCGCCCGGGAAATCCACCGCCTCAGTCCGCGGGCCAAGGAGGAATTCATCACCGTGAGTTGTCCGGCCCTGCCGCGTGAGCTGTTGGAATCCGAGCTCTTCGGCCACGAGCGCGGCGCCTTCACCGGAGCCACCGCCTCACGCGCCGGGCGTTTCGAACAAGCATCGAAAGGCACGCTCTTCCTCGATGAAATCGGCGATCTCCCGCAGGAATTGCAGCCGAAGCTCCTCAACGTCCTCCAGGACCGCGAGTTCTTCCGCGTCGGCGGCAGCAAAATGTTACAAACCAATGCCCGCGTCATCGCTGCCACCAACGTCGATCTCCGCCAGCGCGTGGAGGACGGCGCCTTTCGTGAGGATTTGTATTACCGCCTGAACATCATCGAGCTGCACATCCCGCCGCTGCGGGAGCGCAAGGAAGACATCGCCGGTCTGACGGACGGCATTCTCTCCACCATCGCCAAGCGCCGCGCCGCTGCCGGATGGACGCTCACTGCCGGTGCGCGGGAGTCGCTGAAAAATTTCGGCTGGCCCGGCAATGTCCGGCAGCTTGAGAACGTGCTAGAGCGCGCCACCGCCTTCGCGGAAAACCCGATCCTGGGCGAGGAGGATTTCACCCGCCTGCTCGTCAGCCGCCGCGAGGGCATGCCGGGCAACGATGCCGTCAGCTCGCAAGGCCTCACACTCCAGGAAATCGAGCGCAACGCCTTCATCCAGACCTACATCCGCAGCGGCAAGAACAAGGCGAAAACCGCCCGCGAGCTCGGCATTTCCGAGCGCTCGGTTTACAACCTGCTCGGCCGCCACGGGCTGAAGTGATTCGATTTCTGTCAGGCGCTTTTGCTCTGGTAGATTCAAACTGACGGAAAGCATGTGCGGACGTGGTTGCGGCGTCCTGCCACAACGTAACAGAAAGAGAAGCGTTGCCGCGAGACGCCAGAACCACGTTCAGATTTCTGTCCGCCAAGGAATAATTTACGCCACACCGGGTGACAATCCTCAGCCGGAAACCGATGTTGGAAAAACGCCGCGAGTGCGGAGTGACTGGAAACCATCAGTGGCCGCCGCCGTCGGTGCCGATGTAGTTGCCGTAGCCGATGATGATCGTGGAGAGCACCAGAATGCCAAGACCGGCGAAGAGCAGGCCCTTGGACTTCGGACTTGCGCCCTTCCATTCCTTGAGGGCGAGGCCCCAGATGGAACTGAAGATGATGATGGAGGCCATGTGCAGCGTCCACGAACTGAACTTGTATTCGCCCATCTGTGTTTCACCCATCGAGTAGAAGAAGAACTGGAAATACCACGTCGTCCCAGCAAGTGCAGCAAACAGATAGTTGGAAACGCGCGGGATGCGGCGGTCGTTGCTCCCGTTCCCACGGAGGGCCTGCTGGGCCATTTCCACGGCGGGGGCGTCGGTCGCGTTCTCGATGATGGAGCTGTCCTTGCCGTGGGCCGGGTGGCGTTGCTCTGAAGCGAGGTATTCATAACCGGTGCCGTTGCGGAAGTTAAGGAAAGCGCACCAGATGAAGTTGGTGGTGAAACCACCTAGCAGCACGACGATGAGGACGGGCAGGCCGGTCCAGATTTCCGCAGTGCCGTGGGCTTTTGAAATATCGCCGATTTCCTTACCGGCTGAGAGACCGAAAGCAAAGCAGGCGCTCATGATCCCCGAGAAGGTGGCAACCAGGATGCCCTTTTTGAAATTGAACTCCTTCACGGTGGAGCGTTTTTCCGCTTCCGTCATTTCGCCTTCCTTTGCCTTTCCGGCGAGGGCGGTGACGACGATGCCAATGACGCAAACGGCTAGACCGGCGAGCACCCAGCGTCCATTAGGGACATCCAGCAGTTTTGAAGCGAACTCTCCCTTGAATATCGGCGGGATCAATGTGCCGAAAACCGTGCAATAGCCGAGCGCCACCGCCATGCCGAGCGACATCCCGAGGTAGCGCATCGTCAGGCCGAATGTCAGGCCGCCGAGGCCCCAGAGTGCTCCGAACAAATAAGTGTAGCCCCAGGTGGCACCTGAGGTTTCCTTCAGAACCTCCACCACATCCTTGGTGTTGAGCAGTGCGAAAAACCACGGTGCGATGATCCACGAGAACACCCCGGCGACGAGCCATGCGGTTTCCCATGACCAGCGTTTGACGCCACGGAAGGGGACGTAGAATGAGCCGGATGCAAGACCGCCGAGCCAGTGGAAAAGGACGCCGAGGATGGGATTTGGATTCATGTGGGTGCGCAGGGTGAGGATTTCAGAGTGTTTGAAAAGCTTTTGTTCGATTGGGGCAGGCCCTGTGAGGCGGAGCGTCGGGAATCATCCATCGTCGCTGGGAAGGATCGGTGAAACTTCGGGTTGCACGGGAAACTTTTCTGCGGTCAAGTTTGCGGCGATGAACAAAGTTTCTGTTGGATTTGTCGGTGTCGGAAGAATGGGCGCAAACATCGCACGCCGCCTAGCCGATCTGGGATACCCGATCTCGGCGATCTATGACCAGCACGCGGCGTCCGCTGAATCGCTGGCGCTGGAACTCGGATCGCGCGCCGCGACCACCCTCGCGGAGGTGACGGCTGCCAGCGATGTGATTTTCACCGTGGTCACTGACGATGCGGCGATGCACGGGATCTTCGATGGGCCCGAGTCACTCCTGATTGGCGCGGCCGGGAAAACCTTCATCAACTGCGCCACCGTCAGCCCTGCCACCCACGCAGCCGCTGCGGAAGCTGCCACGGAAGCCGGCGCTACCACCCTCGCGGCAAGCATGGCCTCCAGCATCCCACAAGCCCGGCAGGGCACACTCTATCTGATGGTGGGCGGCGATGCTGAGGTTTTCGAAAAGTTCGAGCCGCTGTTGAATGACATTTCCGCCTCGCTCCGCCATGTGGGCTCCATCGACCATGCGGCGAAGATCAAGGCGCTGGTGAACATGGTGATGAACATCAACACCGCCGGCCTCGCGGAAGGCCTCGGCCTCGGCATGGCGCTGGGACTCGACCTGCAGTTGCTCAAAGAGGTTTTCTCCCAGACCGGAGCGAATTCCCGCGTGCTGGAAACCGATGGCGACGACATGCTCGCCCGCGAGCACGATTGTTATTTCTCCGCCGCCCATGCCGCCAAGGACAGTGGAATCGCTAACGACCTTGCAGCCGAGGCGGGCATCATCGCGCCGCTCTCGAACGCGGCGGAGGCGCAATACCGCAAGATGATCGAATTAGGACTCGGCGGGCTCGACAAATCCGGCATCGCAGAGCTAACTTTTCCCGACCGCGCCGGTCTCGATCTTCCCACCTTATGATGACTTCCTGCGAAATCCGGAACCGCCACGACGAGCGGCTCGACCACACATTCCACCCCGGCACCCGCGCTGATGCCTTGGTGATCCTCGGCCACGGCCTGACGGGAAACAAGGACCGCCCGCTGCTGGTCGCCCTCGCCAACGGTCTATCCGCCTGCGGCTGGCCCTGCCTGCGGATTTCCTACTCGGGAAACGGAGCCTCCGAGGGAAACTTCGCCGACTCTTGCATCACCAAGGGAATCGCCGATCTCCAGGCCGTGCTCGATGCCGTGCCGGACGATGTAAAAGTCGCCTACGCCGGTCACAGCATGGGAGGTGCCGTCGGCGTGCTCACCGCCGCCCGCGACATGCGGATCTGCACGCTTGTTTCGCTGGCCGGGATGACCCACACCGCCGCCTTCGTCGCCCGTGAATTCGGTGACGTAGCGCCCGGACAGGGTCTGATGTGGGACGAGGAGGAGCATCCGCTATCCGAAAAATTCGCGGACGATCTGAAATCCATCGGCAGCACCCTTTCCGCCGCCGAAGCGGTCCCCCAGCCGTGGCTCCTCATCCACGGCGATGCCGACGACCTCGTCCCCACCCAGGACAGCCGCGACGCATTCGAAGCCGCGATCTGTGAGAAAAATTTCCTCGAACTCCCCGGTGGCAGCCACTCGCTTGATGAAGCGGACTATCCGAAAATCATCGACGCGGTGGACGGTTGGCTGAAAACGCATTTTGGCGAGTGAGCCGGCTTGCAGCCGTAGCGGAAGGACTACTGATTGCCGTTGGAATCGAGCTGGCCTTGTATCCATGCAATCGCCTCCGGATGTTGGAGAATGAAGATTTTGAACTCGGCGGGATGCATTTTGCGCAGCTTTGCCATGTCCATTCCCATGGAACTTGTGGCGCTTGAAGCCGTTGTTTCCTGTGGGTCGAAGACAGGCGGAGTTCCAATGAGTAATTTCATTTGTTCGGGAGTCAGCGAGCAAAGGTTTTCTGGCGAGTAGTCCGGATTCAGCAGCCAGGTTTCCGCGGTGATGAGCGGGCGGATCGTATCGGCGCTGGTGATTTGATACCATCCGCCATTGACTTGAACGGGTTTGGGCGCGGCAGCGATGGATTTGAGAAATTCGGATTTCGCCTGCTCGAAAAGCGGCCGGATTTTTCCGGCGGCTTGTTTTGTTTGCTCAGGGGTGAGTTTCAATCCTTCCGCGAGGGCATCGCGATACCACCGGTGCTGGGCATTTCTTTGTTTGAGATACTCTCCGGGACTGGCGGTGCGAATTCCGAGGTCCAGCCCTGCATATCTGAAATCATTGAGGACCCACCCGATCTCCTGATCTGTCATGAGTTTTTCACGGCGGGCAATGTACTCGGCGACTGGGTCGGGCGGGAGAATCGCAGTCGCCGGCCTGATGGCGTGGCGGGTTTTCAGCGGGGGTGGGGGAGTTTGGTGGCTCGCTTGGTCCTCTTTGGCGGCAGCGACCTGCGCCTGCCAAACGGCGGTGGTGAGCATGAGGGTGGCGAACACCAGCCAGATCAATGTGTTCCTGAGGTCCTTGTTCATTGGGTAGCGTGCATTTGAGAAATAGGCGGGACCGGGCGACAAAGCGAAGGGAAATCCTATGTTTATGGGGAAGTGACTGCAACTGAGCAGGGTGGCTGCGGGTGGACCGGAGATCCACCCTCCTCATTTTCCTTGGCAGGCGGGCGCGGGTGGATTGAATGGCGGCACCTTGTTCAAATCTCCCTTTTACCCACCGTTCGAGCATTGGATCTGGCTGATCCCGGCGTTTCTCATTGGAGGCTGCATCGGCTCGTTTTTAAACGTCGTGATCTATCGGGTGCCACTGGGGCTTTCGGTGAATGATCCGAAGCGTTCGTTCTGCCCGTTGTGCAAAAAGCCGATCCCGATGTGGCTGAATTTCCCGATGATCAGTTGGCTGTGGCTGCGGGGGAAATGCCGCGAATGCCGTGCGCCGATCGCTTTCCGCTACTTCGGGGTGGAGCTGCTAACGGCGGTGCTTTTCACGGTGGTGTGGTGGCTTTTTGCGCAGCAGACACCTGCGGTGGAGGTGGTGATCTTCCTGTGGATCCTGATGGCGCTGCTGGTTTCTATCACTTTCATCGATGCGGAGCACCTCATCATCCCGACGTCGCTGACATGGGCGGGCTCGATCATCGGCATCGGTGCCTGCGCAGCGTGGCCGCAGCTTCCGGTGTTGGCTGGCGAGGCGGGGAACTGGTTTGCGGGTGTGAAGAGCGGAGTAATCGGCTGGGTCGCCGGGTTCGTGGGGCTGTGGTTCA
>JBBRCO010000111.1:0-13631 GCA_038204755.1 Verrucomicrobiales bacterium
TTATTTTTTATTGGGGGGGGTTAACCCGTGCCGCGGATTTTTCATCAAATTTATTGGGCGGCGCGGGTTTATCGCCGCTGCTTGTTAACGCGAGGCTGGGCGGCGGCGGTTATTGCCGCGCGCGGCGTTGCTGTAATCGCGGCCTTCGCCACCACCACCGCTGTAACGGCTTCCACCGCCACCACCGCCACCACCACCACCACCGCCACCACCGCCACCGCCTTGGCGGCCACCACCGCCGCCGCCTTGGCGACCGCGGTTTCCGCCACCTTGGACCATGCCGCCGCCGGTCCGCATGCGGAGGTGGCGATCGGCCAGACTTTCGTCGTGCCAGGCGTGGTCATCCCAGCGTGGGACGGCCATTTTGATAACTTTTTCGATTTCCCGCAGGAACTCGCGCTCGTCTTCCGCGCAGAACGAAACGGCACGGCCTTCTGCTCCGGCACGACCGGTCCGGCCGATGCGGTGCACGTAAGCTTCCGGTTCGTTAGGCAGGTCGAAATTGACGACGAGGCCGACGTCTTTCACATCGACTCCACGGGCAGCGACGTCGGTGGCGACGAGCACGGGTGTGAGGCCCTTTTTGAATTTTTCGAGAGCCTTCTCACGCTGTGCCTGCGACTTGTTGCCATGGATGGCATCGGCCGCGAAACCGGCTTCGCAGAGGCTTTTCGCCAGTTTGTTAGCGCCGTGTTTGGTGCGGCTGAAAACGATGGTGAGCTTGCCGCTGGTGGCCGAAGCCTGGCCGCGCAGGAGTTGCTCTAGCAGCGGGCGCTTGTTCTCGCGGTCCACGAAGCAAACCTGATGCTCGATGCGCTCGGCGGTGGTGGTACCGGGGTCGATGCTTACGCGGGCCGGGTTGCGCAGGATGGTCTGCGCAAGCTCGACGATGCTCGGGGCGAGCGTCGCCGAGAAAAACAGCGATTGGCGGTTAGAAGGTAGCAGCGCCACGATTTTCTTCACATCGCGGGCGAAGCCCATGTCGAGCATGCGGTCCACTTCATCGAGCACGAAAAACTCGACGCCGGATAGATCCACAGCGCGTTGTTCGATCAGGTCGAGCAAACGTCCCGGAGTCGCCACCAGCACGTCCACGCCGCCACGCATTGCGGAAACCTGGGGATTTTGGCCGACACCGCCGTAGATCAGCGTTTGCCGGAAGCGGACGTGGGCACCGTAAGTGGTGAAGCTTTTACCGACCTGCCCGGCGAGCTCGCGGGTGGGTGCCAGCACGAGCGTGCGGCATTGGCGCGGCTTGATTTGTTGGGGCCGCTCGTGGATCGCATGGAGGATCGGCAGGGCGAAGCTGGCGGTTTTTCCGGTGCCGGTCTGGGCGCAACCGAGCAGGTCACGGCCCTCTAGCAGGAGCGGAATGGCCTGCGCCTGGACGGGCGAAGGAATGGAATAGTTAAGTTCGCGCAAAACGCGTAGGAGGGGCGCAGCCAGTGGCAACGCCTCGAATGAGGTCGGGGTCATGTGTCTTATTTTGCCTGCCTCATCCCGGAAAGGGCGGCAGGCGGTGTCGATGAGCGGTTTGATCAAGCCTCAAACAATCTCTCATCGATGAAGACCGGAAAAGGGCGGAGCCGTTTCAGCGACCCCTCACCGGCATAAGCACGGTGCGCCGCACTCCTTAGACGGCTGCGGTGGGATAGCAAGGCTTTTCGTGATAAAATCCCCTTGGTCGCGGAAATGATGCAGTCTATCAGCGACCCTGCATAATAAGTGACGAAAAACGCGAACCGCACCAACATCGCTTGGAAAATCGTCAGATGGAACGCATCCTTGAAACGAGGAACGAGGATGTCGTTGAACACCGTCATGAACCCCACTGGAAAAACAATGAGGTCAAGGGCAGGCCCGCTGAGCGCGATGATTGGAAAATTTTACCCCGGTAAACAGGAGTTCCCTGAGGAGCGGTTCGTGGATTCCTATTGGAAAGGGCTGTTTTCTAATGATTCTCGACACCAATTTACGGGAAACTTTTGCCGGTGCTGTGCAAACCACGCCCGGCCAAATAAACTTGCCGTCCGCCAGCGGAATGGCGACTAATTGGGTGCCATGAAAAAGTCCGTTTGCAGCTTGATCCTAGCAGTTTCAGTCATGATTACCCCGCTGCATGCCGGGTTCCGCGCTTGGACCAATTCGGAAGGCGTCAGCATTGATGCCGAGTTGGTCAGCTCCGAGGGAGAAAATGTCACCCTCCGGCTACGCAGTGGCAAGGTGACCACCTTCCCACAATCGAAGCTTTCCACAGGCGACCAGGATTTCATCAAAGCTAATAAGGAGGCTAAGCCAGCAGCCGCCTCCGCCGAGACGAAGCCCGTCGTCGAGGCCAACCGCAAGGCGAAATGGCTGACAAAAATGGACAAGGCTCAGGAACAGTCAAAAGAAACCGGCCTTCCGATCCTCGTGCTCTTTACCGGCACCAGTTGGTGTCCCTACTGCATCAAGTTGGAAAAGGAGGTCTTTTCTAAATCGGACTTCAAAACGTTTGCTGACCAGAATCTCGTCCTGCTGGTGCTCGACTACGGACCCGGCGGCACGCCGAACAACAAGAAGGACGAGAAGCTCGCCAAGGATTACGGCGTGACTGGCTATCCTACTTATTTCCTGACCGACGCCACTGGCAAACAACTCGCGAAAGGCGGCTTTCATGACGGAATCAATCCTACGGGGTTTTCCGGGTGGGTAAAAGCAGCCGAGCGGAAGAAGTAAGTGCCCGCCCGTCTTTAGCGCCCGATTTGGCATTTCTAATTGGCAAATCTGCCGCATGCGCCGCTGCGCCGAAAGACGGTGCTCCCGAGATCGAGGCTGAGTCCGTCCGCCGGCGAGGTATGGTTAGACGACACAACCGCCCGACCACATGACCTGACTCGGTCTGATGGTTCTCGGCAGCCAAGCGTGAAAAATCATCTCTCGGGAGAGGCATTGCGGGACAGTGCCTCGCGATCCAGCACCAACAAGCTGGCTGGATCCTCACCTGCCAACGTCAGCCGGTCGATGATGTCTCGCACGCTTTTTTCCTCTTCGATTTGCTCGTTGAGGAACCAGAGCAGGAGATTCTTCGACGCATGATCTCTGACGTTTTCGGCGAGGTCGTAGAGGTCGTTGATCTGTGCGGTCACCGCCTGCTCTTGCTCGAGGCTTTGGGCAAACACATCAAGCGGGCTGCTGAATTCCGCTTTCGGCTTGGTGATCGATTCGAGCACGGCCGGCGCGTTACGGCTGACGAGAAATTGATAGAACTTCATCGCGTGTGTGGTTTCCTCGGCGCTCTGCGCAAACATCCAGCTCGCAAAACCGGCATAAGGCGTCTGTTCGAACCATGCCGCCATCGCCAGGTATGAGTAGCTGGCGGACATTTCGTGGTTGATCTGGGCGTTTAGTAATTTGGCGAGTTCTGGATTTAAAGACATGCTGGGCAATCTATCGCGCAACCGCGGGACAGCAAGTGAAAGACTCACATGTAACCCCCCGCCGCACTCGACGGACCGGCGGGATGGATCGCTCCTGAGCTTGTCCCCAGTTCACCGGCGAACTTATTCTTGCCTCGCCTGCCTTTTCCCGGCCCATGATCCCGCCATGCCTGCCGGTAGCCTCCTCACCCTGCTCGACGATATCGCGACGATTCTCGACGACGTTTCCATCCTGACAAAAAAAGCCGCAGCCAAAACCGCAGGTGTTCTGGGAGACGATCTTGCGCTCAACGCCCAACAGGTGAGCGGCGTGGTTTCAAAACGCGAGCTGCCGGTCGTCTGGGCGGTGGCCAAAGGATCTTTCCTCAACAAGCTCATTCTTGTTCCTTTGGCCCTGCTCATCGGCACTTTCGCACCGTGGGGCATCACGCCGCTGCTGATGATCGGCGGCATCTATCTGTGCTTCGAGGGCGTGGAAAAACTCCATCAAGCGTTCGTTCACCGTGGGAAAAAATCGGAAGATCAGGCTGGCAAGGACATCGCCGCACTCGCAGCAGCCCCTCCGGAGACGGAAGCGGAGAAAATCAAAGGTGCCGTGCGCACGGATTTTGTTCTCTCCGCCGAGATCATCGCCATCACCTTGGGACAAGTGGCAGATGTGGATTTCACGCGACAGCTCACGGTCCTATCCGCTATTTCCGTCATCATGACCGTCGGTGTTTACGGCCTCGTCGCGGGTATCGTGAAACTCGACGACGCCGGTCTCTATCTGACGCAAGGTCGCACCACTTTCCCGCAAATGATCGGCCGCGCTATTTTATGGTTCGCGCCGTTTCTCATGAGGTCGCTCTCGATTCTCGGCACCGCGGCCATGTTCCTCGTCGGCGGCGGCATCATCACCCATGGGATCCCCTGGCTTCACCACACGGTCGAACACCTCGCAGAAAAGGCCGGCACCCTCACCCCGATTATCCCACTCCTGCTCAACGGCCTCTGCGGCCTGATCGCAGGAACCCTCGCGCTGCTGCTTTTCAACGGCGTCCGGAAACTCCGTGGAAAATCCGCGCATTGAGGGAAGCGGGGAAACATTTCAGGAAATCGGCATCCGTCGGGGCCTCGATTAGTAAACTTTCGCCGGTCCGGGGATGTTGGAGTTCGCGGGATTTCGATTGCAGGAGCATGCGCGTGCCGGTGCCGAGGATTTGCCCAAGCTGGTAGCTGCGATCACGTCCGGCATATCGGAAATCGCCGACGATGGGCAGTCCGGCTTCAAGAAGATGACGGCGGATCTGATGGAAACGGCCGGTCGCGGGAATGGCCTTAATTAGGGAAAGAATCAGTGACGGATCGTTTGGAAAAGCCGAAGGAGCTGAGACGGCCAGGCATTCAAAAGCGGTGTGTGCTGACCGCAAATCATCCTCCGGGTTTTCCCTCAACGGAGTTTCGCAAAGCCACTCCGGCGGCGCGGTGCTGCAAACAACCGCGTGGTAGGTTTTTCTAACGTCCCGTCGCTCGAAGGCCTGTTGGGCGAGGCCTGCTGTCTGTTTGTCCAGAGCGAATAGAAGGACTCCCGAGGTCGGCCTATCCAAACGATGGACGGGAAACACCCGGCGGCCGAGTTGATCGCGCAGCCGCTTCATCGCAATCCACTCCGGTCCTTCGGCATCGCGTCCGGGGTGGACGAGCATGCCGGCAGGCTTGTTGATCGCTACCAGGAATTCGTCTTCGTATAACAGGTGAAGCGGCGTCACGCTCCGTAGCCTCCATGCGATTCTCCATCGGCGAATCCGAATCCGCGCCGCACCCCGGCCATCTTTTCGGTGAGACGTCCACCCGACAAGCGAACGGTTAGCGGTGTTTCAACAATCACAGCACCCAAGACATCCTCCGGGTGACGGCAGGCGAAGAGCGTGAAAAGCGGCTCAAGCGTTTCGCGCGGAATCACATCGCGCTGGCTGACGATTTTCAGGCCGGACGCGAGGATGCCATCCACCGCGCGCTGCTTTTGTCGTGAGGGAAAACACAGCACGAACCAGCCGCCGGGCGCGAGGTGTTTGACCGCGGCTTTTGCGTAGTCCGACACATCGCCGCGGAGCTCGAAACGGGCGTGGGCTTTCTGCGAATCCTGCGGAATCACTCCTGATCCTTCCGGGAAATACGGTGGACTACCGGTGATGAGCGGGAACTTTCTATCAAGCGAAAGTTCGCGCAGATCGCCGTGGGAAGCCTCCACGCGCTGGCGGAGTCCGTTGAAGGCGATGTTCGATTGTAGCAGGCGATAGCTGATTTCCTGCGCCTCCACACAGGTCAGCCGGGCCTCCGGTCCCATGCCCCAAAGTGTGAGCAGGCCTACCGTTCCGATCCCGGTTCCAAGATCCAGATGCTCCGTCACCGGTGGCGAAACCTGGAGCGCATACCACGCCGTGAGCACGTCATCGGCCGAATGGCGGTGGCCCTTGAGGCGTTGCGCGATCAACCAGCCGGCGGCACCACCGGCGTCGTCTTTCAACGGCTCATGAGATGTTAGTTCATCCGCCCCGGTGAGGGCGTCGAGCGTGATCTTCTCACCCAGTTCGGCTTCAAGGCGCTGGCGTTCTTCGTGCCAGCGTTGCAGGTTGCTAGAAGGATGGGAGATTTCGGAAGGCATCGGCGGGAAGGCATTCTCAACCGCTCCTGATGCACGGAAAAGCCCCAAATCAAAATCCCGTTATCCCTTGCGGTGCGATGAATGCCGCCTAAAGCTCCGGCGTGTCCCGCACGGACGATCCCGCTCACGACTGGCTGCGCCGGGCCGTGACCCAGCCTGATTTCGCCGCACGCCTGGCCCCTTTGGCCAAAGGTGATAGGGAAATCGTGCTCGATCACTCCGCCGAAGCCGCCCATGGATTTCTCGCGGCGGTCGTCACCCAGGCCGCGCGGGACCGGAAAAAAACGCGGGTGTGGATGATTTCCGAAATGCCCCGCCACCGCGAACGGCTGGCGGCGGAGCTGGAGCTCTGGGGCGTGACCGCGCTGGTGCTGCCGGAGAGCCCGGTAGAAACGGGCGATGGCACAATCGCCGATCCCGAGTCGGCTGCGGAATGGTTTTCCGTTCTGGAAATTCTCGCTCGCTCGGAAAGCTGCGTGGTCGTCTGCGGCAGCGATGCGTTTTCCGGCAAGGCCCCCTCTCCCACCGCACTCCGCGCCAGCCGGACGCCGCTGAAACCAGGCACATCGCTCGATCCCGGCAAACTCGCACAATCCCTCACGGACCATGGCTACGAACGCGTCCCCACCGTCGCCTCGCGCGGCCAATTCGCGGTGCGCGGCGGCATCCTCGATCTTTTCGCCTGGCAGGCCGCGAAGCCGCTGCGGCTGGAGTTTTTCGATACCGATCTGGAGTCGGTCCGCGAATTCGATCTCGATTCGCAGGCATCGACTAAAAAACTGTCGGAAGCCGATCTGTTACTCGCCGAGCCGTCCACGGAGGGCACCGTCGCCGACTATCGCAGGAAAAACGACCTGATCATTTCCTTCGGCGCGGAGATCGAAAAGCCGGACGTTAGAATCCTGGAAGACGCGGCGGAATACAACAGCGAGGAGGATTTCACACTCGCCTGTTTCGGCAGCCCGCTGGGGACTTTCGAAGCGGGCGATTTCGTGCTGGAAGAATCCCGGCGCGAGAATTTTTTCCGGCAGATCAACGATTGGAAGCGCGACGGCTGGGACATCGCGATGGTCTTCGGCAACAAGGGCGAGGAAGAGCGCTTCGCCGAACTCGCGGGAAAAGACCTGGAACGCGATCTCGGATTGCGGCCGGTGCGCGGCGAGTTGTTAGCTGGCTTCACGGTGCCGGTTTCGAAACTCGCGGTGCTTTCCTCATCCGAGCTTTTCGGCCGCTACCGCACGCCGGGCGTGGCGCGCCGAACCTCGATGGAAAAGGCCCGCGCCGCCAGGGCGAGAGCCACCATTGATGAAATGGAGGAGGGCGATCTCGTCGTCCACTACGAGTATGGCATCGGTCGTTTCAAGGGCATCCAACAGGGCGACGAGGGCGACGAACTCGTGCTGGAATACCGCGGTGGTGCGCTGCTTGGCGTGCCGCTGGAGCAGGCGCATCTCGTCGGAAAATACGTCGGCCTCGGCGGAAAAACTCCCGAGCTGAACAAACTCGGCAGCGCCTCTTGGAAAAGCGCGCGCAAGTCCGCAGAGAAATCCATCCTCGACTACGCCGCGCAGCTCCTCCGCGTGCAGGCCGAGCGCCAATCGGAATCCGGCTTCGCCCATCCGGCGGACACGAAATGGATGTGGGAATTCGAGCGCTCGTTCCATTATACCGAAACCACCGACCAGCGCCGCGCCATCGAGGAAACCAAACTCGACCTGGAATCCACCCGCCCGATGGACCGCCTCATCTGCGGCGACGTGGGATTCGGGAAAACCGAAGTCGCCATCCGCGCGGCGTTCAAGGCGATCACCAGCGGAAAACAGGTCGCCATCCTCGTGCCCACCACCGTCCTAGCAGAGCAACACTGGCGCACCTTCCGTGAGCGGATGTCGGACTATCCGATCCGCATCGATCTGCTCAACCGCTTCCGCACGGCGGCCGAAGTGAGAAACACCATCGCCGGGCTGGAGGATGGATCCGTGGATCTCGTCATCGGCACGCACCGCCTCGTTTCCGGCGATGTGCGGTTCAAGGATCTGGGGCTCGTCGTCGTCGATGAAGAGCAGCGCTTCGGCGTCGCGCATAAGGAGAAATTCAAACAACTCTTCCTCCATGTGGACGTCCTAACACTCTCCGCCACACCGATTCCCCGCACGCTCTACATGGCGCTGATGGGCGCGCGCGACATGTCCACCATCGACACGCCGCCTCCGAACCGCGTGCCGGTTTCCACCACGGTCTGCGCCTACGACGAGCGCGTCATCCGCGATGCCATCCGCCGCGAGATGAAGCGCGGCGGGCAGGTGTTTTTCCTGCACAACCGCGTGAAGACCATCGACATGATGGCGGCGAAAATCCGCGAGTTGGTGCCCGAAGCACGCATCCTCATCGGCCACGGCCAAATGGACAAGGACGACCTGGAAGTCGTCATGCACACTTTCGTCAAGGGCGATGCAGATGTATTGTTAGCCACTACCATCATCGAGACCGGCATCGACATCCCGAACGCCAACACCATCCTCATCGACCGCGCCGACCGCTTCGGCCTGGCCGATCTCTATCAACTCCGTGGCCGCGTCGGCCGCGCTGGGGAGAAGGCCTACGCCATCCTGCTCCTGCCGCGCGACATGATGACCGTCGGCGATGCCCGCAAGCGCATCAACGCCATCAAACAATACACCGCGCTCGGCTCCGGTTTCAAAATCGCCATGCGCGATCTGGAAATCCGTGGGGCGGGAAATTTGCTAGGCACCAAACAATCCGGTCACATCTCGCAGATCGGCTTCGACCTTTATTGCCAGCTCCTCCGCCAGTCCGTGGACCGGCTGAAGGGCCGCAAGGACGCGCCGCGTGGCGACACCTCGTTCAAGGCGGATTTCATCGCCCTCAGCGAGGCCACCTACGCCAAGGCCGCCCCGAAAACCGTGCTCCCGGCTTTCCTTCCCGCATCGTGGCTGGAGGAGACGAAACTCCGCATCACCGCTTACCGCGAGCTTTCCGAGGCGGGCACGCTCAAGGCCATCGACGCGCTCGAAAAATCCTGGCGCGACCGTTTCGGCCGCATCCCTGACGCCGCTGCGAGGCTTCTGGAAATCACGCGGCTCAAGGCGCTGGCCGCCTCCGAGGGTATTTCCTCCGTGGAAATCCAAGGCCAGCGGCTGATGTTACATCGCAATGGAGATTACATCCTTCTCGAAGGTCGCAGGTTTCCCCGCTTGCAATCGGCGGGCCCCCAAGGAAAACTCCCCGAAGCGATCACGCTCCTGCAAAACTTCTGAATCCCAAATGACTCCAATGAAATCGCGTTTCGCCTTGGCCATCCTGTTGGCAGGCACTTTTTTCGCTTCACCCTGGGTCGCCGCGCAAGAAGCGCCGCCCGTGAGCCCGCCGCCGCCGCCGCGCCCGTCCGGTCCTGTCGAAGTGAATGGCATCGCCGCGAAAGTGAACGGCAAGGTGATCACGAAAAACCAGGTTTCTTTCATGCTCTCGCCGCGCTTCGCCCAGCTCGCAGCTCAGTTTCCCCGCCGCGGACCACAATTCGATACTCTGATCAAGGAGGCTAAGACTTCGATCGTCCAAGAACTCGTTGACCGCGAGATCATCATGGACGAGTTCAAAATTCTTGGTGCCTCAATCAAACCGAACATCATCGACGAGGAAATCAAGCGCCAGATGCGCGATCTCTATAATGGCGACGAGGCGAAATTCCGCGAGGAACTCAAGCGCAACCGCCTGACCATGGAAGGCTATCGAAAGATGACTTACGACAAGATGATCGTGCAGGCGATGCGCTCGAAACAGTTCTCTGACGCCCCGCCGCCACTACCGAATGAGGTCCAGAGCGAATACAATGAAATCAAGACCACCCTCCGCGATGTGACGAAGGACGTGATCACCTTTGAAAAAATCTTCATTCCTTCAATGGACCCGGCAAATCCGTTAGCCACTCCGGAATCCCAGCTCACCCTCGCGGAAAACCTCGCCAAGCAGATCGCCGGGGGCAAGGACTTCGCTGAACTCGCCAAGGCGAACTCCAAGGACGCATTCGCTGACAAGGGCGGTCTTCAGGAAAATGTCCCGCGCACCGATCTTTCGCCTGAATTTGCCGCCATCATCTTCGACGCACCTGTCGGCAAGGTCGTCGGCCCGCTGCTCGACCGCCTCGGCTTCACCATCGTGAAACCGATCAAGATCGATTTCGGTCCGCCGCCTCCGCTAGATGACAAAATGCGTGAGATGATCGAGGAGCGCGTGCGGAAAAAGAAAACCTCCGCCCAGTATGAACGCTGGATCCAGTCGAAGCGCAAGCGGGCGATGATCACCATCTTGATCTGAGCCGAAACCGGCATCCCTAACGGCATCCCCGCTCCGCCCTCACGATTCGAGTGCTTCGGACTTTATGACTGGAACCTCTTCGTTCTCGGTCTGTTAAGCAAAACCTCACAGCCCACCTGAGGCATGGCGCCTGAACGCCGCGCTGGCCCTGTGCCAACCGGATTTCATTGTTGGATGACTCCCTCACCCGCGCGATCGCGTAGGTTCTGCGGGAATCCTTGATTATCCAGATCCGGCGGTGTTATGGTGTGGCTGTGTTCCGAAAGGAATGCATATCCCCCCAATCCCCCCAAAATGAAAAAGAACCACTCCCCCGGTGGAATTCGCATTGCTTTGCGCATGCTATTCTACGCTTTCACGTTCATTGCTGTCATCGGAGCACGCGAGAACATCACCGCCGGGACCGGACCGGTTTCCAAAACCGTTGCCAAGGGTTTCAATGAGGTGCTGATGGCATCATCGAAGCTGGGAATTGGCTTTGCAGCGATGAATCATCGTCCTGGCGATGAGAACACAGTCGTCGGCAAGGGCTCCCGGATGCTTTACAAGATGTCCATCAGGGGTTTTATCAACGCCTCCAAGATGAATTTCTACGCCGCCCTGTGAGAAGCTCCACAGCCGTCGTCTGCGTCTTCACTAACTGAAATCAGGCAGAAATACCTGGATCACGTTTTCGAAATCCGAATCACCATCGCGCTGCATGGGGCGAGGTCAGGGAGCGGAACACCTTCCTTCGCGAGGATGTCCCGCCCGGCGCTGGCGGACCAGGTGGAGTCGAGCTGATCCGTGAAGTTCCAGGTGCTGTCCGTCTCGCGGCCCATGAAGCGCCAAGCGTGTTCAGGGATGCCGACCTTCACATTGCGGAGCGTTTCTGAGCCGCTGAAATTCGCGACGATGAGGAATGACTCGCTGCTTTTCGGGTCGTGGCGGAGAAATGCATACAGCCAGTGGCCGGAAACGGTTTCATCCCCCACCCGACCGAAATGAGGATTTTTCTTGTTCGCGTGATTGAGTCCGTAGAAATCGCCTGCGGTGAACGCGGGTGACTGCGTGCAGCGGATCAATTTCCCATACCAGTCGCGCAGTGTTTTCTGTTCTGCGCTGAGGCGGCCTCCGTCGTATTTCCCTCCGTTCACCCATTTGGTAAACTCGGGCATGGACCAATAATCAAAGATGGACGTGCGAGCATCGTCGCCGCCGAAACCTTCCGCACCGGCAGCGGGCTCGCCGACTTCCTGACCGTGATAGAGCATCACCGCGCCGCGGCCCATGGCAAACTGCACGGCGCTAACGGGCTTGCCAACCTTCATGCCGACGCCGCCCCAGGTGAAGCAACTGGCGAGGCGGACTTCGTCGTGATTCTCCGCAAACCGCAGCGATTTATGGAAGAGAGCGCCCGTGAATGTCAGAGGATCGAGATCGTTCGCCCATTTTCCACCTTCATAAATGCCATCAAGGGCGTCGTAAATGGGCTTGTCATAAACCGCATCGAAGCCCGCCGCGACGAGTTCCTCCAGGACATGGCCGGCGGTGAGTTTCGCTGGATCACTGTCGTAGGCCTCGGCGGAGAAAAACACATCGGTCTGGCGGGCATGGGCGCGCTTGACGGCCCAGCGCCAGAACTCCATTGGAATCATGTGGGCCATGTCCGCGCGGAAACCGTTCACGCCCATCGCCTGCCAGTAAGCGAGGATCTGGTCCATGGTGCGCCAGGTTTTCGGAACGTCGCCGGGCGCGGCATCCGGCCCCGGCAGAGAAGTGGCCCGTCCTTTCGTGAAATCGTGGCCGTAGTTCAGCTTCACCGTTTCATACCAGTCGTTGTTGGAGGGTGCCCAGGAAATGACGTTGTTCCCCGTGACGCGGCCGAAGGAGGTTTCCGGAGCGAAGGTGCCGGTGCAGCCGGGAAGCTGCGCGGTGGGCAGCTCGAGCGGTGGTCCGCCGCCGGCGTCCATCGGGCTGAGGTAGTAGAAATGGTTGTCCCGGTGGAAGAACGCGTCGCGCTTGTCGCCCTGGCCGAAGGACAGGTCCGGCATGATATCCGAGTCATAGGAGCGGGCGACGTGGTTCGGCACGAAGTCGATGATGACCTTGAGATCATGCGAATGGCAGCGGACTAACAAATTCCTGAACTCATCCAGCCGTTTGTCCGGATCCACCGCGTAATCCGGACAGACGTCGAAGTAATCCTTGATGGCATAAGGACTTCCGGCGATGCCCTTGAGGATATCCGGCACATCGGCGGGGCGGTTCGGATAGGCGGTGCCGCTCGCCTGCTCGAGCACGCCGGTGAGCCAGACGTGGGTGAAGCCCATGGCTATCAACGACGTGAGCGCCGCATCGTTGATGTCGATGAATTTCCCGCAGCCATTTTCCGCGAGCGTGCCGTTGATTTTCCGGGTCTCGTTGGTATTGCCAAAGGTGCGGACCATGAGTTGATAGATCACGGGACGCGGAGGCCCGGCGGCATGGCTGCTAACTGTCATCGCTGCGAAGAAAACATCGGGAACGGTCTTTTGCCAAGTCATCATCATCCCCACCATCCCTTTCCGGCGCTCTTGGCGGCCGTGAAGAATCGCCCACGCGAGGGCGGGCTGCTGTTTCACGATCCTGGATCCTTGTCAGCCACGAAGGAGCCATCTGAAAATCAGGGCATCCCCAGCGGCCCGAGTGTGCCCAAATACCACTCCCAGATCCGCCATGCGCCGAACACCCACGCCGCCGCGCCCATCGCGAGGAAGGGCCCGAACGGCAGTTGTTTGCCAAAACCAATGCGCCCGATCAACGCCGCGATGATCGCGAATACCGACGCCGCGAACAGCGAGAAAAACACCCCGCTCCAACCGAAAAACGCGCCGATCATCCCCAGCAGATGCACATCCCCCATTCCCATCGCCTCGCGCGGGATCACCGCGGAGGTGGCCGTGCCTTCGAGCGATTTCATTTTCGAAAGATGAACGATGGTGCCGTCCGGCAGTTGGATTTCCAGCTCACGGATGATCAGCGAGCCACCGCCCACCGACTCGCCGTCCAAGCGGATGCCGGTCGTCTCCAACAGCAGGCGGTCCGTCTTGCGCGAGAAAATGTCCCACCACTGGATGCCCTCGCCATCGATCATGAAAAGCATCGGATCTTGATCGCCTTCCGGTTCCTTCAGCGACCACTCGACGGGTTTATCAAATTTCAGCGCCTTTTTCCCGAACGCCATTTTCCCCAACTCCACGATGAACCAC
>JBBRCO010000112.1:0-13623 GCA_038204755.1 Verrucomicrobiales bacterium
CGAGTTCGGTCAGCAATTCCTGCCGACGGGCACTGATGGTGGGTGAAGGATCCATGGGGGATGATGTCTAGTAATCTAGACAGGTTCAAGGCCAAATAAACCAAGGCTCACAGACGATGATGATTTTTTTGACTCACACCCTTGTGAAGACGCTGGCGGATTTCCGCGCTTTCATCCAAGCCGGCCGGGATCCCGCCCACTGGCATCTGAATCACGGTAGTTTCCACGCGCTGCGATATCTTTCGTATTCGGCCTGCGGGAGGAGGACGTAGAGCGGGCGTTTGGTGGGATCGAGCTGGGCAATGAGCCAGCGGAGTTTTCCTTCGTCCATCGTGGTGCAGCCGGCGGTGGGCTTCGATCCGCCGCCGCGCCAGATGTGGAAGAAGATGGAGGAGCCGGCGTTAGGGACGACTTTCGGCGGGGCGTTGTGGGCGATGAAGAGTTTGAGTGCGTGGGCGGGGTCGTTCTGTTTCATCTGCTGCTTTTTCTCCCACCCGGTGGCGGGATCGTGGTCGAGCTGGACGTTTTGGTTGTATTCCGGTGAGGCGGGGTCCTCGACCCAAAGGTCGCGCGGGGTGACTTTGTGATAGGGTTGCTGCGGATTCTTTCTGATGGAGTTGTCATTGCCCCATGCGCCGCCGATGGAGAACACCCCGGCAGGCGAGCGCCAGTCACCTTCCTTTTTCGTGGTGCCGCCCGAGGGAACCGGATTCAGTCCGAGGCCCCAGACGAGTCCGCTTTTGCCGAGCCGGGCTTTCCATGCGGGTGCGGCGGGTTTCCATGCATTGCCGGATTTTTCGTAGAAACAGAGGGTGACGTTTGATGAATCCCAGCCGTCGGCGATGCCTAACAAACATTGATGCGAATTCGCCGGAAGCTCGAAGGCTGAGACGGGGAGGATCGTGAAAAATGTGAGGAGAAGTGATTTGAGGTGCATGGCGGTGTTTTGGATGAGCTGAGGCTTGTGAAAGAACAGACAGGAATGTCTGTGTCACGAAGGAGACTCAAACCGCATTTAGGGTGAACGGTAAATGCCGGTTCAAGGTTTCCGGTTGGCGGTGAGGGTGGCGCGGACGTCGCCGATGAAGGCGGCGGCGCGGAGCTCGATGGGGATGCGGTCGGCATCGTCACTGAGCCAGAGAGTGACGTCCTGCTTGAGCTTCTTGTAGGGCAGGAGCTCAAGGGTTTTGCGATCAATCTTCCGCATGCCTAGAGTTAGGCGGATGGCGTCGCGGCCGTTGTGGATTTCACGGCCTATCACATTCACGCGGAGCAGATAGGGAGTCTTGAACGGGCAGACGATGAGGGCGATCTTGTCGCCTCCATCGAGCTTCTGGCTGCGAATGTGAAGCATGGCGGAGAAGATGTCGAAGATGGGAGCGGACTTGAACATCTTGTTGGATGTTTTGGCGACGCCGGTTTTGAAGACCTTGGTGGTCTCGCTGCATTCCACGCGGTCCGGGAAATAGCGGACGTCGTTGGTGACGTTTTCCGACTTGTCGATTTCCACCGAGTGGAAAAATTTGGGCCGGAAGGTGGTGGGATCGAGTTCGGACCAAAAATTGCTTTTATAGGGGAAAAGGGCGGCCGCGGCACCGAGGCTGGAGGCGGAGGAGCGGACCAGGTAGGCGTTCGGTTTTTTCGCATCGGGCGGGGCGAACTCGATCCGTAATTTTCCGGATTCGATGGCTCCATTCCAGCTCAGGCCGAAGTCGAGAACCGTGGGAGTGAGATTGGCATGCGGTCCGAGGGCGGACGAGGTGAGTTCGCTTTTCCAAGCGGGATCTTCTGCAAGAGCGGTGGAGACGGATAGGGCGGGCAGAAGAGCCGCGAGGCACCAGTTTTTCATGGTGGCTCGGACGGCCATGGCGCGGGTCTTATTCACCGGAAACTGGGAAGACCGGCTGGGCGCGCGGCGGGAGCACGCCCGGGCCGTCGTCGAAACTGGTGTCCAAGGTCGTGTCGGGGCGCTCCTCGCTGGTGGGTAGCGGGCGGAAGGATTCCGAGTGGGTGTCCACCCGGAATTCGAGTTTCATCAGATCCCGGTTAGTCTCCGCCATTTGATCGACGAGGTTGAGGTTCTGGGTGCGGAGGTTTTTCACCTCGGCCAGCAAGGCCTCGAAAAACTCCTTTTGCGGGCCGGTGACGGTGACCGGAGTCTTGCTTTGCGGCGGCGTGGCGACGAGCACCGGAGGCAAGGCGGCGGTCTTTTCCACGGGTGCGGCGGCGGGTGGTGAAACCCTCGGCTGCGCCAGCGGAACTCCGGCATGGATCGCGGTGGTGAACTGGAGCACGGACCACCAATGGCTGGCTCCGGCGGCTGACATGGCGGCGAGGGCAGTCCCGCAGAGGATGGGAACGGTGGAGGTTTTCATTTCTTGCGGACGGGTGCGGGTTTGGCCATCTCGACCGGCAGCGGTTCCGGTTGTGGTTTCGGCAATGAAATCAGAAGTTGCTGAAGGCTGTTGATCGCGTTTCCCAGCTGTTTGGATTCGTCTTCCAACTGGCGGATGGAATTGGAGAGGATGGCTCCGACCGTGGCGGTTTGTTCATAACCGAGAGAGCCTTCGTATCCGGGCTCGGAAATGCTGAAAACCGTCGCGCCGTCCGCATCAGGCACCAGCAGGTGGGGGCGGATGGTGAGGGTGACCTCTGAGCCCGATGCGACTTCCACCTTGCGGGTGAAGGGCACTGCGTTTTCGGACGCCACGAGGTGCCAGCCAACCGGTGGTTGTGAGAGCGGTTTGGCGGGGAAAGGGGCTAGCAGTTTAATCTGCTTCGGATCGATCAAGGCGTTTCCGGTTCTGAGTTTCTCGATCCTAACTGCTAGTCCCTGTTGTGGCTTGGGTGGCTCTTCCACGGGGACGGCGGCAGCCGCCGGTCCGGCGGTTTCAGGGGGCGGGATCTTGACGATTCCGGCTCCTTCGGGAGGTGTTCCTGTGACGAGGACGGGCTCCAGCGGCATAATTTTCTCCTCTGGCTGAGGAGCGGGCTTGGGTTCCTCCTTGGCGACGGGGGCGGGCGGCTCGCCCACGGGATCTAGCACAACGGTGACCTCGTTCGGCTTTTCCTTGTCCCGGTTGTTGAACCCGCTGATCGCGTCCAAAACCGGGTCCGCCTTCGGGTCTTCCGAGACGTTCTGGGCGTTTGCAAAAATAGATCCGAGGGCCGTGATGACGGCGATGGTGAGTCGTGCGTTCATTTTCCTGCGGGTTGGATCTGGATGGATTCCGTGGTGTTCAAACCGGCGGGGCGGGGCGCGTCCGCAGCGTCCTGCTGATTGATCGGGAGGGTCGGGCTATCGGCGCGGAGCTCGCCGCTGGGAATCGAGCGCTCGACGAGCTGGTTCCAGGAATCCAGCAGTTGGATTCCCTCGGCGCGGAGCATGCGGGACTTTTCCTGATAGTCTGATAGGCGGACGAGCAGGGTGCGGGCTTCGGTCACTTCGGAAGAGGTCCAGCGGAGGTTGCGGCTCTGGTAGAGGACGGGCACCTCGATGTCGATACGGGCGAGGCTGCCGCCCGGAGCTTCAGCGGTTAGGATGTGTTGGATGCGGAGGTTTGTTTCCTCGGAAGCTGCATTCGGCGCGGATGATGGCGGCATCTGGCGCGGGCTGGCGGCCAACGGGCGGGAATTCGCGGGGGTGGTGCCCTTTTCGCCGGGTAACTGGTTACCACTGGGCATCAGGCTGTTGTGCGGAGCCGGGGTGGTTCCGGCGGCTGCGGGTTTCTCGATGGAAACCAGCGCTGGGGCCGTGGTTTCGGCATTCGTCGAGGCGACGATGACGGGCTTGGTGATGTACATCACGCAGAACAAGGCGGCGAGTCCGGTGCTCGCGCAGAGCATCCAGGGGTAAAGCACCTGTGAGGTGGAGGCGGGTGCCCGGCGGTTGGATTTCGAGTAGGATCCGGCAGCGGGGGCGAGTACGGTGGGTAGTACTGGCATGGCCGTGCCGCCGTTCTGGCTGATGCTGGAAGGTTGGGCGGGGAGGGGCTTCATGGCTTCGGCAAAGGCTTTTCGGTGGGGGTGGCGGCATTCGCCTGCGCCGGTTCGGCTGCGACGGAATAGCTCACGATGGTCTGATCAGACACTCCCGGAAAGGTGGTGATGGTCATCGATTCGCGCGAAAGCCGCAAGTGGCGGAGCGTGCCGCCGACGTTGCTCATCGCCTGCAGACCGGGAATGACTTCAAGCGCGCCTGCTCTCTGGCGCTGGCGGCCGATTCCATCAGACCGATAGATTTCGAATGTCGTGTGCGATTCCTCGTCCCCTTCGGCGGAGACGCGGATTCTGACGCCGTCAGTGTAAACGCGGAACGCGATGGGTTTCATTGGGATCGGCGTGACTTGTTGGCCGGAGAGTTTGAAATGCGACTGGAGCAGGAAATCGCCGACGTGTTTAAACTCCGAGGCGAATGCCGTGGAGCCTAAGGCAATCAGGGGGAGCACAGTGAGAAGACGCATCATTCGCCCACATCCCAGAGGGAGTCCTTGGTGCTGCGGGACGGGTCGTAAGTCGCACCTGATCCGGCATTGATGACAGGGGGAGAAACGTTCACGAGAATACTCAACGTAGCGCCAGTCAACGATTTCACAGTCGGCATGGCAGTCATGTCATTAGGCAGATAGGGAATGATGTTCGTGGAAGCGATGTTGGCCACTGAGACCGTGGGATTGTCTGCCAGGTACATGCGTTGGGCGGAGTAAACCGAGCGCAGGGTTTCGCAGGCATCACGACCGAGCCTCCAATCATTCATGCCGCTATACACGAACAGACCGGTTCTCATCAGGACAAGAAGAACCATGATGACGATGGTCATTTCCACAAGTGTGAATGCTTTTCTGAAAATTGCGGGCGGGCGCGACGTTCTCATGACGGGAAATTCTTTAACATGTTCTGACTTTCTTGCATAGCTGGAAAATTGAAATTCCTCAGCCTGTGAAGAGTTTCAGGGCTTCCATGAAGTTTTTGCGGAATTCCGGATCTTCGACCAGTCCTTTGAGATAGAGCAAAGCGAAAAAGGAACTCACGGAAATGATGAAAAACGAGATGAGCCACCAAGTGGGGGACTTTTCCTTTGGCGCGAGGAAAGGAACATACCAAGCATCACAATCCACAATTTGGGTGGTGTACATCTGCCCGTTTTCCTTCAACTGGGAAATCAGCTCGTCAGCGGCTCGGCTTTGTTTGGCCACGAACAGATGTTTGTAGCGCTTTGCCGGAACTTCCGGAAGTTCCATCGCCTGAATTCCGTTCGGAAGGGATTCCGGTGGTCTGAGCGTGTGAATATGCGTCTCATAGACATATTTCTCACGCAGCCAGCGGTCGAAACGGGTGAGTTGCATGGGAGTGTGTTGGCTTTGGTGTGGATGCTCAACCGGCTTGCATCATCTTTGGACCCATCAGGAAAATCGGAAGGAAGGTGCCGATGAAGACGGCAGCAATCAACGCCACTGCGATCAGCAGCACGATGAAGCTCAGGACCGCCGCGAAGGAATTCATATGGTTTTGAAGGTCCTCTTCGTACATCTCCGAGAGCATCTCCAACTGGGCGTCGAGCGAGGCAGATTTTTCCCCGATCGCAAGCATGTGGGTGACCTGCGCATCCACCGAAGTGTATTTTGCAAATGCGGTGGATAGCGGAACCCCGGAATGCTCGTATTTATCCGCAGCGGTTCTGAGTTCGTTGTAAAACGGCGTGTTGCGGACACTGTTGGCCGAGACCCGGATTGACTTCGCAAGGTTGATCCCATTGGAGTGCAGCAGACGGATGGTCGAGATGAAGGTCATCTGGCGCAAACTCATCACCAGCAGGCGCAGCAAACGCCATTTTGACATCACGAATCCAAGGATGATGTTGCGGACATGGGGTGAACGGGCGATGACCACGGCGATGGCGACCACGATGCCTACAAACACCGGCCAGACGGCCTGCGTGAAATGACTCACTTTGAATGAAATGGCGGTCATCCCGTCGGGCTTCGCTCCCACACCACTGAGCATGCCCTCGACCTGAGGGACGATCTTCACCTGTGAGACGATGAACGCTCCTGTTAGCACGCAAATGATGCAGCAGGGAGTGATTGTGGCTTTTTTGATTTGCTTCTGGAACGACAAGTCGCTCTTCAGGCGGGAGGCCAGCGATTGGAACGCATGGTGAAGTTGTCCGGAATCCGAGCCAGCTTGGATGAGACCGATGACCGTCTCGCTGAAGCGTCCTGTCCGACGGAAAGCTTCATGAACATTGATCCCGCAGTTCAGGTCCTCACGGACGTGCATCAGGGCGTCAACGATAGCTTTGTTAGGAAGGCCGTGGGCGTAGTATTTCAGCGCGTCTGCGGTGTTGATCTGGGCTTTCAACATGGAGCCCAGTCCGCGGAACAGATCCACCTGATCCTTCTTGGCGAATTCCTTGATTTTTTGCGGCTTCTTGACCGCAACGGCACCTTTCGGATCCTGTGAGGAGGTTACCGAATCGAGGACTTTGGGAGTAGTGGCTGCGCTTGTCATTCGGTGTAAGTCATGTCGATGACCTTGCTAACGGCGGCAAGATCGGTTTTACCTTCGCGGAGGAGCCTCAAGCCGCTGCGGCGGAGGCTGGGTAGCACGCCTTCTTCGGCGACTTTCATTTCCAGATCGTAGGGACTCATCTCCCCCTTGGACAACATGTCGGAGATTTTCGGGGTGATCGGGATGATTTCCAAAATCGCGGTCCGTCCGCTGTAGCCGGTGTTCCTGCATTCCTGGCAGCCGCCGCTTTTTGCATTGAAAACAGGACTGTTAGCCCATGAGTCGTCAAGGCTGTAGGTCTTTCGGTCCAATTCATCAATGCCGAATGATGGCTCTTTGCAATAGGCGCACAGCAGTTTCACCAGTCGTTGCGCGCATGCGGCCTTGAGTGTCTGCGCGATTTTCCAGCGCTCCAGTCCGAGCTGTTCGAAACGTTCGATGATCTGGGAAGCGCGGGCGGTGTGGATGGTGGTGAGGACCTTGTGTCCTGTGACGGCGGCTTCGATGGCGAGCTCGGCGGACTCGATATCGCGAACCTCACCCATTAGAATGATATCCGGGTCGGACCGCATGAAGGAGGCGATCATCGGCTTGAATTCCTTCGGGCTTTTCAAGTCGCAATGGGTGATGCCGGGGACTTCATCTTCCACCGGGTTTTCCAGGGTCAGGATATTGACCTCGGGCCGGTTGAGTTCGCGCAGGATTGCGTTGAGCGTCGTCGATTTGCCGGAACCCGTGGGACCCGACATAACTATGATTCCAGCAGGAATCTTCATCACTTTGTTCAGGGCGAACATCGTCTCATCATCGAAGGCGAGCGTGCCCTTGCCGAGGGTCACGTTGATGTTGCTCTTATCCAGCAAACGCATGGTGATGTGATAGCCGCGGTAAGTGCGGTGGCGCTCATAGCGGATGTCGATGGGGCGGTGGAAATAGGAAATCGTGAAACGTCCGGAAATCCCTGGAGCCGTGTTGCGGATTTCCGTGGGAAGTTTCATCAGATTGAGCAGGAAGGCGTCGAGGCGGTCCTTGAGCTTCATCGGAATCTCAACCTTGTCCCCGATATCGCCATCGGTGCGGAAAGCATAGTAGAACGTCTCTTTCTCAACCTTGAAGTGGACGTCGGAAGTGCGGGTCCTGACGGCATCCGCCATGATGGTGGCGATGAGTTGCGCCATGGGCTCCGTATAGTCCGTGGTGACGTCGAAGTCGTGGATGCCGTCATCCATGTCTTCCACGTCGATGGCTTCCAGCTCCGAACGGCTCGGACCATTGTTAGTGGCGACGGACTCGATGGCTCTGCTGATTTCAGTCGCCAGCGTGACGATTTTCACGATCTCGAACTGGGGAAACCGTGGTGCCAGATACTCTTCCGCCAGCGGGCTCCAGGGGTTGGCGATGGCTACAATCAGCTTGTCAGGGCCGGACAGGCACAGAGGTGCGAAAAAGCCGCGCGTCATGACGGTGGAGTCACACATGGCGTGCAGCGTGCCATCGCAGAACTCCGCCACTTTCGGGAAGAACGGCAGACCGTTGATTTTGGCGACGGCGGCCATGAAGCTGTAACGCGTCACCCGGTTAGGAACCTGGTCCTGCGCGAGTTCCGCATAGCTCGGATCATGCCCTGCCAGCTCGCTCATGATGCGGCGGCTGACCAGTTCGTTGAAGGAAATGCCATCAAACTCGATCATTGTTCGAAGTGCTTCCGGGTGAGAAATGTCCAGCTCTCGTAATCAAGGCGGGCGATGGTGACGAAGGGGCGGATGCCGAAGCGTTTAAAAACCATATTGCGGATCTCATCTGCCAGAATCGAGGAGGCGATCGGATTCGCGGAGGCCGTGCCGATCGCGTCTGTGTCTTCTACGTAAATCACCGGCGACAACAGCGCCCTGGCAACTTTGTGGATGTGATCGAAGGATTCGTAAAATGCCGAGGGCGCGATGAGCTTCCCGGCGAACGGGATCAGCGGCGCGTAGGGCGTCAGGGTATTTGCAGTCCGGTTGCCCAAATCCAGTATGGCCGACCCGAGGTGTTCCTCGCCATGGCCCTGAACGCGGGCGAGCGTTTCCAGCAGATCCGCAGGTTTGCCGGCAGCGTGGGATTCGCGGGCGTTGGCCATGGCCTGTGAAATGTCGGACGGCGTGGCCGACCGGCTTTCGTGCAAGGCATCGGCAGTCCGCTGGAGGCATTCTTCGGCGAAATCCCAGATGTCCCCGTGCTTTGCTTGCGCGGGTGGCTCCAGAACGGCTTGGAATGGTGACGACATGAGTGGAGGAAAGGTCGGGGATCGATCAGAAGTGATGGAGTGGAAAATCAGCGTTTCGAGGCCCTGCTGAACGATGGCTGCGATTTGGGCGCGGCGGGGGCCGTATTCTTCTTCGGCATGAGCTCCTCGGCGCGCGGATAGTAAGGGGCCTGGGTGGGCTGGAGCCCGCGGATGGAGCGCTTCATGTTCGGCTCGTGTGCCGGTCCGGGATTGTCTTGATCCACCCAGTCGTGGTCGCAGTTCAGGGTGGTAGCGCTGCGGAGCCGGTTGCTTGCGCTTTGATTCGCGCCGCGGTTGGACGGGTCGTATGATTTCGGAGTGACGATGAAGACTAGGCTGGTCTTTTCCTTCGTCGTCTCCTTGCTCTTGAAGAAGAAGTTGAGGCCGGGGATGTCACCCAGCAGTGGAACCTTGTTGGAATCCGTGCTGTTTTCCTCGCCATAGAATCCGCCGATGACAAGGGAGTGACCGTCCGGGATGCGGGTGATCGATTCGACCATGGATTCGACGACGAATGGATAGGTGTTACCAGTCAAGGTGGTGACACTTTTGCTGGCAACAATCTGTGCGGAGCGGGGACGCATTTTCATCCGCACCGTGCCATCGGGGAGCAGAGTCGGGGTGACCACCAGCGAGATGCCGATTTCCCGGTGTTTTTCCGGGCTTTCATCAATGGATTTGTCAGAGGAATCAATTTTGTAACGAACTTCTTCAGTGACAGTTGGATTGCCTCCGGAGGTGGCTGCGGTGCTTTGGGTGGTGATGATCGGGACGCGGTCGATGATGGAAATGGCCGCCTGTTCGTTATCTTCCGTGATCAGCGTCGGGTTGGAAATCTGGTTGGCAAGTCCCCCTTCCGCCAACGCGCGCAGGACGCCCGAAATCTGGACCGGACTGAGCACCAGATTCGTTCCGTCACCTCCGAGAATTTGCGATCTAATGGAAGATGGAAGGCCGAAAACGGAATTGAGGTCTCGCGCCAAATTGATGGTGGTGCCGTTCTTGCCGAGCGCGGAGGACCAATTGACTCCGGTGCGTTCCGCGGCACTGCTGTTTACCCGGAGGATCTTTGTTTCAACGATGATCTGGCCCTTCGCTTTGTCGATGCCATGCAGAAGATCCCGTGCTTGTTCGATCCTGTGGGCGGAGTCGATGATGATGATGGTGCTGGTCTTCGGCTCGAAATTTACGATGCCGGTCCCGGGGCTGAGCAGCGGTTTGATCAGTTCCTTGATCTGTTCCATGTCCGTTGGGCGGAGGTAGCGGAGCTGATAGTGGAATTCGGCGCTCGGCAGTTGGGCGAGCTGGGCCTGGGTGAGGGCATAGATCGTGTTGCCCTTCACATGCAGCGAGAGCCCGTACATGAACGCGAGTTCTTCCATCTGTTGGAGCGGATTGCCATCGTTGAGGTGGCCGGTGACGAGGAAGTCCGGACCGGCGATCTTGGTGTTGTGGAAATACTGGCGGCCTGCGGATTTCGCGAGGAACTGGAAGATGTCGTTCAGCGCGGCGTCTTTGATGATGAAACCTTCATCGGACTTCGTCATTTCCTGCTTCTTCTGCTCAAGCGGCGCGAATGGGGTGGCGGCTGCGCCATCTGGTGGTGCGCCGGGTGCCGGAGTCGTGCCTGGCACATCCGGGGCCGGGGGTGGAGGAGTGAAATCAGTGGCGGGCGCGATCAGGTCTGCGGTTGTGGCCGGTGCTGGCTCTCCCTCTGCGGGAAGAGAGGGCGGCTGCCCGAGGCCGGAGGCCACAGGCTCGATGAGGGAATCCGCCGGAGTCTGGGCGTGAAGCAAGCCGACCGCCAGGATGGAGGTGGTTAGTTTGATAAAAGTCGCGGCTTTCATGAAGGGATCGGTTTAGCGGTTTATAAAGGTTTCGGCAGTTGGTTCTGCGGCGTCAAGTTCGATCGGTGCGTTCGGGCGGTCTGGAACCATGCCTGGGGCGGTGATGCCATGGAGCCCCGGCGTCATGCCCACGGGGAGCATGTCCAGTTTGCGCGAGGCGGTCTCACCGTTCTCCAGATTCTTGAACGTGATTTCCTGGGAATTCACTTCAGTCACTTGGACACGGATCTGCTTGTTGCGGAATATCAGGGGAATGTGATCCCCCTTGGCGAACGAGCGTGTTCCGATGAGAAAGCGCTTTTCTCCCGGCATGATGGTCGTCACCACGATCAGCCGGATGATCTCCGTGAGCGGGACCACCTGTGGTTGCGAAGCGCGCTGGGTCGCTCTAGCGACGGTGCTTTTGATCACGGGTTTGGCGTTGGGGTCCTGTGATTGCCCGAAGGGATCTGTCTCGCGGTCATGCATTGATAGAGCCGACGTCATGGCAGCCACGTAGCCACCGAGTTCCTCAACACCGACGAAGCGGGAAGGAAGCGAGCTTGTGGTGTTGGTGTCGCCGGCCTTCGCTGGGGCGGGTTTGTCCGTTTTCGGGGGGGGGACGACCGGTGCTGCCTGATTGGTATTAAAGTTCGCCGCCGACTGCGCGAAGGCGGCGGTTATCATCACCCATGCAAGGCAGATATGAATTAGTTTTCCCATGCGGTGTAGGTGACTTGGCAGTTGAGCAGGGCCGAGATCCCGGTGCTCGGATCGATTTTGAATTCCTGAAGCTGGAGTTGTGGCATCCGGGTTTCCAGTTCGAGGAAATTGCGTTGCAGGGTCCGATAGGTCCCCCGGAACGCGATGCGGATCTGGGACGAGCGCTGGGCTGAAATAGATCCGAAGCCACCCGTGCCACTGGGACGCTCGAATGCCGTCATTTGGATCTCCTTGGGCGGCAGGTGTTCGGAAATTTCCCTGAGATTGGACGTGACCACGCTCGATGTTTCTTCCGCCAGTTGTTTGGTCCAGCGTTCGACATGCGGGCGCTGGCGGTTGACGGTGGCTTCGATTTCCAGACCCGCATTGCGGCTTTGCTCGTAGGTCGCGTAGTCTGTCGTTTTGGAATTCATGCTCGATACCATCTTGGACTTAACGTAAAGTCCAGCGCCTATCAGACCGGCTCCCACGAGGGCGGGGAGGACGATTCCAAAGATAATGATCGCTTGGCGATAATGGTGCATGGTGGGTGAAGTTAGGGAGCTTTCGCGACGTTGACGGCCATCGGATCGGTCGCTTCGAACCGTTGGATGATGGTCATATCAAAGCTGAAAGGATAGTTGGTGCGATCCAAAGGAGTGCTTTCTTCCGGCGGCGCGGGCTTGTAGCCGGTGTTCTCCTGCGTCCGGACGTTCACGACCAGATTGCGGTTTCCCGCGTTTGAGCTGAATGAGGTATTTCCGGTAACTCGGGCAATCTCGCCGAAATGGGCGGTGATTCCCTCGCGGGTGTTGATGGTGTTGAGATAATCGAGGGCTTGATCCTGGGCGAATCCGGTGATTTTCCATTCCTTGACGAAGCCGACCTTGGCCTTTCCCGGAGCTGCATCCGGCCTGGCCGAATGCGAATAGGTATCCACCAGCATTCCACAGTTGGCAGGGAAGAGACGCGCCAGCGATTCCATGGAGGTCCAGGCCTTGGACCGGTCTTCTAGCAGGTTGTTCCAATATTCGGCTTTTTGGGTCTCGGTGGTGAGTTTCCCGAGTCTCCCCTTGGACGCGTCCGCCTGGGTTTGATCGAAGGCCCATTCCGGGCGGCTGATGATGCCGATGATGCCGTAGCCGGAAAACACCAGCGACAGGATGACCAAGGCAAGAATGGCCACCTGGCCCAGCCGCATCAAGCGGAGCAAGCGCATTTCCGAACGCTTCGGATAGATTTCGACGATCTCCTTGGGAGTGGACAGGAAGTTCTGAAGCGCCCACTTTTCCTCACGCAGTATGGTAAAGGTGTGGCTGGATACCAACGAAGGGCTCTGATCCGGCGGGAGAGTCGAGATGGCCGGCTCCGGACACCAGAAGGGAATCCCATCGACCAAGGGTTGATCAATGATCTCCACGCGGCTGGTGCTGAAGGTGATTCGCAAATCGGCGTCCAGCGTCTGATCCCCGTTCTGCCCGAGCGGGAGGATGAAGAGGTCCGGATCGATGAACTCCAGCGAGGCGTTGGTCGTGGCCAGGGCATTCCGGAAATTCGTGGCACGGCGCATGCCGCGGTGTTGCAGCGTCCGGATGAGGCGCAGATCGGCGTGTTCGTTGAAAAACGCCATGACGGTGAGCCACGGATACTGGAGGATGGCCACGAAGGGTTTCCCCGGTGTCGGCACCACGCGATGGCTGAGTCCCAGGATCGCGACCAGTGGCGCGCTCAGAGCATGGGAGAGGATGGGGAAATTCGCCACTTCGCCCGCTTGCCGGATGGCCTCGATGAAGGGGGCGTATTGGCGGCTCAGCGTCGCCGTCGTGCCGATGACTTCGCTGCCGGCTGCGGGGTAGGGCAGGACGCGCCATGATGAGAGATCCGCCTGGATGGAGTTATCATCGAGAATGGATCCCGGATCGGAAATGGCGGCATCCCGCAGCTCGAAAAGAGCGGAAGGAGCGTCGAGTTCCGGTTTCAGCTCGGTGGTGGCGAATTCATCCGCGATGTGGAGGATCACCCCGAGTGCATTGGCTCCGAACGAGCGTGCCACTGCGAGAGACTCGGTGGCGAGGGCTGCGGCTTTCGCGGGATTTTGGAAAACCTCCTCCAGCAGCGTGGGACCCGGAGTCCATTGGTTTTTCGGACGGTTCAGGTAGAAAGTGGAGATGCTGGCTCCATCCTTCCGGATATGCAGTTGGAAATCCAGTTCAAGCGCTTCCTGATACCACCCCGGATTGACCGCACGGGTGGTTAGTTTCAGGATGGTACAAGCCTGTGTAAACCGCCGTAGAGGATTGAGGGACGCCGGATGTTGAA
>JBBRCO010000113.1:0-13522 GCA_038204755.1 Verrucomicrobiales bacterium
GTAGTTCTCGCGGAGGAACTGGAGGTCGGCGCGGTCTTTTTCGCGGTGGGTCTTTTCCTTCATCCGATAGAGCAGGCGAAGGGAATCGGGACGCCCTCGACGTGGCGGATGATCTGGTCTTTGGAGGCTTCTTCGTAATCGATGCCGATGGCGGAGGCCATGAGGTCCACGCAGATTTCATCTCCGACACGGACGACGGTGTATTTCGCGATCTCGCCGGGTTCGAGTTCAAGCACGACTTTGTCCGGCAGGGATTCGAGAGCTTTATATACCTTGGCCTCGTTTTCAGGATCGGTGGCGACGAGGAGACCGAGGTCCATGGTGGATCTAGCGTAACCGGAGAGGATGATCGCGAAACCACCAATGACGATGTAATCGGCCCCTAATCGATTTAGCTCCTTGGCGGGTTCAGCAAGATCTTGATTACACTGACCTGTTTCATTGAAACCAGATCAGTTCAGGTGGGGTGAATAGGAAGCATTGAAACAATCGGGCTTGGTAGTTGATGATTGCCACCGCTCCACTGCAAGGAGGGTGCCCACAAGAAAACGCGCGCCCGTCACAGCCGATGGCAACGCCAGCGGGACGAGCACAGCGAACAGCGCCCTCAGAGATCCTCAATGCATTGGACCTGAAGCCGTTTATGCATTGGAAACTCGACAGGCCAACTCTGCGATCCTTCGGCGAGTCTTTTCAAGGCTGGGACATGATTCTGCCGCGACTTCCGGCATCCAGCTTTCGCGAATGAAAGCTTCCAACAAATCATTATATCCCGGACCGATGCTCGATGTCCCCACGGGAGTAACGGCCTTCCTGATCCTGGTCGGCGATTTTTGGGCAAGTCGAATCAGTTCGGCTTTTGGGTCTGCTAGCTGTTCTGGATTGGAAGGGAGCTGTGACATGCGAATGTGAAGCAGCGCTGCCATTGCGGAACCGTGCCCAAGCAACCACGCTTCCACTTCACGGACACAGATTCGGAAGAGAAAATCCGACGAAACCTCCTGCCTGAGCCAAGTTTTTTTGAAAGCCGGGGCGCACTCAAAGGCGTCTAGATCGGTAAGCATCAGCACGGGTAATCCGCACCGGGCCATGTTCTGATATCCTTCAACATTCTTTTTGAGCCTGCCGTGCCCCCGCGCGTTCTCTTCGCGATAAACCGTGAGCGGCTTGGCCTCGGCGATCAACTTGCGCCCAACTGCGAGTCCGGCAACATCCTCCGCAGCGAGATAGACGGTGGAGTAGGTCATTACAGGTTCAATTGCAGCTGATCCACATTTTTCGGGTGGGTGGTTGGCAACAAGACCTGACCGACCGAGAGACCACTCCGGATCATGATTGCTTCCTGAGGTTCCAGTTTGTGGATTTCGGTTCCTTCCGTGGAGGGTTGAAGCCGAATTACTTCCTCTGCCGCGATTGAAGGATCATCCAAAAGGGCCTCGCTATGGGTGGTGATAATGACTTGCCGAGTGCTCTTCGACTTTCTTTGTACTTTCTGGATCAAACGAGGCAAATGGCGAACAATTTCCTCGTTCAAGGATAGCTCCGGCTCTTCAAGCAACAGCAGCGAGCCTCCGTCCATGAGTGACCAAAGCAAACCGATCAAACGCAGCGTGCCATCAGAGAACTGACTTTCCCGCTGCCAGGCACCCTTCGGGCGCCAGTGCGCGAAATTGGCCTCAATGTGAGGATGACCACTAACAGGGTCTTTCTTGAAGCGTAATTCTTTGAATTGTGGAACCACACAATCCAATGCGGCTTGAATCCTCCTAAGTCTGGCATCACGAGTCTTTTCACCGGTCGCCGCAACCCTTTGTAGAAATCCCTGCCCGAAAGGATCTTGCTCGACCATATTACCACCGATCAAACTGGCGAATTTCAGCAACTGGGGCACGAGATGGAGATAGGTGGTTTCGCTAAAGAACCGAGCCAGTTCCCGAAAATCCAAATTCGCGTTGATCTGCTCCAAATAAGTTTGGGTCAACCGTTCCGGATCTTTCCGATCATCGGCGTCAGGTCTTTGATGAATCACTTTACCATTCAGTGCGACCATCTCGCTTGTAATCACTATCCGATTGTTGGCTTTTCCTTCGCCTTTGAAACCCAATGAATATCGCCACATTTTGTCAGGAGATTCTTCGATTGTGACTTCCAACAATACTTCATTGTCGTGCTTTGAATTGAGACAGCGGAGCTTGGACAGTCCCCCTCGATCGTTGACTGCTTTCTGCAGGCCGCCTCCGGAGGGCTTGACCCCGGAGGGAAGTGCCACGTCCCTGAGAAAACGTAAAGAATCGAGAAGATTCGATTTGCCACTCGCGTTCGGGCCAATCAAGAAAACGCGGTCTCCGAGCGGCCCCGCATCCAGCGATTTGAAGTTCATCCAGTTCTTGAGACTGATTTGTTGGATTTTCATAATTCTTTCAGGGAAACGACAAGCGCGGTCGCCATGGCCTCGCTTCGCAGCGATTTCAAGGTGTTGAAGTAGTTTGATTCTGCCACCGCTCCACTGCAAGGCGGATTCCGGCGGCTTTGTGCAGCGTTTCCTCATATTCTTTCTCGGGATCGGAATCGGCGACGATGCCCGCGCCGACTTGATAGACGAGGCGGTCGCTGTTTCTAACGAGGGTGCGGATGGCGATGTTGAGTGAGGACTCGCCGTTATAGCCGAGCCAGCCGATGACGCCGCAATAGATGCCGCGCGGGGTTTGTTCGAGCTGATGGATAATTTCCATCGCACGCTTTTTCGGTGCGCCGGTGATGCTGCCGCCGGGGAAACAGGCTGCTAGAACATCTGCGGTGTCGAATTCCGGACGCAGGGTGCCGGTGACGGTGGAGACGAGGTGGTGGACCTGGGCGAGCGTTTCGAGCTGGAGCATCTCCTCGACGGCGACGCTGCCGAATTCGCAAACTTGGCCGAGGTCGTTGCGCAGGAGATCGGTGATCATGACGAGCTCGGAAATTTCCTTGGCGGAAGTCTGGAGTTCGTAGGCCGAGCGGCGGTCTTCGTCGGGATCGGAAAAACGCGGGCGGGTGCCCTTGATCGGGCGGGTCTCGATGCCGCGGCCGGAGATTTTCAGAAAGGTTTCGGGCGAGGAGCTGAGGATTTCCCGGCCGTCGAGATTGAGATAGGCGGCCATCGGCGCGGGCGAGGCTTCGCGGAGGGTTTCATAAAGTCCGAAGAGCGGGCCACCGGAAACGCGGGCCTCGAAGGACTGGGAGAGATTCACCTGATAGATATCTCCGGCGACGATCCAGTCCTTGGCGCGACGAACGTTGCGGGTGAAATTCCCGCGGCTAGTGGCGGCGGTGAAATCGCTGATTTCCGCCGGGGCGGCGGGCGTTTCGCGAAGGCATTCGGATAGGTGGCCGGTTTCCCACCAGGTGTGGTCGTCGTGGCAGAAGATCAGCATTTCCCGGAAATCTCCGAAAACGAAATCGCCCTCGTAATCCACCCAGCCGCACAGCCCGCCGAGCGGGAAACCACGGTCGCCGGCGAGCTTCGGACCGGCAGCGAGGGCGGCGCGGAGCGATTCGCGGGCGGAGTTAGAAAAGATGCTGCCTTTCAAAATCCGCTCTGGACGGGCGGCGATCACGGAAACCGGGTGGGAAGCACCCGACGGAAAATTTCCCGCCGTGTCGAAAAACACGAGGCCGCCCAAGTGCCGCAAGCGCCCGGCCACCTCCACGGGTGCCAGTCCATCAAGGCGGCTCGGCCTCGTCACGGTTCGCATCAGGGATTCCTCCATCACGCGACGAAACAATGCCCGGTGCCCTCGCGAAGCAAGCTGGAATCTCGCGCAGGGCCAATCATTTCCCCGGTCCACCGTCACGAGGAAATCCGGTTGCAGTCCGGGTAACAACCCGTCATCCTGCTAGCGGAATGAGCGAAGATCCGGAAACAACCCAGGTTCGGAACAGGGTGAAATTGGAGCGGCTGGAACTCGCGCTCAGGGCATCAAACGAAGGAATCTGGGACTGGCAGACAAACCGGGCGACGATCTATTACTCGCGCCGGATCCGTGAATTTCTGGAATGCGGGAAAGAGCGTGCCCCGAATTTGTTTCTGCACCCCTATGAGCATATCTGGCCGGAAGACCGGGAGGCGTTCGAGCGGGCGGTCACGCTGGCCTTGCTGGACGGCGGGCCGGAAACCCTCGCCCTGGATGCCCGCATCCGCACCGGCGGCGGCCTTTCACGCTGGCTGAGAATCCGCGGCACCGTGCTCCGGAATCGCGATGGCCGGGCGGTCCGGATCGCCGGATCGATGATCGACATCAGCCGTCGCAAGGCGGCCGAAGCGGCGGTGGAGGAAGAGCGATATCTGCTCAAGCAATTGATCGACCATGTGCCGCTGAAGGTCTATTTCAAGGATCTGGAATCGAAATTCGTAATGGCCAACCAAGGCACCGCCGAAGGGATGGGCTGCGCGGATTCCAGCGAACTCACCGGAAAACACGACCGGGATTTTTTCCAATACGAACACTGGAAAAGCGCCTACGACGATGAGCAGCGCATCATCCATACCGGCAATCCCGTCATCGATCTGCTGGAACATGAAACATGGCAGCGCGCCTCCGAAACCTGGGTCATCACGTCGAAATTCCCATGGCGCGACCGGAACAGCGCGATCAAGGGCACTTTCGGCGTCTCCAGCGATGTCACCCGGCTCGTGCTCGCCGAGCGGGAGGCTTCCGACCTCGCCTTGCAACTGCGGTTGAAAAACGAAGCCTACGAGGAGGAGGTCCTGCTGGCTCGTGAAATCCAGCAGGCACTCGCCAGCGAGGTGATTCCTGCGGCGACGGACGGCAGGGAAAACCACCTCGCCTTTGGTGCGCGCTACATTCCAATTTCAGGGCTGGCAGGCGACTTTTTCGAAGTGATGAAAATCGGCGAGCATGCCTATGGAGTGCTGATTTGCGACGTGATGGGCCATGGCGTCCGCGCCGCGCTCATCGTGGCGATGCTCCGAGGGCTGTTGGAAAAGCAGCGCTCGCAGACTTCCGAGCCGGGGGTGTTTCTCCAAGGCCTCAATGACGGACTGGCGGCGATCCTCGAACGCGCCGGCACCACCATGTTCGCCACCGCCTTTTTCGGCGTGATCGATCTCGCCGCCGGCACCTTTGAATACTCCTGTGCCGGCCACCCCGGACCGATCCTCGCGGGCAGGGACGGCGTCCGCCAGATCGCGTGCGAGCGCTCCGAAAAAGGCCCGGGACTGGGCTTGATCAAAGGCGCGTCCTACCCCACCCACCGGCTGCCGCTCGCCGGGATCGACCGCATCGTGCTTTTCACCGATGGCGTGCTCGAGGCGGAGAACCAGAGCGGCGAGCCATTTTTCGAAAACCGCCTGATGGAAATCATCGGTGCGAAAGCCGGCGAGCCGCTGGAATCCCTGCTCGATGGCATCCTCTCCAGCGTGCTCGCCTTTTCCGAAGGCCAGCGCTTCGACGACGACGTCTGCCTGCTAGGCATCGGGATCACGCGTGGGCAGTGATTCGAAGCCACAGCGCAAGCCGAAATCCCGGAAAATACCCGCGAGACCGACTCTAGGATTGCCAAAGTCCGCCGTCTGACTAGGAATTCGCCCCCGGTGCGAAAACCTCGCCCGCTAATCAGAAGCCACTATCGTTATGAAGGACCTCAGCAAATACCGCAACATCGGCATTTTCGCCCACGTTGATGCGGGCAAAACGACCACCACCGAACGTATTCTCAAACTCACCGGCAAGATCCACAAAATCGGTGAGGTCCACGACGGCGCATCCACCATGGACTTCATGGAACAGGAAGCCGAGCGCGGGATCACCATCCAATCCGCCGCCACCACCTGCTTCTGGAAAGACCACCAGTTCAACATCATCGACACGCCCGGCCACGTTGACTTCACCATCGAAGTTTACCGCTCGCTCAAGGTCCTCGACGGCGGCGTCGGCGTGTTCTGCGGCTCCGGCGGCGTTGAACCCCAGTCGGAAACGAACTGGCGCTACGCAAACGATTCCGAAGTCGCCCGAGTCATCTACGTCAACAAACTCGACCGCATCGGCGCAGATTTCTACCGCGTCGTCGCCCAGGTGCAGAAGATTCTCGGCGCCCATCCGCTCGTCATGGTCCTGCCCATCGGCACGGAAAGTGACTTCGTCGGCTGTGTCGATCTCCTCACCATGAAGGCCCACATCTGGGATGAAACCGGTCTTCCGGAAAACTTCGCCATCACCGACATCCCCGCCGACATGGTGGACAAGGCAAAGGAATACCGCGCCCAGCTCATCGAGACCGCCGTCGAACAGGACGACGCCATCATGGAAGCCTACCTCGATGGCCAAGAGCCCACCATCGATGAAGTTAAAAAGTGCATCCGCAAGGGCACCATCGACCTCGCATTCTTCCCGACCTACTGCGGTTCCTCCTTTAAAAACAAGGGCCTCCAACTCGTGCTCGACGCCGTCGTCGATTACCTGCCTTCCCCGACCGACGTCAAGCCACTCCCCGAAGTGGACGCCGAAGGCACTCCTACCGGCAAGTTCGCCGTCATCGACCCGAAAGCCCCGTTCCGAGGCCTGGCGTTTAAAATCATGGACGACAAGTTCGGTGCGCTCACTTTCACCCGCATCTACTCGGGCACCATCAAGAAGGGCGACACCGTCCTCAACTCCTTCACCGGCAAGACCGAGCGCATCAGCCGCATGGTCGAAATGCACGCCGACGACCGCAAGGAAATCGACTCCGCCCAGGCAGGTGACATCGTTGCCATCGTCGGCATGAAAAACGTCCAGACCGGTCACACCCTTTGCGACGAGAAAAACCCGGCCACCCTCGAGCCGATGGTTTTCCCGGATCCCGTCATCTCCATCGCCGTCGCTCCGAAGGACAAGGCCAACGCTGAAAAGCTCGCCAACGCCATCGGCAAGATGATCCAGGAAGATCCTTCGTTCCGCGTCGAGACCGACGACGAAACCAACGAAATGATCCTCAAAGGCATGGGCGAGCTCCACCTCGACATCAAAATCGACATCCTCAAGCGCACCCACAAGGTCGAGGTCTCCGTCGGCGCCCCACAGGTCGCCTATCGCGAAACCATCACCAAGCCCGTCAACGACAGCTACACCCACAAGAAGCAGTCCGGTGGTTCTGGCCAGTTTGCGAAGATCGACTACACCATCGAGCCAGGCGAACCCGGCTCCGGCTTCATCTTCGAATCGAAAGTCGTCGGCGGCAGCATCCCGAAAGAATTCATCCCCGCCGTCGAAAAAGGCTTCAAAACCTCCGTCGATAAAGGACCTCTTGCCGGTTACCCTTGCTTGGACTTCAAAGTCACCCTCAACGAAGGTGGTTTCCACGCAGTGGACTCCAGTAACATCGCCTTTGAAATCGCCGCGAAAGCCGCGTATCGCCAGACCATGGTCAAGTGCGGCCCGCAAATCCTCGAACCCATGATGAAGCTCGATGTCTTCGCCCCCGAAGAAAAAGTCGGCGACGTCATCGGCGACCTCAACCGCCGCCGCGGCATGATCCAAGGCCAGGAGCCAACTCCCGGCGGCATCCGCGTCAAAGCAGAAGCCCCGCTCAGCGCCATGTTCGGCTACATCGGCGACCTCCGCACCATGACCTCCGGCCGTGGCCAGTTCTCCATGGAATTCAGCCACTACGCCCCTTGCCCGAAAAACGTCTCAGACGACGTCATCGCCAAGGCCAAAGCCAAAGAAGAAGCCCTCCGCGCAGCGAAGTAAATTAAAGGGAAGGGGGAGTAGGCGTCTCGCCTGCATCTTCCGACCACCCACAAAACCCGCCGCCCTGCAAATGGACGGCGGGTTTTTTGTGTCCAAAATCAACTAACTCGCTCCTTTACCAAACACCCCATTTCACCTAGCGTGAATCCCGTGACTGAGCCGATTAAAGACCGCTCCCATTGGCCCCAAGCAAAGTTGGCGTCATTTGACGAAGTCCGCTCCTATCGCATCAACCAGTGGCAGGAGGCCGGCTGCTCCGCCCGGCTGGCCGCCGCCTGGGAACTGGTCACCGACTACTGGATCGGCATGAAAGGCAAACACCCTGATGAACTCCGACTTCAAAGATCTGTTACGCATTTTCGCCGAGGAGAGCGTTGAGCATCTCGTCGTGGGAGCCTACGCGGTGATCCATTACAGCCAGCCCCGTTACACCAAGGACATCAACCTCTGGATCAAGCCGTCCAGGGAAAATGCAGCACGGGTGTCACGGGCCTTCTACAAATTCGGGTTGCCCTTGGTGGAAGTGACCCAAGAGGACTTTGCCCAGGAAGGATTGCAATACGTCGTGGGAATATCTCCCTGCCAGATCGACTTTCTAACTTCGCTTCCGGGGATATTCGATTTTGAAAAGGCATGGGGCGAACGTTCCATAGGAACCACCGAAGGAATCCCCATCCAGTTTCTCGGGAAATACGATCTGATCGTCGCCAAACAAACCGCCGGACGCCCACAGGACCTTGCCGATCTTGACGAACTCCGCCGCGCCGGGGATTGAGGAAGGGCCATGGAATTCCGCCGCTACGCCCCTTACCCAAAAATACGTCTCCGAGACGTCATCGCCAAGGCCAAGTAGCGGAGATCACCGGTCGCCGCGACGCCTCTTCATTCTCGCAACGTTGGCCATCTCGCCCCTCATGGCGTTTCCGATGATGCGCGAGCGGTGGTTCGAGCGGAAGCAGGGCAATGAGATGAACCGATATCTGTTGATCGAAACGACGGATTGATCATTTCTTGCGATATGAACCCGGAGAAAAACCAACTCATGGTTGAAGTCTGGCAGATTCTAATCAACTCGAACAAACCCGGAGTCCTTTTAGGCGCTGATGACACCAAGATCACGTTTACTGATCCAGTTCCAAAAAATTGAGTTTACCCTCCATATAGTCATCCCTCTGGCTCAGATTTCGCAGCAACCTCCGCACCATGACCTCCGGCCGTGGCCACTTCTCCGTGGAGTTCAGCAACCAGGCCATTTGGTCGCGATTAGGCCACAGGTTTCGGGTTCACGTCATCCTCATTGTTGCGGGTGGGGTCTTCGAGGAGGGATTGGTTGAAATAATCCGCGGCGCGCTCGGGGTGGCCGAGGTGGTGGAGGGCGATGGTGAGGATGTTTTTCCCGAGCTGGAGTTCCAGCGCGGTGCGGGTGGTGGCGAGGTTGGCGCGGGCTTGGGCGAGGTCTCCCTTGGCTTCCACCTGGCCAGCGCGGGCGGTGGAGAAAGCGGTCTTGAGTGCGGTGAACTCCGCGAGCAGCTCGGGGCCGAGCTGGGTTTTGTATTTATCTGCTGCGGCGATGAGGCGCTCAAGCAGGCCGGGGACTTGGCCGAGACGGGCTTTGTTATATTCCTGAAGGCCTTGCGGATAGAACCCGGTATGGGCGGCGCTGCCTTTGGCGAATTTATCCCGGACGCGGCCCTCGCGCTGGCGGACGGTGGTGCGGAAGAGTTGCAGGGCCTCGTCCTGGGTGATGGTGCCGCCGGATTGGGTAGCTTGGAGGGTGGTGCGGGCGGAGAGTTTTCCGTCGAAGGCATCGAACGCGGTTTCTGTCGGAGCCAGCAATGCGGTGAGATCCGCAGGCAAGGAGGGCAGGGCCTTGAGCTTGCCGATGTGGTCTTCGCAGAATTGGCGGAATTCTTCCGCGCTGATTTCACGGTTGGCGAGGTGGTTTTCAAAGAAGCGCCGGATGTTGATCATGATGGTGACCAACTATCCGTTTTCAGATAGCTTGCCAAGGTGGAAAGTGGCGGGCAGGCGAAAAACAACAGCCGAAAAGTGACGGGGCATCCGCCGCGTGGCGGGAGAGGTTCGAAAAACCGGGGCCGTTGTTTTGCAAGTGGCGACGGGCAATCGGGATTTCCTGAATGGCCTCCGCAGAGCGGCGGGAGGCACTCGGAAAATGACGATTGGCATTTGCCATGTGGCGGGAGGCATTCGGAATTTTACGAATGGCTTTTCGGGAACGACGGCGGGCATTCGTGATTTTCAGATCCACTCCGGCCGGGGGCAACCGCAGAGATCAGGTCCGAAAGACGAAGACGGGACAATAAGGTCCCGACTCCTTATATTCCCCGGCTTCGGCCATTCACAAATCGTGATGCGCGGCAGTATCACAACGTCTCACCAATCCTTCGCTGCTTCCTCGGCATCGGCCAGTGGCCATTTTGGTGAAGCGGCGGCCGTAGTGGTTGGCGGCCTTGGCACCCTCAAATCGCCGCCGTGGCACCATCCAAAACCAAGCGTTTCCTGCCCCATCCCAATTCCCCGGCGGAACCGCTTGATGCGAGGGAAAGCGCGGCCTATGTTCTCTCCCAGCCGTGAATTCTCCATCAGACATCGTACTCACCTCGTTCATCGGAGATGCGCTCGCCCTCGGCCCGCACTGGATCTATCATCAGAAGGAGCTCCGGCAGAAGTTCGGCCACATCAACGACTATCTGCCGCCCGCCACCGCTTATCACCCCGGCAAGGGCGCGGGGGATTTCACCCATTATGGTGATCAAACCCTGCTCCTGCTGCGCTACATCGCCAGGCAAGGTCATTTTGATCTCCATCAGTTCGCGGAAACCTGGCGCGGCTATTGGGAAAATCCGGACACTTTTTCCTACCGCGACGGTGCCACCAAAACCACCCTCGCCCACCTGAAATCCGGCATGAAGCCGGAATCCGCCGCCTCCCCGTCCGAGGACCTCGGCGGGGCCGTGCGCATCGCCCCGCTGTTCCTCGTGAAGTGGGAAAACGACGCCTGCCTTTTCTCGGCCGCCCGCGCCCTCACCGGATTCACCCACAGTGATCACGCCGTCATCGAGGCTGCCGAGTTTTTCGCCCGGGTCGCGCGGCTCGTCCAGCACGGCGCGGAAATCCCCGCCGCTCTGGAGCGCACTGCCGCCATGCCTCATTGGAAAGCCATCCCGATGGAATGGATCGCCGCCGCCCGCCTTTCCAACGCCTCATCCGCCACCGATGCCGAGGCCCTCCTCGGTCACGGACTCACCTGCCACATTCCGGACGCCTTCACCAGCGTTTGCCACCTCCTCCTGCGCCACCCGGAAGCACCCGCCACCGGGCTCATCGAAAACATCAACGCCGGCGGTGACTCCGCCGCCCGCGGCATGATGCTCGGCCTTGTTTATGGCGCGGCTTTTCCCGTTTCCACCCTGCCTGCCAAGTGGCCCGCCGGTCTCAATGCACGCGAGGAAATCACCACGCTCACCGACCAAATCACCTGATGGAAACCTACGACCTCATCGTCCTCGGCGGCGGCCGCGCTGCCAATCTCGCCATCGCCGCCAGCAAGGCAGGCTGGAAAACCGCTCTCATCGAACGCGATCGCCTCGGCGGCACCTGCCCGAACTACGGCTGTGTGCCATCGAAGCTCCTCATCGGTTTCGCCGACGCTGCCCGCCATGTCCGAGATGCCGGGCACCATTTCATCAAGGCTAACTACGAAGGCGCCGATCTCGCGAAAATTTTCGAAAGCGTGAACGACTACGTTTCCCAAGTGGACCCACGCTACGAAGGCCGCCTCGAAGCCGCCGATGTCACGCTCATCCGCGGTGAGGGACGCTTCACCGGTCACAAACAGATCGAGGCCGCCGGACGCACGCTGACTGCGGAGAAAATCGTCATCGCCACCGGTGCGCGCCCCGCACCACCGCCATTCGCCGATCTGCCAGTGTGGACGAGCGATGACCTTTTCCCCCTCCGCTGCGCACCGCCGAAAAGCCTCCTTATCATCGGCGGCGGCATCATCGGCTGCGAAATGGCCGCGTTCTTCGCCGCTGTCGGCGTGGAAACCTCGCTCTTCGTGCGCCACGAGCGGCTGTTGGAAAAGGAGGACCACGAGATCGAGGAAGTTTTCCAACAGGAGTTTACCAAGGAAGTCCGCACCCGATTTCACTCCAGCCTGAAACATCTCACCCGCTCCGGAGAACTTTTCAGCGCCACCTTTCAAACAGAAAACGGCGAGCAAACCTTCCAGGCAGAGCGCGTGCTCTTCGCCATCGGCCGCATTCCCAACACAGAGTCGCTGGACCTGTCGGAAACCGGCCTCTCCGCAAACGCAAAAGGTTTCCTCCCCGTCAACGACCACTTGGAAACCGCCGTCCCCGGCATCTACGCCACAGGCGACGTGAACGGCCGCCACATGCTCCAGCACGCCGCCGCCTTCGAGGTCCAGTATCTGCGGCAGAAATTTCTCAAGGGCATCACCACGCCCATCGACGAGCATTACATGCCGCACGCCGTTTTCACCCATCCGGAAATCGCCTCCGTCGGCTTCACCGAAGAACAGCTCAAGGAAAGCGGCACACCCTACGTGGCCGTCGTCGAAGACTGGCTCGCCAGCGCCCGCGCCATGGCCCTGCGCATCGAATACCCGCGCACGAAACTCCTCGTCTCCCCGGCCGACCATTCCATCCTCGGCTGCCACCTCGTCGGCCCGGAAGCATCCACCCTGCTCCATCAGGTCATGGCCGTCATGCGTCTGAAAAACGACGTCCGAGAGCTCGCGGAAATGATTCACATCCACCCCGCCCTCAACGAATGCCTGCTCGCCGCTGCGGTGAAGTCAATCGGCGCAGTGAAGTCGCTGCGGAAATCGTGAAACTTCCACCGGGCGGGGCGCGGGCCGCCGAGGCGGCTCCAAAGGCGTGATACAGACATTCCTGTCTGTTCTTCGGATGGCTGTGGCTGGTGAAAGAACAGACAGGAATGTCTGTTTCACGCCCTTCGCCGGAAATCCTTCGTCGGCTCCCGCTCCCTCCATTCAAAATCCTTACCGCTTTCGATTTGGCAGCATCAGTATCTGGGATCAGCCAGCCAGCGGGGCGCGGGCTGCCGAAGCGCTCCAAAGGCGTGATACAGACATTCCTGTCTGTTCTTCGGATGGCTGTGGCTGGTGAAAGAACAGACAGGAATGTCTGTTTCATGCCCTTGGAAACAAGAAAAGCATCTCATGAACGGGGCCGCCGAAAACAGTCCGCCCCATGGATTTCCATCCGTGAGACCCATGCCCAAAGAATGGCCCCCAGCCATCTCCGCCTGTGGGTGGGCTGGAAACCCAGGGGATTTCCGGCAATCCGCTGTCGCAAAGTGAAGTAGGCTGCGGGAAATCCCTGTTGTTGCTTGACCCCGTCCCGGCATCCCTCCAACTTGCCGCCCCGCCGTTTGCCCCGATGGCAGCGGTGCGCCCTAATCGAACCAACCTACCGAGCAGCCATGGCCGCGAAGATCTATACCACCAAGGACGCCCCGATCGCTCCTCTCAAGAAGAAAACCCTCGCCGTGATCGGCTTCGGCTCACAAGGCCATGCCCACGCGCTCAACCTCAAGGACAGCGGCATGAAGGTCATCATCGGCCTCTATCCGAAGTCGAAGTCCCGTGAAGTCGCCAAGAAACTTGGCTTCGAGGTGATGGACACCGCCGAGGCTGTGAAAAAGGCCGACGTGATTTTCGTCGCCACCCCGGACACCGTCATTCCCGCAGTTTATAACAAGGACATCGCGCCGAACCTTACCAA
>JBBRCO010000114.1:0-13376 GCA_038204755.1 Verrucomicrobiales bacterium
CCGACTGGTTACGGACAGCGCCGTCATGCCAATCGCAACTCCCGCGCAATATCGCGCCATGTTGGACGCCGCCCAAAAGGGTGGCTACGCCTACCCCGCCATCAACGTCACCTCGCTGCCCACCATCAACGGTGCGCTCAAAGCGTTTTCCGAAGCAAAATCCGACGGGATCATCCAGGTTTCCACCGGCGGCGGCGAGTTCGCCTCCGGCACCGCCGTCAAGGACGCCGCCTTCGGAGCCATCGTGCTCGCGGAAGCCTGCCACCTCCTCGCGGAAAAATACAACGTCCTCATCGCCCTTCACACCGACCACTGCCACCCCGCCAAGGTCGATAGCTTCCTCAAGCCGCTCCTCGAAGCCTCCCGCAAGCGCATCGCCGCAGGCAAGGGCCCGCTTTTCCAATCCCACATGTTCGACGGCTCCGTCGTCGATCTGAAGGAAAACCTCGAAATCTCCAAGGCCCTCCTCAAGGAATGCGCCGAGCTCGGCATCATCCTCGAAGTCGAAGCCGGCTGCGTCGGTGGTGAAGAAGACGGCCACGACACCTCCGGCCTCCCGATTGAGAAACTCTACACCACCCCCGAAGATATGGTGGAAGTCTATGAAGCGCTCCAACCGCTCGGCCGCTTCCTCTTCGCCGCCACCTTCGGCAACGTCCACGGCGCCTACAAGCCCGGCGCGGTAAAGCTCAAGCCCACCATCCTCCGCGACGGACAAAAAGCCGTCATGGACAAGCACGGCGCGGCTGCCGAAATGGACCTCGTCTTCCACGGCGGCTCCGGCACCTCCGAGAGCGACCTCCGCGAGACACTCGACTACGGCGTCGTCAAAATGAACATCGACACCGACACGCAATACGCGTTCACCCGCCCCATCGCCGCCCACATGTGCCAGAACATCGAGGGCGTGCTCAAGATCGACGGCGAAGTCGGCGACAAAAAACACTACGACCCCCGTTCCTATCTGAAAAAGGGCGAGCAAAGCCTCTGCGACCGCATGAAGGAAGCCTGCGACGATCTCAAGTCCACCGGCCAGACCATCTTCGGAACCGTCTGATCCACAACCGGAGCGCGGAATTCATTCCGCCTCTTCCAAAAGCGGAGCCGCCAGGCTCCGCTTTTTTGATTCATGTCTGGCAGCGGATCGTTCGAACCCATCCCCGCACAGTCCGCTGCGGGGTCTCCGCGTCCGACATCGAAGGATGCGGGGTGACCGGTGGTAAACTTTGGCGTGGGGGGGGGGGGGGCGCGGGGGTGGGGGGGGGGTGGGGGGGGGTTTGGGGGGGGGGGGTGGGGGGGGGGCCGGCGGGGGGGGCGCTTCACACCGGGGGCCCCCCCCCCCCCCACTCCAAGGGGGCCGCCTGCGGCGGACACACACAAAAAAAAGACTGGCGGCCGGTGGCCGCCAGTCCTGGTGATGATGCGGGCAGAGCGCCTGATTTAGATTTTCTTCGGCATGGCGACCCATGCGCCCTTTTTCGCGCTGCTCTTGAGGCAGGTTTCGATGAAGGCGAGGCCGGTCCAGCCATCTTCGACGGTGGCGTATTTGCTGCCGTCGCTGGTGAATTCCTTACCGTCTTTCCATTTCCGGACATCGGCCTCGAAGCTGCGGTGGAGACGGGCGAAGGCGTCGTGGAATCCTTCCGGGTGACCGGCAGGAATGGTCGGCTCGGCCATGAGATCGGCAGGGGCGTCTTTCGGGATGAAACCATCGCCCGGAGTGACGGCACCACGCCAGTAAACGCGGTCCGGTTGGTCGGGGAGGCAGATGGTAAGTTTTTCCGGTTCTTCCTGGCGCCATGAGAGCGAGCCCTTGGTGCCGACGATGGTGATGCCAAGGTCGTTCTTGGAGCCGATGCAGATCTGCGAGGCGCGGACGAGGGCTTTGCCGCCGTTGCTGAGCTTGCAGTAAATGGTGAAGTGGTCATCGAGCATGCGGCCTTCGACGAAGGTTTCCATCTGCGCGGAAAGGTCGGTGACGTCGAGGCCGGTGACGTAGCGGAGCTGCATGAGGGCGTGGGTGCCGATGTCGCCACCGCAGCCGGAGCCGCCGGCGCGCTTGGGATCGACGCGCCATGCCGCTTGTTGCTGGCCGGTGGCTTCGAGCTTGGAGGCGAGCCAGCCCTGGATGTAATAACTGTCCACCCAGCGCACGTCGCCTAGCAATCCGCTCTGGACGATGTAACGGCTGAGGCGGGTGGTCCAGTGGCCGAGATAGGTGTGGGCGAGGGCGAAGGGCACGCCGAGCTTGCGCGAGGTTTTGACGAGATCGGCGGCTTCCTTGAGGGTGAGGCAGAGCGGCTTCTCACAGAATACGGCGATGCCGGCTTTCATGGCCTTCATCGCGGGATCGTAGTGGACGAAATTCGGCGTAACGATGAGTATGTAGTCGAGCTTTTCCTCGGGCGGAGCAGTGGCATTAGCGGCGATCATCTCGTCGTAGGAGGCGTATCCCTTGATCGGATAGGCCCAGTTGGCGGCCTCTTCGAGCGCGATCGCGGGATCGGGGAAAAGCGCCCCGGCGACGATGCGGCGGGTGCCGTCCATGTGAATGGCTTTTTGATGGGGATGGACGATGAAGGCTCCTTTGCCTCCTCCGACGAGACCGATATTGATTGGTTTATTAGACATGGTGGTTTTGTGTGTTAGCTTGGATTTGCGGCATTTGATGGAAACGACTGTCTTTTACGGATGCCAGCCTCCGTTCTTTCCCCAGCGTTTTACTCCTTGCCCTGCCACTCGCCGAAGTTGCGGAATTTCGCGTAGCGTTCTTCCAACAGCTTTTCCAGGGTGAGGGCGGACAGCTCGTCGATGTGGGAAATGACTTGGGCGCGGAACGAATCCGCGGTGGCCTGGTGATCGTGATGGGCGCCGCCGGTGGGCTCGCTGATCACGTCGTCGATGAGGCCGAGCTCCTTGAGATCCGGGGCGACGAGCTTCATGGCCTCTGCGGCTTCGGGCGCGTGCTTGCGGTGTTTCCAGAGAATGGCGGCGCAACCTTCCGGGCTGATGACGGAGTAATAGGCGTTTTCCATCATGATCACGCGGTCCGCCACGCCGATGCCGAGCGCGCCGCCGGAGCCACCCTCGCCGAGGACGATGGCGATGACGGGGACTTTCAGCAGCATCATTTCCCGCAGGTTGTAGGCGATGGCCTCGGCGATGTTCCGCTCCTCCGCGCCGATGCCGGGGAAGGCGCCGGGGGTATCGATCATGGTGATGACGGGCAGGCCGAATTTCTCGGCGGTTTTCATCAGGCGCATGGCTTTCCGATAGCCTTCGGGGTGGGCGCTGCCGAAGTTGCGTTTGAGGTTTTCCTTGGTGTCGCGGCCTTTCTGATGGCCGATAACGACCACGCGGCGGCCACCGATGCGGGCGAAGCCGCCGGGCATGGAGGCGTCGTCGCCGATGTGGCGGTCGCCGTGGAGTTCCTGGAAATCCGTGAAGGCCAGGGAGACGTAATCGAGCATGAACGGACGGTTCGTGTGGCGGGCGATCTGGACGCGCTGCCAGGGAGTTAGGTTTTTGTAGATGGCAGCGCGGGTCTCGGCCAGCTTGGTCTCCATGATGGAAATCTCGGCGGACATGTCGATATTCTGGGAGTTCGACTTGGTCCGGAGTTTTTCAAGCTCGCGTTCCAGTTCGGCGGCGGGTTTTTCAAATTCGAGGAGCTGCATGTGAAGGGGGAAAGGTTCGAGATTCGAGGCGGAAGATGCAAGGCTAGAGATGGCGGGGAAACGAGCTGCTCCGGGGGCGAAGCTCCTTGGACTGCGGAAGCCTGCTGCCGCTTTGAGGCCATGCAGCCTGCCGCTGTCTCGGCGTTGGCGCCACCCTGAGCTGGCCAGGAATAGTAGCGCAGCGGAAATGGCCGGAGGCAAATCCACCGCCATCATGGGCCTGCCCTTTTACCTTTGCCTTGGGGCGGGAATGACTTACGAAGAGCGTCCCGCCGCATGAGATTGTTCCGCATCCTTACCTTCAAAGAACTCAAGGGGTATTTCCTGACCCCGTTCGGCTGGATCGTTCTGGCCTTTGTCACGGTGATGCAGGGGGTCTCGCTTTCCACGGCGATGAAGGGCTTCCGCGACACGCCGGTGCGGGACAGCCTGGTTTACGTCACTTTCCACACGCCGTTGTTCTGGTTCTATTTCCTGTTCATTTTCCCGCTGATCACGATGCGGCTCTTCTCGGAAGAGGAAAGGTCCGGCACGCTGGAGACTCTACTCACCGCCCCGGTGCGGACGTGGCAGGTGGTGTTTTCCAAATACGCGGCGGCGATGATCTTCTACACGGCGCTGTGGATTCCGGCGTTCATCCAGTTCAAAATGTTCGTCTGGATGACAGACCTGCCGCCTGCGTGGGCGCCCGGTGCGATGGGCGGGACTTTCGCCATTCTCATGCTGATGGGGGCGGCGTTCACGGCGATGGGTTGTCTGGCTTCGGCGCTGACATCGAGCCAGATCATCGCGGGGATTTTCACGATCGGCATGTTGGTGATCCAGTATTTCCTCGGCTACGTGACGATCATCTGGGGCGAGTCGTTCGCCGGCGCTGCGTTTTTTCATTACATCTCGTGGCAGCAACACCTGCATTACTTCGCGAGCGGACTGCTGGACACGCGGCCGGTGGTGTATTTCCTGAGCCTCGCGTTGTTCACCCTTTTTCTAACCTATCAAGTCGTGGATTACCGCCGCTGGCGTCGTTGATCCGCACTCCTCCGTGTCATGAGCGAAGAATCTCCCGAGCCGAAACCGAAGCCCTCCCGCCCGCTGAACCGCTGGGGACTGGGAACGCTTTCCGTGCTGCAGATCGTTTTCCTAGCGGTCATTCTGATCACGCTGAACTACCTCGCAGCGCAGTATTTCACGCGCTTCGACCTCAGCCGCGAGGCCGCCTACACGCTGTCCCCGTCCACCAAGCACTATCTGGCGGACAAGGTGGTGAAGGACCGCGCGAAGCCGATGAAATGGATCATGGCCTTCCGCCGCAGCTCGCCGTTTTACGAGCGGGTCCGCACGCTGGCCGAGGAATACGCGCACCGCTCGAACGGGAAGATTCTGTTGGAAATCGTCGATCCGATGCGCAGCTCGGATCGCACGCAGGAGGTGACGGCCGCTTATGGAATTTCGCTGCTGAAGGACATCATCATCATGGACGCGCGCACCGATGACAGCCCGGTGACGAGCGAGGACAAGACCGGCACGAAGACGCTGAATCCGAATGTGAAGATCGTGGTCGCCGAGGATATGGCGGTTTACACGACCAAGGAAACCCAACGCAGAATCACTGGTTTCCAAGGCGAGGACATCCTCACCGCGCGACTCGTCGAGTCCATCGAGGGACGGCCGAAGAAGATGCTTTTCCTAGCAGACAAGAGCCGGATCGATGCGGATGGCGACAATTCCCCGTGGAAATCTCTCGAAAACACCCTGCGTTTCCAGAACGTGGAACTCACCGGCGTAAACCTATCAGGACTGAAGGAAATCCCCGGCGATGCGGAGGGCGTCGCACTCGTCGCCCCGAAGTATGATCTGACAGATGAAGAACTCGCCGTCTTGGAAAAATATTGGAACAGCCCGAGGGCGGCCTTGCTCGTCCTGCTCAAGCCCGGCGAAACCCCACCGAAACTGCGCACTTTCCTCCGCGGCTACGGTGTCACTCCGCGCCGCGACCGGATCATCTCGATGGCGGACAAGCGCGTGAACACCGCCGCACATGGCATGTTCACTTATGCGGTGGATTTCATGAAGGAGCTCCAGGGCAAGTCCACGATTTTCGAAGGAGCCAGTTCGTCGATCGAGGTCCGCGAGGGCGCGGAGGACCTGATGAACCGCCAGATCAATCCGATCGGGCTGATAGCGGCATCACCGGAATTCTGGGGTGAGACGAAATTTGGCGAGGGCAAGGAGGCCTTCGACGAAAAGGAAGACAACAAACCACCGCTCTATCTGGCCGCCTGCGTTACCCGCGGTGCCGCAAATGACGACCGCTTCTCAGCGAACACCTCGCGCATGATCGTCGTCGCCAACACCGATTTCCTCGACCCCGGCAACCAGCGCGCGGAGAACATCGATTTCCTCGCCTCATCGGTGAACTGGCTGATCAACCGCGAGTCGCTCGCCGGCATCGGCCCGCGCTCGCTAGGGACCTACAAGCTGCCGATCCTGGACGCGCAGGTGTCCTTCATCAACCGGGTGAACCTGTTTTTCCTGCCCGCGTTCCTGATTCTGGCAGGAGCCTTCGTCTGGTCCTCGCGCCGCGCCTAACTTGTCATGCGCTCCATCGGTTTCACGCTGTTGTTGGCACTTCTCGCCGCCCTCGTCTGCGGTGTGGCGGGCTGGCAATGGAAGGAAGGAAACTTCGATTCACTCTTCGGTGCGCCACCCACACCGGTCGGCGAGCGGATCTATTCCAGATACAGTCCGGCGGAAAAAAAATTCGTCCCCACCTTCAGTCCGTCCGAGGTAAAGCATATCCAGGTCTCACAGAACGGCGTCAGGGCCACCTTCGAACTCGGCGCTAACGGATGGGAGGGCGTGCTGCCATGGAAGGACCGGATGGACCCGCGGTCTGCGGTGGCGATCATCAATTTCACCCTCGGCATGCGGGTCGAGGACTTGTCGGCTGTTGATAAAATCGACCTTCAGAAAGCCGGCCTGCGCGAGAGCGGCATCAATGTCTGGCTCGAAGATGGCAGCCATCAATTGCTGGCGCGCTACAAGATCGGCCGGCGCACTCCGTGGCTTGCCGAGTTCAAAGATCAGGATAAACCCGTGCCCACCGTCTTCATCTGGACGCGCGACGCAAACCGCAAAAGCTTCATCTACGCCTGCACCGGCGACATCGCGCCGCTTTTCAAGGACGGGCTGAAATTCCTGCGCGACCACCACCCGTTCTATTTCAATCCGGTCACCCTTCAGAAAATCCGCATCCGCACCGCGCAGGGCGAACTCACACTCGGCCGCGGAACGCCGGAAAGCCCGTGGCGCGTGGCGAAGCCGCTGGACCTGCATACCGATCCGAAGGCGATCAAAACCCTGATCGAAGGCATCTATGAAATGCAGGCGGTGAAGGTGTCCGACCGCGCCTCCATCACGCTGCCCACCCACAGCGTCACCGGTGAGTCCACCCAGATCGCGATCACCGCCTTCGGCTCCGAGGCTGAAACGGTGCTCGATATTTTTCCTCCAGAAACCGTCGGTGCGAGCGATGCCAAGGCCACTATCAGCGACCGACCGGGCACCGTTTTCGATCTCCCGATCAAGCCCGAGCCCAACCTCATCTCACTGGCCTCCCTGCCCCTAACTGTCAACGACCTGCGCGACCCCACCCTCACCAACCTCAACATCCAGTCGCTCCGTGGCCTCTCGATCCTGCCGAACACCGGAGCGGAAATCGTCATCTCGCGCACTCCGCCGCAACCGTGGATGGCGACCATCGAGGGCAAATCCATGGAAGCCAACGAGGAGCGCCTCTTCGCCCTGCTCAAGGCGGTGACGGAAGGCCGGGCGATCGGATTTGAAACGGACGCGGCTACAGATTTCACGCCCTGGGGACTGGACCGGCCGTTCTTGAAACTGCGTTTCCTCGGCCAGGATAACCAAGTGCTGGAGCTCGCGTTCGGCATCGACGGCAAGGGCGGATATTTCGTCAACCGCACCGGCACGCCCTCCGTCATGCGGGTGGACGCATCGCTCATTACCGCCATCGCCGTGCGTCCATACGAGTGGCGGCATGCCAGGCTTTGGTCGGTGGACCGGCTCAATCTAATGGCCATCGAGCGGACCGAAGGTGCGCAATCCCCGCTCCTGTTTCGTTACCGGTTTAATGACGCGGACAAAACGTGGGAAGCCACGCGCGACCAGAAGGATATCACCGCTGAAATTGATCCCGCACGGGCGGATTACGTGCTCGGCATCCTCGAGGGACTCAAGGTCACCCGCTGGCTAGCCCCCACCGATGACGCAGCCGCCAATGCGTTGGTTAGCCCGGTGCTCACCCTCGCTGTCGCGGAAAAAACCACCAACGATATGAACGATTTTACCGGTATTCAGAAACGCACCATCCGCTTCGCGCCGAACACTCCCGGCCCGAACCCCGGCTTCTACTACGGCCGCCTTGACTCCGATCCGAACCCTTTCCTTCTTGATCGCGAGACTTTCGACAAGCTCGCCACCGACGTGCTTGATCGGAAATAGCCCCGGCAAGCCCGATTTCCCTACGCAATCAGGGCATTGCCATCTGCCGACACGCAGGCTATGTAATCGCCATAACTTCTGCCTCCCCCCGACACCTGATCACTCCCGCGCGGTGCGCGTGATCGCACCGCCTTTTCTCTCCCCCGATGAAAATCCGCACTCCATCCGGACCGGCACTTCTGATAGCAGTGTGCGCGCTGCTCATCGGCATCGCGGCTTGGCTGCTGCGCCCGGAAGCCGCATCAATAGCCGAGCGGCCGAATGCGCAGGCGGCCGACCCCGTTCGATCATTCGAGGATTTTGGAAACTGGGTGGAAAATTTCTCCCGAACGGATCCCTCCCAGCGTGCCGGACTAACCGACACCGGTCTTGAGATCGCCCGCGCCCGCCGTGTCCTGATGGAGACGATGATCCGCGATGATCCGCAAGCCGCTTTGGCGAACTCTGTGACGCTCGACGTCTGGAAAAACCTGCCGCCAGAACTCCAGCGCGAGGTGGAGGAGCCATTCAGCGCACTCGGGAATTTCCGTGTGCTACCGGTCTGCGGCGGAGGCACGCCCACCCGCCGCACGGTGCGCTACACCGAGATCGAGGGGCAGCGTGCATTGGGCAGTTCCGTATTCGGCCGCAGGGACGCGCTTTCCACCAAGGAGAACGCCCCCATCCAGGGCATCCGCCTCGGCCGGATCGCCGCGCTGCGCGAGGAGGTCTTCCATCGCTTGGAGCCGCAGGAAACCGCCGTCGCCGGAATTCTCTATCCGCTGGCCAATCCTCTGCCAGACCAGGATTTCAGCAGCGGAAAACCGCTGGGCGCGGATCCGGTGACCGCTCTATCCGGCGGCTGTATTTTCAAATTCACCGATCACGATTCGCTTGCGTCCTTCGAAAAAGACATCGCGGCACTCGACACAAAGCCCGGCCCCCACAGCGGCGCGGCGGTTCTTTTCCGCGCCATGCCGTCATCGGGCACGGGAGGTGTCTTCAATCTCGGTGAAATCGTCACCCTCAACAACAACCTCGAAATCACCTGGACGGCAACCCGCAAAAAAGTCCTCATGATCCGCTGCGATTTTTCAGATTTCCCCGACTCCGCCCTCAACCCGGTCATCTCCCAAGCTGAATACCTCACACTGCTCAACACCACGGTCTCCGATCACATCCGCGATTTCTCCTACGGCAAGACCTGGATCGAAGCGACTGTTTCCTCCGACATCACCCGCCTGCCCCTCGCTGCGTCGCATTACACCCCGGTCGATGAATTCAGCACCAGCAGCAACAACGACCTGCTAGACGATGCGAAAGCCAAATATCTCGCCGATCATCCCGGCTTCAATTTCGCCGCCTTCGACATCGTCGGCATCTGGTTCGCCGATATCGGCATGAAAAGCGGCGGCCTGAACTATGCGGGACTCGCCGGTGGAAGCTTCCTCTGGATTCAGAACTCCAAAAAAGCAGACATCCACGTCCACGAGTTCGGACACAACTACGGCATCGATCATTCCAGCTTCTGGATTCCTCCCCTCGGCAGCACCGATCCCGTGGATTTCTTTGGCACCTTCGAAGAATACGGCGATCCCTTCGACGTCATGGGCAGTGGGCCAGTGCCGGAAGGGGTGTTTCATGCCGAAGCAAAAATGCGCCTGCACTGGCTTTCCATCGATCAGTGGACAGACGCCACCACCGGCGGCAGCGGAATCTATCGGATCAAAAGGATCGACCATCCCGACACCACCGGAGTCCGCGGGCTGCGCATCACGAAATCCGCTAGCGAATATTACTGGCTGAGCTACCGCAGGCTCTTCCCTAACTCATGGCTCAAGGCCGGTGCCAATATCGTCTGGGAACGTTCGCTCAACCGCCGCTCGTGGCTCATCGATACCACCCCCGGCAGCCTCGCCGGCAGCGCGGACCGCACCGACGGCTCGCTCGCCATCGGCCGCACCTACTCGGATACCACTGCGGGCGTCCACATCACCGCGCTCGCCCGTGGCGGTGCTTCGCCGGACGAATTCCTCGACGTAAAGGTGAATTTCGGCCCCTTCCCAGGAAATGCCGCCCCCACCGCCACGCTCAATGGTCCCGCCACCATCGGCGCGCGCCAGACCTGCATTTTCACCGCCCGGGCCAGCGATCCTAACGGCGACGAACTGGCCTACTCCTGGGACTTCGGCCAGGGCTTCACTTTCGACAACCATAACAGCGCCTCCTTCGCCTGGAACAGCGGCGGCACCAGCACGGTGAAACTAACGGTCTCCGACATGAAGGGACTGAGCACCGTCGTCACGAAGGTGGTGACAGTGACCGATCCGATCACCACGTGGACGGCGAGAGCGAATACTTCGACTGGAGATTTCGCAGCACTCGCGGCAAGCTCAACCAAGGTCATTGCTGTGGGTTATGATTATTCCGGATTCAAAGGTACCGTGGCGACTTCTCCTGACGGTGTCACTTGGACCGCCACCCAACTGAACTCAAACCAATACTGCTATTCCGCGGATTGGGATGGATCACAGTTTCTATTGGCCGGTGAAGATTACAACGGCTCCGCTTTTGTCGGCTGCGTTTTCACCTCCTCCACAGCGGCCGCTGGAAGTTGGACGCGGCGCATTTTTACAGGATCGACGCTGCGAGGCATCGCTTACGGCGTCGGCGTTTACATCGCGGTCGGAGACGGCGGCACGATCCGCCGCTCCACCGATGGCATCAACTGGACTCTCATCGCTTCCGGAACGACCAATAAACTCGCCGGCGTCGCCTACGGCGGAGGAAAATTCGTCGCTGTCGGATACGCTGGCACCAACGGCACCAGCACCGTCCTGACCTCCACCGACGGCCTATCATGGACCAACACCAGCGCCGGTGCTGGAGTGCTTTCGTGGCAGGACCTGCGTTCCATCAAGTGGACCAAAGACCGTTTCCTCGCCAGCGGATGGTATGGAAAAGTGCGGCAATCAACGGATCTCGGTGTGAGTTTCACCACCACCCGCACCGCCAATGACGAAACACCGGCCATGGCCTACGGCAACGGCATCTGGTTCGCGGCCGGAGTGGATGACGCCAACAGCGGCAGCGAGGTGGACATCGATCTCGTTTCCACCGACGGCACTAACTGGACTCCCCTGGCCACGCCCTCTCTCGAAAACAGAACCGCCGCTGTCTTTTTCAACAACACCTTCATCACCGCCGGGAAAAACCACAGCATCCGCCAGAGCGCCGCCATCACCCCCACCAACATCGGCTATCCAACATGGCGCGACATCCACTACCCGGATCGCGGCCCCCTATCAGCTCCCGACGAGGATGGCGACGGCGACAGCCTGAACAACCTGCTCGAATACGCACTCGGCAGCTCGCCCGCCAGCATCATCGGGACTAACGGCGTTGGCGCAATGCCACAGGCGGCGCTTCTTATTGACCGCATCGCACTCCAGTTCAGCCTGCCGGAACCCCCTCCTGCGGACCTGCGCTACGTGGTCGAGGCGTCCTCCACCCTGAGCAATTCATGGACGCCCCTCGCCACCAAGATTGGTACCGGCGCATGGATCTGGAATGGCGGCGGCACCTCACGCATCATCGTCGGCACCGCGTCCGGAGGAAAAATCCCGGTGACCGTGGGCGACTCCCAAGCGGCCAGTGCGTCTCCCGCCCGTTTCCTTCGCCTGCGGACCTTCGTGAACCAATAAACGGACAGGGAAGGCAGCGCGAAGCAATGTGGACTGCGTCTCTAACCCCATTCAAAGCGTGCTTTTACGGCCGAGCGCGAGGATTTGTGGAATCCCTGCGAGGAGAGAGCTGGAGTAATTAGGGGATTACTCGCACCCTCGCCGAGGATGATGTGGAACCAGGACACGCGGCGTTTCAACCTAAAATCGGAGCCCTATGGCCGCTCCAGTCCATTTCCGGCGTGGGCACCGGAAATCGCACGCGAGGGCGCGCCCCCCCTAACACTGTGTCATTCATTCATGCTGAAATCCACGAATCCTCATGTGCGATAGGATCGGTGGGTTCCGCATCCGTCGGTGGTTACTTGCGATTTCCGTGCAACGCGCGGACAGGAAGATCACCCGGGAAAGCCGCAATAACGGCTTTTTAGGATTTCACATAGGCGGTGCGGTTGCGTAGGTTTTTCCCAAGATGCCTTCCACCCTGCGCTCCGCCGTCCGCGATGTTGTCGATTTCCCGAAACCGGGGATCATTTTCAAGGACATCACGCCCATTCTTTCCAATGGCGCTTTATTCCGCCGGTCCATCGATTTGCTGTGCGAAACCACCGGCGGGGTGAAGATCGACAAGGTCGTGGGCATTGACGCGCGGGGGTTTATCTTCGCCGCCGCCGTGGCTGACAGGCTGGGCGCGGGCTTCGTCCCCGTCCGAAAAAAAGGCAAGCTGCCGTGGGAAACGCTGGAGGCATCCTACGCTCTGGAATACGGGGAATCAATTCTGCAGCTCCACCGGGATGCGGTGCTGCCGGGTGAATCCATCCTGCTCGTCGATGACCTGCTAGCCACCGGAGGCACCGCCGCAGCCGCGGTGAAATTGTTGGACGAACTCGGAGCGAATCTCATCGGCATCTCGGTGCTGATCGAACTGGGTTTCCTGAACGGCCGCGAAAAGCTCCTGCCCCATACGGTCAACGCGATCCTCACCTACTGATTATTCTTTCGGCGCAACAGCGGCATTGCGGAACCAGCAGCCAGAAGCATCGGGGAAGGCTCGGGAATTCCCGTAACGCTGGAAATCCAGCTTTCATAGGAGTTCAGCAAAACCCCGCCGCCCAGATCGCCGAATTTTCCGCCGTAGCCGTCCGTGTAGGTATTAATTCCCACAAGCTGCCATTGGCCGTTCACCAGCCGCAGGGCCGCGCCGCCGGAATCGCCGGGGCCGATGATGGTTTCCACATCGTTGCCCAGGCTGCCATCCGTTAGCCCGGTGGTGGCGGGGGCGTCGAAATCATATTCAAAGAGCAGACCGCCAGCGGTGGAGTCGATCACGTTTTCACCGAAGCGCCGGTCGGTGAGGCTGGCATTGGAAGTGTATCCATAGCTGCCGTATCCGCTGCGGCCGAATCCCACCAGGGTGATGAGATCTCCCGCCGCCGCTGCGCCCAATGTGGGATAGAGCATCCCGGTGGGGAGAGGATTCGCCAGATACAGCAGTGCCAGATCGTGATCGATGCCG
>JBBRCO010000115.1:0-13363 GCA_038204755.1 Verrucomicrobiales bacterium
CATCAGGCCCATCGGGCGGACGTCGGTGATGAGACCGTTGAAAACCGGCGGCTCGTCCGCGCTGGCGATGCGGTCGAGATACTCCAACAGTTTGATCTGCTTCGTTTCGCTCTCGGCATCGGACGAGGTGCGCTCGGTATCCGAAATGTGACGGGAAATTTCTCGCAGATCCGCCTGCGAGGGCGTGCTGTCCTGCTTCGGAGGCGCGTTCTCCAACAGCGGCTGCAGCGCGCGGTGGACGATGAGATCCGCATAACGGCGGATAGGGCTGGTGAAGTGGCAGTAGTCGCCCTTCGCCAGACCGTAGTGACCGACCGGCTCCGCGGAGTAGGCGGCGCGCTTGAGGCTTTTCAGCAGGCCGAGCTTGATCACATGCTCCTCCGGGCTGCCCTTCGACGCATCCAGCAGATCCTGGATGTGCGCGCGGTTTGTCAGATCGCCGGGGCGGTAGCCGTGGGCCTTCGCGGTCTCGGTGTAGTCCATCAGGCGCGACGGATCGGGATCATCGTGAATGCGATAGATCGCAGGCTTCATCCGCTCTCTCAGGATTTTTGCGACCGCCTCGTTTGCGGCGAGCATGCATTCCTCGACGAGCTGGTGGCTCTCGGTGTGGATTACCGGATCGGCGACGACCGCGCGGCCCTGTTCATCAAGGCGGATCTTGATTTCCGGCATTTCGAGGTCGAGCGCGCCGTTTTCGAACCGGCGCTTGCGCATGACGGAAGCGAGGTTCCAGCCTTCCCTAACCATTCCTGAGAGTGTCGGATCCGAGGCTTCCGGCGCGGGCTTGCCATCGAGGATTTCCTGCGCCTGCTCGTAGGAAAGTTTCGCACGGCTGTGGATGACGGCATCGATGAATTTCGACTTCGTGATGATGCCCTCGTGGGAAATTTCCATCAGCGCGCACTTGGTCAGGCGGTCCACGTTCGGCTTGAGCGAGCAGATTCCGTTGGAGAGTTCTGTTGGGAGCATCGGCAGCACGCGGTCCACCAGATAGGTGGAATTTCCGCGCTCGATGGCTTCCTGGTCCATCGGGCTGCCGGGCTTGATGTAGTGGGAAACGTCCGCGATGTGGACGGCGAGCGTCCAGCCGCTGCGGGTTTTCTCCAGCCAGATCGCGTCGTCGTGGTCCTTGGCGTCGGCGGGGTCGATGGTGATGACGAGCTTGTCCCGCCAGTCCTTGCGGCGTTCGATTTCCGCAGGCTCCGGCTCTTCCGGTACCGCGCGGGCTTCCGCCAGAACGTTCTCCGGAAATGAAGTGCGCAGGCCGAAGCGGTGGATCACGGAGATGATGTCCACCCCCGGTTCGCCCGGCCAGCCCAGCACCTCGACGATCCGTCCGCGCGGCGTGGTGCTGCGGTCCGCCCATTCATCGAGATTCACGACGACTAACTGCCCCGGCATCGCGGTCGTATCGCCGGTGATGTCGATGGTGCCGTCGATCGCCTTGTCATCGCACTCGACGAAGCCGAAATTCGCTTTTTTCCGGTAAATCCCGACGAGCCTGCCCGACCGGCGGGCGAGCACCTCGTCCACCTTGCCGCGCATTTCATCCGCCGGATCCGGCGAGGATTCGCTGCGCGTGCGGAACGGGCGGGCGACCTGTTTGATGATGGAAACGCCCACGCGGTCGCCATCGAGCGAAGTGCCGACGTTCCGGCGGTCGATGAAAATGCGCGAATGGAGCGTGAAATCGATGCCGCTGGCGAGGTTCTGCTCGTCGGTGAGATCCGGGAAAAAGAAGGCGTGGCCTTTCGGGTGAAACTTGAGCGTGCCGGTGAGCTGGTCCTTCGGCGCGGCGGGGAGCTGGTAGGTATTTTTCTTTCCGGCGGCGATCACACCTTCTTTCACCAGCGTCTCCAGCGTGATTTTGAGCTCGGAAACACGGGGGCCGGGAAGTTTGAGGCCACGGGCGAGTTGGGATTTGGAAAGTGGATTTCCTTTGGCGGAGCGGAGGGCGTCGAGAACGGAATCTCGCAAATTATTGCCGGGCATGCTGGAAGCTTGCAGTCTGGCGGCCTGTCCCGCAACGGCAAAGGCGGAGCGGGGGCTGGATTTGGAAACAAATAGATTGCCTGCGACAAAATCCGCGTTTAGGTATGGACCATGTGAATGCGAAATGGTTTGAGGTGTTGTCAGCCTCGAAATATTGGTATTTGCTGCGGGACCGTTAACTCCCACTCTATCTCCGCCATGAAAACTCATCCGTCCCACCGCAAAAGCGGCTTCACTTTGGTCGAACTCCTGGTCGTCATCGCTATCATTGCGGTGCTTGCCGGAGCCGGATTCGCAGCCGGTAACGCGGCGGTCCAAAAAGCCCGCAGAACCACAGCTCTTGCCACGGCCATCGCTATCGAGAATGCCGTAAACCAGTTTTACAGCGAATACGGTACTATTCCCGTGGAAAACCTGGCAAACGACACCCCGGTCAATACCACCGACGCTGTGGGGTTGCAAATGCTGAACGAACTGCTCGGCTTCAGTACAGCTACGATCAATACCCGTGCGATCAAGTTCCTCTCCGTCCGCGAGGGCAAGCCGAAAGGCAACGGTGGCACGAACGGCATTGTTTATGTGCCTAACACAACGACCGTTCTGGGAATTTATGATCCGTGGGGCGGCGCTTACAACGTCATGATCGATGGCGACTACGACGAAAAGCTCACCGGGGTGAGACCCAAGGGCACCGGAGCCACTACCATGGACCTCAACGGCCGCCGCGTGGCCGTCTGGAGCGATGGTGCGGACGGCGTATCCACCACCGGAAAATCCGCTGACGACGTGCTCACTTGGAAGTGACTAGCAACTTCGGAAAAATTCTCCCAAAACCCACACCAACCCCGTCCGGCTCCGGCTGCGGCGGGGTTTCGCTTTTCCAGGGTAGGTGGTGCAACCAGTGAGCGCTGAAAAAAACACGGGCGTGAAACAGGCATTCCCGCCTGTTCTTCGGAGATAGCGGGCGCTTGTAAAAGAACAGATAGGAATGTCTGTGTCACGGCTTGGAATTACAGCAAGCTGCGAACGTGCGCTCGACTCCCAAAAGCCGGATTTCCATGGTCGCCCGCTTCCAAAGCCCTTGATGTTTCCGGCGGGTATGGCGATAACGATCCGCGAATTTGAGGCAGTCGGAAAAACCATTGATCACCCTCCATGTTTCGAAAATCATCCACTGGTAAGAAAGGTTCCAAGGAAACGCTGGTGGACAGCATCACCGAGTCCAACACCGCCGCCGCGCCCGCCGGGCTGCTGGACCAGTGGAAAACGAACCGAGCCTGAACCGAGCCATGGAAACACCTAACGATACTGCGTTTTCCAAAAAAGCCTGGCTGCCGTTCCTCGTGATCGCCGCCGCCAGCGCGCTCGCCCATTTGTGGTGCCTCGGCTCGGTGTTTTTCCTCGATGACGCCATGCAGATCGAGCACAACCAAAGAATCGTCAACGGCGAGTTCTGGACCAGCAGGCTCACGGCTTGGACGCAGCTTTGGTATGCCGTCCAGTACCGGTTGTTCGGGATGTCCGCTCCCGGATTCCACGCGGTGAACTGGCTGCTGCACACGGCGGTGGCGTGCGTTCTATTCGCGTTCGGGCGGGATTTTCTGCAAAGCCGCGAACGCTGGCGGGTGGCCCTTTTCGGTGCCGTCCTGTTTGCCGTGCATCCGTTAGGCAGCGAGATTCCGAACTACGCGCGGACCCAGGATCTCGCATGGGTCACGCTTTTTTCACTGCTCGCCGCATGGGCGATGCTGCGCTTTTTGAGAGATGGCGGCTGGATGAAACTGCTGGCCTGCGCGCTGTGTGTTTTGGGCGCAACCTTTTCCAAGGGACCCGGAATTTTTCACGCCACCATGCCGGCTGGAGTGGTGGGCTTGGCATTTATCACCCGTGAACACTTGAAAATGTTCCGCCGGCACGTCTGGATGATCACTTTGCTGGGAGTGCTCATTCTCGTGCCGCTGTGGATGAGCGGTGGGATGGCGGCCTTTCTCAACGGCATCCATTCCTTTGGCCAACCGCGTTTCATCGGCAATGCCTACACCCTCGGACGCGTGTTCTGGGAATTTGCCTGGCGCTGCATCGTGCCGGTTTCACTCAGCGCGGACCATCACATCGCCGAAACCATCGTCCGCCCCGGAATGCATTTCTGGAACGTCCCTGATCCCGGCGCGATGTGGGCCCTCGCCGGGCTTGTAGCGATCACGGCCGTCTGCGCATTCCTCGCCTGGCGGCAGGTTACCCGACTCATGGGCGTCTGTTTCCTGCTCTTCTGCGGGACCATCCTCTTTCGGGTGCTCTATCCGATTCCAGAATTCATGCCGGAATACCGCATCTATCCGGGACTGCCGTGGTTCTGTCTGGGCGCAGCGATCTTCCTCCACGCGGCCCTGCGGAAATTCACTGAAATCCCGCCGCGCGTTCCGGCGGTCATTCTTGTGGGCGTCTTCGCGTTCCTATCCGCGAAGCGCTCGTTTCTCTGGCACGACCTCCACCTCTTGTTAGGCGACGTTCTCCAACAATATCCCACCCAGGCGCGTGCGCTCTGGGAGCAGAACGGGCGCGACGTGGATGAGGGAAAATGGCAGGACATCATCACCCGCCAGCGTACGGTCTGGCCCGACGTTTTCCGCCGGTTCATGGAGGAAAACCAGCGACTCGCGCCCGCCCGTGAACTGCCCACAGGCCATTTCGCTCTGGCAGAAACCGCCTGCCGGGGCTCATACGCGCTCGCCCTGGCCCACACCGAGGGTGCCGCCGCCGGAATGCGCGAGGTCAACCAGCAGGAAATCTACATGAAACGCCTCGGGCTCGATCCAGTGGCCCACTCGATCCACTGGGGCTACTTTTTCTATAACAAGGCAATGGTGCTCGAAGTGGCAGGACAACATGACGAAGCCATCGCACTGTTGGAGCGGAAGGAAGTCCCCCGCATCGGCAAGCTGGCGCTCGCCCGGCTGCAGGCCGCAGACGCCGCTCGTTAGGCGAGGTTCGTGTAAACCGCCTGCACGTCGTCGTCGTCCTCGATCTTGTCGAGGATCGCCTCCACTTCCTCCATCTGCTCTTCCGTCAGCTCGATGGGCTGCGTGGGCAGGCGTTGCAGGCTGGATTTTGTCGGCACGATTCCGAGCGCCTCCACCGCCTGGGTGAGTTTCGCGAACGCGCCATACTCGCCGATGATGGAAACAATGCCCTCATCCACCGAGAGTTCTTCCAACCCCGCGTCGATCAATTCCAGCTCCAGCTCCTCCAGATCGCGCCCACCCGGCACCGGAAACTCGATCACCGACTTGCGGTTGAACATGAAATCAAGTTGGCCCGCGCTCACCATCTGGCCGCCGTTTTTATTGAAAATGATCTTCAGATTTCCCACCGAGCGGTTCGAGTTATCCGTCGCGCACTCGACGATGAATAGCGACCCGTGCGGTCCTTTTCCCTCGTAGGTGATCTCGGAAATGTCCGCTGCATCCTTACCGGCGGCGCGCTTGATGGCGTTCTCGATGTTTTCCTTCGAGAGGTTCTGCGCCTTCGCATTGTTGATCGCCACCCGCAGCGGTGCGTTGGATTCCGGGTCCGGGCCGCCGTTTTTCGCAGCCATCGTGATGGATTTGGCCAGCTTCGGAAAAACCTTGGACATCGTGGCCCATCGCGATTCCTTCGCCCGGCGGCGGCATTCAAAATGTCTTCCCATGGTTTTAGATCGGTTGAAAAATACCCGGTGCGGCACCGGGACGCAGATCTAAGCATCCTGCCGGGGAGATGCAAGCGAAGTGGTCGTTCACCTCACAGAGGCCAAAAACGGTTCATCGGGTCCACCAAGACGTTACCGAAGGGCGCGGAGTAGTTTACCATGTGCGAATAGACGTTTATCCAACCCGTGGAGAACGTTCGGCAAGGTGGGGAGACGTTTACACCCCTCGTGGAGAGGTTTCGCGTTCAGTGTATCAGTTTTCCCGGCTGGGCAGGAGGAGAGAACGGAACAAGACACCTCTGAACTTTGGAGTGCGGTGATGCTCACCGCACTCCAAAGTTCCCGCCTGCGGCGGCATCAAGGCAATGGAGCCTGAATTTCCCCAAGTGAAGCGTTAACGAGTGTGCTGTCAGATTCAAGGTGATGGTCAGCGTGTGCGGACGCCCAATAAAAATTTCCGCAACACGAGTGCTTTCAAACCCCGCCCAGCGCTTCAAACCCGCAAAACAGCTTCGATCCCACTGGCGGTTTCGCGGGGAGGACATCGGGCCGGTCCAGATGCACGCGGCAGATTTCGTGGAACTCCTCGGGCGTTTTCGCGCGGCGCATGTCGTATTCGAAATCGCCCTCCAGGCCGTGGCTGATGTAGGCCAGGGTTTTTTTCATGCGCTGGACGTGGGCGTTCGGGACGAGCTTCACGGTTTCCCGCGCGATCTCATCGTAGAGTTCCCGCACGTATTCCCACAGATCCTGATAGGTCGGAGCGGGCGGCGGAGTGCCGGCGGAGGCGGCGGCGAGCTGGGAGAAAATCCACGGATTGCGGATCGCGCCGCGGCCGACCATCAGGCCCGCCGCGCCGGTCTGTGCCAGATAGCAAAGTCCGGTTTCCGCATCGACGGCGTTGCCATTCGCGATCACCGGGCAGGGCATCGTGTCCACCGCCGTTTTCACACAATCCGGATGAACCGGCGTCTGATAGCGCTCGGCCACCGTGCGGCCGTGGATGGTGAGTCCGTCGATGGCATGGCTGCGGAAAATTTCCAACAGCCGGGGAAATTCTTCCGCCGTGGAATAGCCGATGCGGGTCTTCACCGTGAAGCGCCCGGGGATCGCCTCGCGCAGCGTGCCTATCAGGCGGTTGACCGTTTCCGGATTGCGCAGCAGGCCGCCGCCCGCGTCCTTGCGGCAGACGGTGGGCGCGGGGCAGCCGAGATTGAGGTCGATGCCGGCGATGGGGAATTTCGCCAGATCGGCAGCGGCGCGTGTGAGGCTTTCCAGATCACGGCCGATCATTTGCGCGAAGATCGGACGGCCGGTTTCGTTTTCGCAAATCGAACGCAGGATATAACGGTTCAGGTGCGAATCCGGATGCACGCGGAAATACTCCGTCACGAACCAGTCCGGTGCGCCGCGCCGTGCGAGCACGCGCATGAACGGCAGATCGGTCACGTCCTGCATCGGCGCGAGCACCAGGGCAGGGCGGTGGTTGGGAAGGAAATCGCGCATCAGATGGGCAGCATCGCGCACCGCAAACAGGCCGTGGTCAAGGAATTCCATTGACATTCAACCCTGCCCCGCAATCCTTCAGAAGAGTTAAATAACACCGGAGGTAGATGTGGACGCTGACTTATTGCACACTGAGAAAATACTAGCAGACCGGAAGATCTTCTTCCTCGATCTCAAACAGAACTCCCGCGGGATGGTCGTGAAGATCACCGAGGACGTGGGCGGCAACCGTGACACGATCATGGTCCCGGCGGAGATTCTGGGAGATTTCATCGCCGCACTGACGGACATCAAGGCCACGGCGGACGAGCAGGATTGAGAAAGATTCAGCAAGCGGCCGTTTGTTTTCATCAGGTTTGCCGCATCCGGCAGTATTCGCAGCATCCTGCCGCCCGCTCTTTCACCAAGCGGCGGATGGATTCCAGAACCGCCATCAGGCCACGGACTTGAGTTTCAACCGGGCCTTGGATTGGAAAAGCCCCGGAACGTTCCCGGAGGAAATGGCGCTATGGCGTCCTGATCGGGCCTCTCCACTGACCAATCCGGGTTTGGCCTTGCGGACGGAGCTCAAGATGGAGAAGGATTCAACCGCTCCATTCCCCATGAACGCTCTTCCGTCAGTCAACATCGCACGCCTCACTTATCTCCTGATCTGTCAGGCGGCGGGAGTGGCGATCGTGCTCAGCACGAAGGGGACCGCGCTCCAGGTCCCGATGTCGGTGGGGGTGCTCGGCGGGCTCGGGGTGGCAGCGCTTTTCATCTGGATCGAGTCGCTGATGAAGGGTTTCACGCTGCGCGGGTTTTCCACGGCGACGTTCGGGCTCGGGGTGGGGCTTTTCTGCGCCTGGCTGCTGACGCGGGTGGAAATTTCCAAATTGCTCGAACTGGCTTTCCGCGATCAGCTTGAAAATCAGGAGAACAGCGATGTGCTGGTCAACGCGCTGCGCATCTCCATTGATGTGACGCTTTTCGCCAGCCTCGGATTCCTCGGGTCCGTGCTCGCCCTGCGCAATAACCGTGACGACTTCGCCTTCATCATCCCCTACGTCCGTTTCCGTCAGGACGCGTCCTCCGGCCAGCCGGTGGTGCTCGACCACGAGGCGGTGATGGACGGCCGTGTGCTTTCCATCCTGCGTTCCGGGTTTCTCCATGGCCGCCTGATCATCCCGCGCTTCGTGCTGGATGAACTTCAGTCCATGGTGGACTCCAGCACGAACGGCACCCGCCAGCGGGGCCAGCGCGGGCTCGATTGCCTGGAACAATTGCAGAAGGCCCCGGACATCCAGCTTTCTATCCACGATACCCGCATGCCCGGCGAGCCGGAATCCCTCAACACCCGCCTCATCGAAACCACCCGCATGCTCGGCGCACGCCTGATGACCACCGATGACAATCTGACAAAAGTCGCGAAACTCCAAGGCGTGGACGTGCTCAATATTCACGAGCTCGACGAAGCGCTGAAACCCAGCATCGCCGTCGGTCAACGGATCCGCATCGCGCTGGTACGCACGGGGAAAGAAGACCATCAGGCGGTTGGCTATCTGCCGGACGGCACCATGATCGTCGCCAACCACGGCGTTTCGAAAATCGGCAGCACTGCGGAGGTGATCGTCGTTAGCACACTGCACACGACGAGCGGCACGATGGTCTTCGCCGAGCTTTACACGGCTGGTTAGGCTTTGGATTGCGGTGAGCATCACCGCTTTGAGGCAGGACTCCGATCCCCATGCGGACGATTCCAACGGGGAAAATGCCCGCATTCATGCCTTTTTCCCGGAGCCTCCATCCCATTAAACGCAACCGTCTTCTCTCAAAGCGGTGATGCTCACCGCAGTCCAAGGTTCAGCCGGGCTCGGCGTTCTCGTAAAAGAAAACCTCGGCAGCCGGATCGCGCAGGGCATCCACAAAACGCTCCCACTCGCGGCGCTCTCCGTCTGTTGGAGAAACCGGACGCTGTCCGGCGTCCACGTTAGCGATGAGAAATTTCACCGGTGTCTGCGGCCCCGCGCTGCTGCGGATTTTCGAGTGGAGCGCGCTCATGCGTGCTGGCGAGAGCGACCAACCTTCCGCTAACAAAACTACGCCCGCCGGTGCCTTTGCCATCGCGCGCGCGGCTTCCTCCTCGGCGCCGGAATCCATCACCGCCACGGAATGCCACGCTGCCGGATGCACGCGCAGGCGGCGCAGGAGAAACGGCCGGAGAACGTCCCGCGTCAGTCCGCTGCCGCCGACGTCGAGCACGAGCACGCCGTCCAATGGCTTTTCATCCGTTTCTATCCGGTCCGTCCCCGTCAGCTCGCGCCACAGCGCACGGTGGGTGCGGCCTTGGAAATCCAGTCTGCCTAACGCCTGCCTGCCCGCGTTCCAAGCGAGTAGCCAGAGGGCCGCGCGGGGAAGAAGCCCCCAGAAGAAAGTCGCCATCAGCAGGAACTCCCACCAAACCGCAGGAGCGGACGGCAGCTCATGCCCGGGGAGCCAGCACGCCGCCTTGATGTCATCGGGGGTGGGTACCGCACCGGGCCACCAGGCCGACCATGGCAGCGAAAGGAAATGCGACAGTTTCTCCAACAGGGAGAACATCGCCATCTCCGTGGTCGTCTCCCAGAAGAAGCCCACGTGCTTCACCAGCACCAGCCCTGCCAGGCCAGTTAGAATTCCGATGTTGAAAAACACCCCCGCTGCCTGCACCAACCTGGCGATCCGCCAGAGCACCGCCGCCCGGGGCGATCCACCGCCGGCCATCAGGTTTTCCCACCACGTTTCATCCCGGTTCCCTGAAAACCGCCGCGCCAATTTCCCGACCATCGCCTGCACGCCGCTATATCCCTCCGCTGCCCTCCCGCGCAACAGCCAGCCGGCCATCGCCAGCACGAGCACCAGCCATTGCCCGCCGAGCAGGATCGCGAGGAAAAGCACGACATTGATCCCGCCGCGCTCGCGATCCAGCAGGCCGAGCACCGCCGAGATTCCTGCGAGAAACATCATCAGCGCCAGCCCCGCGCCCACCATCGAGAGCGCACCGGAAAATTTCCTCCCCGCCGAAGTCCTCCCGATCTCCGCGAGCCAAACCCGCAGCCCCACTCTTCTCGCAGCCGCTCCATCCATCCCGCGCGTCGCCGCGATCACCGCCGTGCGGACGGCGGGCGGTGTGCCAGCGGACGTGGCGATTTCCTGCTCAAAATCGACCAGGCTCTCTAACGTCCACGGCGGCGGCTCTTCCGGCATCAGCCTTTTTTCGCGATTTGTTTGCGGAACACCGGCAGCAGTTCGGCGTCCATCCAGGCGAACGCGGCGTCGAGGCCCTCATCCTGATAGAGTCTGCCGATTGAAGCCTCGACCCGCGTCGGATTGCCGAATGCGCTGAGGAAATCGTTTGAAGTGAGCCGGGTAAACCATTCGCCATCCATCGCATTTCGTTCCCGAAGGACAAACTGGCGGGCAAACAGGGCGAGCACAGCATCGCCCACCCAGGCTGCTTCACGTTCTTTGCGGAGGTCTTCGTCTTTGCGGCTCACGCGGGGAGAATGCACGTTCCTAGTAAGGCCGCACGATCTTTTCCAAACGTTCGCGGGCGATTTTGTCCCGCAGCCGCGTTTCCGAATCGACGTCCCAATATCCCGGCTGGAGTTCGAGGAAAACGGACGAATAAGGCAGAGCGGTCGTCGTTCGGATCACCAGCACGTCGAAGCTGCGGTTCGCATCCTCCAGCAGCGTAAGCAGCGATTGTTGGTCCAGCTCGGTCGTTTCATGACCGTGGAGCGCGTCTTTTGTGCGCTTCCGGAGCTCATCCACACCGGGCGCGAAATCGTTTTCCACCGAGCGGATCTCCCGGGTCACATAGACATGCGGGCGGACGTTTTCGGTCTGTTCCATCGCGCGGAGCACGTAGTCCAGCGCTTCCGGCACCTCGCACGGCGCGACCACCTGCCGCACGCCTGGCCTGCTCTGGGCGGGAAACGAAGCCTCGGCGATGACGATCCAGTTCCGGTAGCCGAGCTGCCCCGCCTGCCGATCCACCGCCGCCTGCCAAGTGTTGTCCTGCGGCATGCCAGCGCATCCCAGCGACAAAACAGCCACTCCGAGTGCAAGCAATGCGCGACAAACAACCATGGGTTTTCAATAGGCACTCGTGCGCCGTCTGTCAACGTGTTGCCCGGTCACATTTCGCATCTTGCAAAAGACACGGTCCGGCGATCTAGCGGAACCCTATCCCAAAAATGCATCTCTTTTCGAATCGTGCCGGCGTCGGGATTGTGTAGTCTGCGGACCGATGAACATCGGCGTCCCCAGCGAGATCAAGGCACAGGAAAACCGCGTGAGCATGATCCCCGGATCAGTCGCGGAACTGGTCAAACGCGGCCATCACGTCTGGGTCCAGCGCGGTGCCGGCGAGGGTGCGAGCTACCCGGATGCGCTCTACGAAGCCGCCGGCGCGAAAATGACGGGCGACGCGGCCACCGTGTTCGCCGAGGCAGAGCTGATCGTAAAAGTGAAGGAACCGCTGCCCGTCGAGGTGGCGATGCTGTTGCCGCATCACGTGCTTTTCACCTATCTCCACCTCGCTGCGAACCGCACGCTCACGAGGAAGAGGGCGTCCTCCACTACTGCGTCGCTAACATGCCGGGCGCCTGTTCCCGCACCGCCACTCAGGCGCTGAACAACGTCACTCACCCGTGGACGATGCTTATTGCGGAAAAAGGCCTCGCCGGTGCCTGCCAGGTGCGCAAGGAACTTCTATCAGGAATCAACACCCTCGGCGGGAAACTCACCTGCCGTCCGGTCGCCGAGGCCCATAATCTCCCGTCGGATGAGGTGAGCGCCGCGATGATCTAGTGTCGCGTGAAATTCACTGTGGCAGTCAGCATGTGCGGACATGGTTGTGGCGTCTCGCCGCAACGTCATAGAGATAGGAGCGCACCGCGGTGTCTGGACAGATCGCCATTAGAGTCAGTCGCCATAAGGGCCAGTCCTGGATTATTCAAATCGAAGGGGTCCCCAAATACGGTGTCTGACAAATAACTAAAATTTCAAATCCGTCATCTTCACCACTGGCGGCACCCTGAAAGTCCCACTCACCATCTGGAGCATCGTGTTTCTCTGAGTCACCTTGCAAATGACCATCTCCCTCCACCCGTTTCTCGGGGAAATGGAATCGGTGTGGAAATCATGATAGAATGCAGAAACAGACTTCGAAGAAGCAGGTGCTGCGGCCGCTGGCGGAGAAGCCGGGGCTGGAACCTTGTGCGCAAATCGTAAATTTCACCACGGACGAGTAGTTTCCTTCGAGGCTGTCGTTTGGCAGGTTCGAGGGCAGGCATCAGGTGAAATCTGAAATGCTGAAAGCAGAGTGAGCTGCCGCGGACTTTTTGAAAATGGCTTAGCCTGATGGCTTGGACCGAGTAGAACGAAGTCAACCGCTGAAATAGGAAGAAAAGAGAGGCCAGGTAGCGCGGCCGCGCCGCAGGCCGCATGACAAAGCAAGGCGAAAGCTGGATGCCAAGTAGAGCCGGACGGTCCGCACTTGGGCTGATCTTTTGCATTCCTTCGGCGTGCGCTTTGACTAGGATCGTGTGACGACAATTAACCCTCCCTTTGGCCCCCTCTGTGGCCTCCTGTTAAAAACTTCTTTCGAAAATTTCAGCAGAAACCGCCCGGACTGGTCACTCTCTGACATCCATCCACCCGGATCCAACTTGCTCCTTGCCCTATCCGCTCCAAACCCCAGTCTATCACCTGTTCCTCAAAGGCGTTTAAAATCATCCCCCCCTCAAATCATGGCCAGTAAACTCCGTCTGAAAAGCGCGCCCAAATTGCCATCTTCCGCCAGCGGCTATTCTTCTTCTTCCATCCCCATCCCCAGACGCTCCAACGGAGAAAAGGAAATTCTCGAACTCGCAGGCAAGTCCCTGCTGCTTCCCAAAGACGAAGCTTTCCACCCGGATGCGGGGGGACTGAGATGGAGATATGAACGATTAATCGCATCATGAAATCTGAATTGGATGATCTCCTGGAACTGACAAGATCCGTCGCCTTATGAAATACACCGCCCTGGTCAAAGCCATCCAAAACGCCTCTGGTCAATTTCAGGGCAGGGCCGCTTTGGCTGTCAATCAGTCCCTCGTCATGCGCAATTGGCTCGTCGGGGCGTGGATTTTCGAATTCGAGCAGCATGGC
>JBBRCO010000116.1:0-13337 GCA_038204755.1 Verrucomicrobiales bacterium
CGGGGATGATGATTCTGTGAAGCATGGCGGATCTTAGCATGAATCCGCCCCACCGCAAAAAATCCATCATTCTTCCAGCCAGCGGTCCAGGTCGTCTTCCAGCGCCTCGGTGCGCTTCACGTTGAACGCCTCGTTCGCCGCAACTGTGATGCGGCGGCCGGCGCTGTTTTGAAAATGCAGCAGAACCGGCGTGGAGCCCGGATGGGATTTCAATGCAGATAGAATTTCATTCAAATCCCGCTCGCTGTGGCGGGTGGTCCAGAGCATGAGTTCCAGCGGGCCATTTTGATTCGCCGCAGCCCGTTTCTGTTTAAGCTCGCCGAGTTCGTAACCGGTCAGGCGACGGCCACCGGTGCGATCATCGACCTGGACGGCGCACTTGAGCTTGATGATTTTTCCAACTTCCAACAATCCCGCATCGCGGGCGGGCACGAAGGTTTCGCCCCACAGCATGATTTCGCTGCTGCCGGTGAAATCCTCCATGACAAGAACGCCGAAGGGCTTGCCGGTTTTGGTGATTTTTGATTCGAGGCTGCGAACCATGCCCGCAAACGGATAGCGGTCGCGGGGGTTCGCCAAATCCAGATCATCCACCAGACCAAGACGGCGGTAGCGGTCCGAATCGATCACCTTCCGGAACTTGTCCAGCGGATGGCCTGTGACGTAAAACCCTAGCAGTTCTTTCTCGTGAGCGAGCCGCTCGTCCTTTGTCCACTCTTCGATGGCGGCCTCGCTGCGGCGCTTTTTCTCCACCGGCGCGGGCGGCGCGAACTCGATGGAGTCGAACATGGAAACCTGCCCGGAAGCCCGGTCCTTCTGCGCTGACGACGCGGATGCCACGACTTGCTCCAGCCTGGTAAACATCCCGGCGCGGGTTTCCCCCGTCCAGTCGAGCGCACCGGCTTTGACGAGGTTTTCCAGAATGCGCTTGTTCACGACCTTCGAATCTAGCCGTGAGGAAAAATCATCGAGCGAGGTGAACTTGCCGTTTTTCTCCCGTTCTGCGATGGCCACGGCCATGGCGCCTTCACCGCAGTTCTTGATCGCAGCGAGGCCGTAGCGCACGCCCTTGTTTCCGCTGAGCGTGGTTTCCGGGGCGAAACGGAGTTGCGAGGCGTTCAGGTCCGGCGGCAGGATCTCGATCTTCATCCGATGGCACTCGGAAACGAAGACGCCGATCTTATCGGTGTTATGAATTTCGTTAGAAAGCAGCCCGGCGAGGAACTCAACGCCGTGATTCGCTTTCAGATAGGCCGTCCAATACGAAATGTGGCCGTAACAGGCGGAGTGGGATTTGTTGAATCCGTAACCGGCGAACATCTCGATCTTTTCGAAAATCTGGTTCGCCAGTTTTTCCCCGATGCCGTTCGTCCGTGCCGCGCCCTCGACGAATTTGCTGCGCTCCTCGGCCATTTTTTTCGGGTCCTTCTTGCCCATCGCACGGCGCAGAAGGTCGGCACCGCCGAGTGTGTAGCCAGCGAGGAGCTTGGCGGCGTTCTGCACCTGCTCCTGATAGATCATGACGCCGTAGGTTTTGCCGCAGACTTCTTCCAGCAGAGGATGTTCGTAAAACGGCTTCTTGCCCTTTTTCACATCGAGCATCTGATCGATGAACTGCATCGCACCCGGCCGATAGACGGCGATCAGGTCGATGATGTCATCGATGCTGTTGATATCATATTTGCGACAGGTTTCGACCATGCCGCCGGATTCCAACTGGAACACGCCCATCGTCTCGCCGCGGTTGAGGATCTTGAAGGTTTCCTGGTCATCGAGCGAAACCTTTTCAATCGCGAAGTCCGGCGTGTGTTTGCGGATGTGCTCCACCGCGTCCTGGATGACGGTCAGGTTCTTCAGTCCGAGGAAGTCCATCTTCAGCAGGCCGACTTCGGTGATCGCGCCCATGTCATACTGGGTTACGACTTCACCTTCATTGCCGCGTGTTAGGGGAACATGCTCGTCCAGCGGACGGTCCCCGATCACGACGCCGGCCGCATGCACGCCGACGTTGCGGTTGATGCCTTCCAGCTTGAGCGCGTAGTTCCAGAGATCCAGATAGGTCGAGCTGCTTTCAATGAGTTCCTTCAGCTCCGGCTTGCTTTCCCACTCGCTCTTGAGGGTGACGCCCGGTTTCGGCTCGATCATCTTCGCGATCCTATCCGCCTCACCATAGGAAATTCCCATCACTCGGGAAACATCGCGCAGCACGCTCTTCGCGCCCATCGTGCCGTAGGTGATGATGTGGGAAACGCTGCGCTCGCCGTATTTCTTTCTAACGTAGTCGATGACCTCCACGCGGCGGCTCTGGCAGAAATCGATATCGACGTCGGGCGGGCTGACGCGTTCCGGGTTGAGGAAGCGCTCGAATAACAGGCCGAAACGCATCGGGCAGATATCAGTGATACCCATCGCGTAAGATGCCAACGAACCCGCCGCTGATCCCCGGCCGGGGCCGACAGGGATGTTGTTGTCGCGCGCCCATTGGATGAAGTCTGCGGTGATGAGGAAGTACGAGGCGAACCCGAGCTGATTGATGATATCCACCTCGTATTTCAAGCGGTCCGCAATTTCCGGCGACTCCGCTTTTTCGACTCCGTAGCGTTTCACGAGGCCCTCGCGGCATAACTTCATCATGTATTCCTCGCGCGGGCTGCCATCCGGCGTGCCGAACTGCGGATACTTTTCCGATGAAGTGGAATCCAGCTTGATAGAAACATTGCAGCGCTCGGCGATTTCCAGCGTCGCATCACAAGCACCCGGGACATCCGCGAAAATGGCGCGCATTTCCCCGGCCGTTTTGAAATGCACTTCCGGCGTGTAATGCATCCGGTTTTCATCGATCAGCAAATGGCCGGTGCCGATGCAGATCATCACGTCGTGCGCTTCGTGGTCCTCACGATTGAGGAAATGCACGTCATTCGCAGCGACTGGCTTCAGGCCGAATTCGTTGGCAAATTTCAGCAAGGTCGGAGTGACGCGCCGTTGCGGTTCGAGGCCGTGGTTGTGGATTTCCACATAGACGTTTTCCCTGCCGTAGATATCGACGAGCTCCGCCATGGTTTCGCGGGCCTTGTCCTCGTCGCCTGCGAGAAGCCATTCGTTGACGGGACCGGAAATGCAGCCGGTGAGGCAGATGATGCCTTTGGAATACAGCCGCAGCGCCTCGCGATCGACGCGCGGGTGGCCGTAGTAGAGTCCTTCGAGGTGGCCTTTCGTCACCAGCTTGCTGAGATTGGACCAGCCCTCGTTGGTCTCCGCGAGCAATGTCAGGTGAGTCGCCCGTTTCCGTCCGGCGACCTCCTTTTTGTCCTCCATCGGGAACGGCGAGAGGTAGATTTCGCAGCCGAAAATCGCCTTTACGCCTGCCTTTTTGCAGCTTTGGTAAAACTCGATCGCGCCGTAGAGATTGCCGTGGTCGGTCATGGCCACGGCGGGCATGCCGAGATCGGCGGCGCGTTTGGCCAGATCCTTGGTGCGGATCATGCCGTCGAGCAGGGAAAATTCGGTGTGAAGGTGAAGGTGGACGAAGGAATCGGACATCGGGCGGCGCGACATTAGCGGGCCGGCGACAGAGGGCAAGCGGCGGCTCGGGCGAATCTGGCGAAGCTTGGAAAACCGGCGTTCCGGCGCTGGGAAATTCTTCGTTTTCCGCCGATGACCACGCATTTCCTGCGATTGGGGCGAAGAGATTCGACAAGCCGAAATGATGGGCGGATAAAAACGGGCGATGGTCTGATCGATCTCAAGTGAGTCCATCGCCCGGCGAATCGTTCAGGCACCTGGAATCCGGTCGCCACAGAGGAAGTTCAATCATGACGAACAAGAATCCGCAGACCGAAATGCTGGAAAAACTCCGCCAACAAGCCGAAGAGCTGCGCCGGACTCAAGTGGAATTGGAAGCATCCCATGCCCGCTATCTGGATCTCTACGAGTGTGCTCCGGTGCCCTATGTCACGGTCGGTCCGCAGGGGATCATTGAGGAGGCGAATCCGGCTGCCGCCAGCCTGCTAGGCGTGGCACGGAGCGCATTGCCAGGGCTGCTGATGGAGCGGCTCGTTTTCGAGGCGGATCGCGAGAATTTCCGTCGTTTCAGCCAGCAGCTCGCCAGTTCGGACCAGCGTCATTCGTGCGAAATCCAGATGATCAAAGGCGATGCCACCGTTTTCCTGGCGCATTTGGAAGCCACCGCCGCCCAAGCTCGCCGGGAAAATGGCGGGCCCTCGCTCCGCATCGTGCTGAGCGACATCACCGGCCGCCAGGAAAAGGACGATGCCTTGCGCGAGAGTGAAAACGCCCTGAGGGAATCCCAGTCCATCGCGGGCCTGGGAAGCTACGTCCTGAATTTCTCCACCGGTTGCTGGACCAGCTCAGATGTGTTGGACGAGCTGTTTGGCATCGATAAATCCTACGCCCGCACGATGGAAGGCTGGCTGGTGCTGATCCATCCCGATGACCGCGCCATGATGGCTGACTACGTGGCAACCGACGTTTCCCGCCTCGGCCGGATGTTCGACAAACCCTACCGCATCATCCGTCGCAGCGACCGGGCCGAGCGCTGGGTCCACGGCTTGGGAAACCTGAAACATGACGCCGCTGGCAGGCTGGCGGAAATGCGCGGTACAATCCAGGACATCACCTGGCGAAAGCTGATAGAAGATGTCCAGGTTTTCCTCGCACAGACCAGCAGATGGACGCCGGATGAGCCGTTTTTCAACGCGCTGGCCCGCTACCTTGCCTCCAGTTTGAAAATGGATTTCGTCGGCATCGACCGTCTCGTTGGCGACGGCCAGACCGCCCGGACGGTGGCGGTCTGGGGTGACGGTCGTTTCGAGGACAAGATAACCCACTCATTGTTAGGAACCCCCGGCGGCGAGGTGGTGGGCAGGACGGTTTGCTGTTTCCCGGAGAATATCCGCCAGCTCTTCCCACGCGATCAAATCCTCCAGGACCTGCGGGCGGAGAGCTACGCCGGTGTCACGCTCTTCAGTCATACTGGCCGACCGATCGGCCTGATCTCCGCCATCGGCCGCAGTCCTCTGGCGAACCGCGCCTTGGCGGAAGCCACGCTCAAACTGGTGGCCGTGCGCGCGGCGGCCGAGTTGGAACGGCTGGATGCCGAGGAGGCGCTGCAAAAAAGCGAGGAACGTTTCCACGAGCTGTTTCAGAACATCCCGTCTGTGGCGATTCAGGGATACAACGCGGACGGCACCACCCTTTACTGGAACAAGGCGTCCGAGGAACTCTATGGATACACCGCAGACGAAGCGCTGGGGCGGAATGTGGCGGATCTCATCATTGCGCCGGAAATGCGCGATAGAGTCGCCCAAGCCATGCGCCGGATGGCAGAGACCGGGATTCCCGCTCCTCCTGGAGAAATTTTCCTCGTCCGCAAGGATGGCTCGCCGGTCTGCGTGTTCGCCTACATTGCCGTCGTGCAGCCTCACGGCGGTGCGTGCGAGTTGTTCTGCGTCGATATCGACCTAACTGCCCGCAAGCAGGCAGAGGAGTCCAACATCCGTCTGGCCACCGCTGTCGAGCAGGCCAGCGAGACCATCGTCATCACCAATACCGAGGGCACCATTCTTTATGCCAATCCGGCATTTGAAAAAACCACCGGCTACACCCGCGCCGAGGCCATCGGAAGGAATTCCCGCATCCTGGTGAGTGGCAGGCATGACGAGGGATTCTATCGAAACATGTGGGACACTATCCGCCGCGGCGAGGTGTGGACCGGGCATTTTTTCAACAAACGGAAAGACGGCACGCTTTACGAGGAAGAGGCCACCATTTCCCCCGTGCGGGACCACAAGGGCACCATCGTCAACTTCGTGGCGGTCAAGCGCGACGTGACCCATGAAATCCAGTTGGAAGCCCAGTTCCGACAATCTCAAAAAATGGAGGCATTCGGCCAGTTGGCCGGCGGAGTGGCTCATGATTTCAACAACATCCTCGGCGCAATGATGCTCCAGACCGAAGTCACGGCCATGGCCGCCGGTATCAACGAGGAAATCAGCGAAGGCCTCCGGCAAATCCACGCCTCCGCCACTCGCGCGGCCAATCTCACCCGCCAGCTTCTGCTTTTCAGCCATAAACAAATCCTGCAATCCGACGATCTGGATTTAAACAACGTCATCGCCGACCTCGTAAAAATGCTCCAGCGCATCATCGGCGATGACATGAGCCTGCAGCTCGATTTCCATCCTCATCCGCTCGTCATCCATGCCGACTCCGGGATGCTCGACCAACTGATCATGAATCTGGTGATCAACGCCCGCGACGCCATGCCCGGTGGCGGCCACATCCACATCAGGACGGATGAAAAAATCCTCGACGACGGCGAGGCGGCCCTGATCCCCGACGCCCAAGCCGGGCACCACGTCCGCCTCACCGTCTCCGACTCCGGCTGCGGCATCGCTGCGGATCTCCTGCCGCGGATTTTCGAGCCCTTCTTCACCACAAAAGAACCCGGCAAAGGCACCGGCCTCGGGCTGGCCACCGTCTTCGGCATTGTCAAACGTCACGGTGCCTCGATCACCGTCGAAAGCGAACCCGGACAAGGCACCACCTTCCGCATCCTTTTCCCCACCCCGGTAATCCCGGCCCCTGTGAAATCTCCGGCAGCGGAGAAAACCGGACCTCTGGACGGCTCGGAAACCATCCTCCTGGTCGAGGATGAACCCGCCCTGCGAATGCTCACCCGCACCGTCCTGAACAACCACGGCTACACGGTGCTGGAAGCTGCCGACGGCGTCGAGGCATTGGAAATCCGGAAAAACCACCGTGGATCGATCAACCTCCTACTCACTGACATGATCATGCCCCGCGGCATCAGCGGCCGCGCGCTCGCGGAGAAGCTGCTGGAGGAGGATCCCCAGCTCCATGTGATCTTCACCAGCGGCTACAGCCCCGAAATTTCAAGCGGCAAGCTACCCCTGGTCATGGGTCGGAATTTCATACAGAAACCCGCCACCGCCGCCCAACTCCTGGAAACGGTCCGGAACTGCCTGGAATCCAGGATTTGATTTGCGGAACCAGCGCTGGAGGAGCCATTTTAAAGGGCCTTCGAAACCCGCGATTTGCAAAATCACGCTTGAATGCCCTCTTCCCCGAGGTTGCATTCACGCGTGAACGCCACTGCCACACGATCCCTGCACGATCTCGATTTTCCCGGGCTCGCGGATGTCCTGGCAGCGGACGGCGTGATTTTCCATCATGTGAAAGCCCTCTGGCGCGCGGTCCATCGCGAGGGCGAGCTGGATCTGGCTTCGCGAAATTTCCTCCCACCGCTGAAACACTGGGTGGAAAACTCCATCGGCGAGGGAAAACCGTTTTTCCTCGATGCCCCGGAAGTCGTCGATGAGATCCGCAGCGGCGACGGCCTGACTCGGAAATTTCTCCTCCGCCTGCGCGATGGGCAGACCATCGAGACGGTGCTCATGGGCTACGATGGCCGTCAGACGGTCTGTGTCAGCACCCAGGCGGGCTGCGCGATGGGCTGTGTTTTCTGCGCCACCGGGCAAATGGGATTCGTCCGCCACCTGCGGCCGGGCGAAATCGTCGCGCAGGTCCTCCACGCCCGGCGGGCGTTGAAATTAATCGATCCGAAAAAACGCCTCCGCAACATGGTTCTGATGGGCATGGGCGAGCCGCTGCACAACTACGACGCCGTGATGCACGCGCTCAGCATGATTTCCGACGTCCGCGGCTCAAGCATCGGCCCGTCGAAAATCTCCATCAGCACGGTGGGCGTCGTTCCCAGCATTTTACGACTCGCCGAAGAAGCGCGTCCCTACCGACTCGCCGTCAGCCTGCATGGCTCGACGGAGGAGGAACGCTCGGCCCTTGTTCCCGCCAGCAAGCGCTGGTCGCTCGCCATGCTCATCGATGCCTGCCGGAAATACGGCGAAATCACCGGCAGGCGGGTCTTTTTCGAGTGGACCCTCATCGCCGGAAAAAACGATTCACCGGAAACCGCGCATCGCCTCGCCATACTGCTGGAAGGCATCGACGCCCACATCAACCTGATCCCGCTCAATCCCACCGGCGGCTTCTCTGGAATGGCAAGCAACAGCGGCCACCAGTTCCAGCGGATCCTGCAAGCCGCCGGTTTCCCCTGCACCTTCCGCCAGCGCCGCGGCATCGACGTCGCCGCCGGCTGCGGAATGCTCAAGGCGGAAAAGCGGGTGAAAACGGCCCAGTGTGCCGAAATTTACCCAAAATAGGAGCCAAACACCCCCGTCGGGATCGATAAAGACACTTTCCTAACATTTTGTGTGACAGGATAGTCACATAAGCGCCCTTGAGGCACGGGCGCGGGCCGGACGAGACTCCGCCCTCAAGTTTCCCGCCTCTGGAATGCCGCGCGCCAATCACACCTACTCGATTCTACTCCAGCTTATCGCTGTGATGGCCTTTTGTGGCTCCCTGTCCGCCCAGGAAGTGACCTCCTTTTACATCCGCGAATACCGCGTCACCGGCTCCAAGCTCCTTACAACTGCCGATGTCGGCCGCGCCGTTTACCCCTTCCTCGGCCCCCAGCGCTCCGCCGACGATGTCGAACAGGCCCGCGCCGTGCTCGAAAAATCCTACCACGACAAGGGCTTCCAAACCGTGTCCGTCACCGTCCCCCAACAGGACCCGCGCCGCGGTGTCATCCGCCTGGAAGTCGTCGAAGGAAAAGTCGGCCGCCTGCGCGTCAACGGCACGAAGTTCTTCCTTCCTAGCAAAATTAAGCGCGACGCCCCATCCCTGGCAGAAGGCAACGTCCCGGACTTCAACCAGGTCAGCAGGGAAATCGTCGCCCTCAACCGCAACGCCGACCGCCGCGTCACCCCCTCCCTGCGCCCCGGCATCATCCCCGGCACCGTGGACATCGACCTCGCCGTCGAGGACAAGCTCCCGCTTCACGGATCGCTCGAACTCAACAACCGCAACAGCCCGGACACCACCGGACTCCGCCTCAACGGCGCACTGAGCTACGGCAACCTCTTCCAGTTAGGCCACACCCTCGGCGCCAACTTCCAGATCGCCCCGCAGCGCCTTGATGACGCAGCGGTTTACTCCGGCTACTACCTCGCCCGCGTTTCCGACGGCACCAGCCTCATGCTCACCGCCACCAAGCAGAACAGCGACGTGAGCACCATCGGCGGCGCAGCCTCCACCGGCCGCGGCGAAATCATCGGCCTGCGCGCCCTTTACGACCTGCCCAACACCGACAAGTTCTACCAGAACTTCAGCCTCGGCATCGATTACAAGAACCTGTCGGAAAACCTCATCATCGGCAAGGACATCATCGCCTCGCCCATTGAATACTATCCCCTCAGCGCCATGTACGGAGCCACCTGGATGGGGAAAAACGGCTTCACCGAAATGAACCACACGCTCACCTTCGGCCTCCGCGGCGTCGGCAGCGGTCAGACCGATTATTCCAACAAGCGCTACAACACGGACGGAAATTTCGTCACCCTCCGCAGCGATGCCGCCCACACCCACGACCTCAGGGGCGGCGCGCAGGTTTTCGGAAAACTCCAGGCCCAGGTCGCCAACCGCCCGCTCGTCAACAGCGAGCAGTTCTCCGGCGGCGGACTCGGCACCGCCCGCGGTTACCTCGAATCCACCTCGCTCGGCGACAACGGCATCTTCGCCACCGCCGAGCTGCGCAGCCCCTCGCTGATAGGAAACCCCAAGCCCGGCGACACCACCGCGGACGAATGGCGCTTCCACGCCTTCGCCGATGCTGGATTATTAGACATCTGGGACTCCCTCCCCGGCCAGCAGTCGCGCTTCGGCTTCGCCAGCGTCGGCCTCGGCACCCGCTTCAAGCTCGCCGGCCACTATAACGGCTCTCTCGATATCGCCACCCCCCTCGTTGAAAAACAGCCCACCGCCGATCAAGGTGACATCCGCGTCACCTTCCGCAGTTGGGCCGATTTCTGAATACCTAACACTACTCTCTCCATGAAGCAAGTATCCCACATCCTCTCCGCCGCACTTCTGCTAACATCCTTCGCATACGCCGAAGAAGGCAAGGACGCCTGGTGGAACCCCGCCTGGACCCAGCGCTCGAAGATCACCCTCGACACCGCCGGTACCGACACCCCCGCCGGCACCGCCACCGTGCTCGTCCGCCTCAGCGACAACAATTTCGCCTTCGATTACGCAGCGGAAAACGGCGCGGACCTCCGCTTCATCGCCGCCGACGGCAAGACCCCGCTCGCCTATCAGGTCGAGAGCTGGGACGGCATCCTCCACGAAGGCTACGTCTGGGTGAAACTCCCCGACCTCAAGCCCGCCGCCAAACAAAGCTTCTTCCTCTACTTCGGCAACACCGCCCCCGACTCCGCCGCCCCGAAAGCCACCGACGCCTTCGATGCAGACACCGCGCTGGTCTATCACTTCGCCGGCCGCGGCACCGCCCCCGCAGACTCCACCGCCAACGCCAACAACGCGGACACTCCCGCCGCCACTGCGGAAGGCTCACTCATCAGCAACGGACTGCGCCTGCCAGGAAACGCCCCCGTCTCCATCAAGTCCACCCCGTCGCTCGAATGGAAAGCCGGCCAGGCCCTCACCCTCTCCACCTGGATCAAGCCCGCCACCCTTCAGCCCGGCGCCATCCTCTTCTCCCGCGGAGAAGGCGCTGGCAGCCTTCAGCTCCTCCTCGACCAAGGCATCCCGGTGATCAAGTTCGATTCGAAAACCAGCACACCCGCCGCACCTATCAGCACCGGTGCCTGGTCACACCTCGCCCTCGTCGCCGATGGTAAGACCCTCCAACTTTTCCTCAACGGCACCCCCTACGCCAGCCTTGACGCCGCGCTCCCCGCCCTCGACACCCCCATCACCCTCAGCGCCGCCGAAAACGGTTACGCCGGCGAGCTCGACGAACTCACCATCTCCCACACCGCCCGCTCCCCCGGCTGGATCCAACTCGTCTCCGCCAACCAAGGCACCACCCAGAGCCCCCTCACCCTCGGCCCCATCGAGGGTGACGGAGCCGGCGAACAAAGCCACCTCATGCAGCACCTCTCCCTCTTCGGAGACATCGCCAACAACATGATGTTCGACGGCTGGATCGCCATCGGTGTCTGCGCCATCATGATCGTCGTCGGCTGGACCGTCGCCGTGCAGAAATTCATCTATCTAAACTCCATCGAAAAAGGCACCAACGAGTTCCTTAAACAGTGGAAATCCCTCTCCACCGACCTCACCGCCCTCAATCCCGGAGACAACTCCAGCGTCGGCACCATCGGCGCCGGCACGGATCCAGCCCAAAAGGCGCTCGTTGAAAAATCCCCACTCTATCACATCTACCACATCGGCTCCGAGGAAATCCGCCACCGCCTCGACAAGGATAACAACCGCGTCCAAGGCCTCTCCGGCCGCTCCATCCAGGCCATCCGCGCCAGCCTCGACGCCGGCCTCGTCCACGAGAGCCACCGCCTCTCCGATGGCCTCGTCTATCTCACCATCAGCATCGCCGGCGGCCCTTACGTCGGCCTGCTCGGCACCGTCGTCGGCGTCATGATCACCTTCGCCATCATCGCGAAATCCGGCGAGGTCAACGTCAACTCCATCGCCCCCGGCATCGCCTCCGCCCTCCTCGCCACCGTCGTCGGCCTCGTCGTCGCCATCCCCGCCCTCTTCATCTACAGTTACCTCAACGGCCGCATCAAGAACTCGTTAGGCCTCATGCAGGTCTTCATCGACGAATTCGTCGCCAAGATGGCCGAATTCTACCGCCCTGCCAACGGCACCGAGCCCGACCAATCCAACGGCGGATCTTCCCACTGAAATAAGTCCTATTGGACCCATACGACCTATCTCTTCCCTGCTCACTGCTCACTGATCACTCCCAACTTCTTCCCAGCATGGCCTCCGCCGACGACAAAAGCTACGACGACATCAACGTCACTCCCATGGTGGACCTCTATCTTGTGCTGTTGCTCATCTTCATCATCATGACCACCGCCGGCGTCCAAGGCGTGAAAGTGAACCTCCCCAGCGCCAGCAGCAAGCCCGCCACCGCCAAGATAGACCAACCCAAGACCCAGGCCATCACCATCGACAACTCCGGCAACATCAAGCTCAACACCCAGACGGTCACCCTCGCCGATCTCGAAACCAAGCTCACCGCCATCAAAGCCGCCACCCCCGAAGTCCCCGTCGTCGTTAGGGGCGACCGCGCCGGCCAATACCAAGGCGTCATGGACGTCCTCGACGTGCTCGGCCGCGTCGGCATCACCCAGATCGGCCTCGCCACCCAACCCGCCAAGTAAAATCCCAAATCTCAAATCCCAAATCCCTCTCCCACCATGTCCCCACCGCCCACCACCACCCCGGTTGCGAAAAGCAAGCACCGCCTCTTCATCGGCATCCTGCTAGGTGTGGTCGCGCTCGGCGGCATCGTCTCCTTCCTTACCTCGGACTCCGCCCCCCGCCGCAAGGCCGCGCCCCGGCAGGAAATCATCACCATCACCCTTCCGCCGCCGCCACCACCGCCGAAGATCGAGCCCCCCAAGGTCGAACCCCCGCCGGACGACCAGAAGGAGGAAATCGCCGAGGAAGAACCCGTCGATCTCACCCCGCCCGACGCCCCCGTTGAAGCCCCCTCCGAAGCCCTCGGCACCAACATCACCGGTGGCAACGGCCCCGACATGGGCCTCAGCCGCGGCGGCGGCAACGGCACCCCCGGCGGACGCCGCGGTGGCCTCGGCGGCACCAACATCTTCGCCCGTTATTCCCTATCCGCCAAAGCCACCATCGAGCAAGCCCTCCGCCGCGATCCCGCCACCCGCAGCGCCATCGCGGAAGGCCTCAAAATTGAATTCTGGCCCGATGCCCAAGGCCGCATCACCCGCGCCGAAATCATCGGCGGCTCCGCCGGCTCCTCGCTCACCCAAGCCATCAAGCGCGTCCTGCTAGGCCTCCAGACCCAGCCCGCCGCCAATCCCAAGGAAATGCCGCCTTCTGTCAAAATCCGCATCACCGCCCGCAAACCGGCCATCTAACTTTCGCCTCATGTCCCACAAACGTCCCATGCCCGCCTCCACCATCCCCGCCCCCACATGGCTGGGCCGTCTCGCCCCACGCCGGTGGGGAAGCGTCTCGCTCCCCGCATTCCTCCTCACCGCCACCCTCCACGCCCAGGAACCCGCCGCCAAAAACCTCGCGGACAGCCTCGATCCCACCACCGACGCCCCCCTCTCCACCGACCTCCCCGCCGATCCCGCACCCGCCAAAATCGCCGCCGCCACCCCCTCCCAGAACGTCACCGTCAACCACATCAAACGCCTCGTCCAAAAAGGCAACCTCGACCAGGCCGAAGCAGACGAAAA
>JBBRCO010000117.1:0-13264 GCA_038204755.1 Verrucomicrobiales bacterium
GCTGTTCCACTACTGCCTCGATCCCGGCGGCGTCCTGATGTTAGGCAGTGCGGAGACCATCGGCCATTTCACCGACCTCTTCGCCACCGTCAGCGGCAAGTCACGGATCTTCCGCCGTGCCGAATCCGCCGTGCGTCCGGAGCCCATCGAGTTTCCTTCCTCCTTCGCTCCCCGGCAGCCGACCGCCGGGGACTCCAGTTCCGCCACGAAGCCCCACCTCAGCCTCCAGGCGCTGGCCGAGCAGTTGATCCTCCACCGCTACGCTCCGCCGACGGTGCTCGTCAATGATCAGGGCAACATCCTCTTCATCAGCGGCCGCACCGGCAAATACCTCGAACCCGCCGCCGGCAAGGCGAACTGGAACATCTTCGCCATGGCCCGTGAGGGACTGCGCTACGAGCTGACCGGTGGCTTCCAGAAGGCCCTGCGCGAGGAAGGTCCGCTCACGCTGCACGGACTGAAAATCGGCACCAACGGCGGCAGGCAGTATGTCGATGTCACCATCGAAAAGCTCCGCGAGCCCGAACCTCTGCGCGGCATGGTCATCGTCATTTTCACCGATATCCCGACCCCGTTGGAAAACCATTCGCCAGCTCCTGCCAGGAAATCCACCGCGCGCAACCGCCACGTGGAGGAACTCGGGCACGAGCTTCAACAAGCCCAAGCCGAGCTCCAGAACACCCGCGAGGAAATGCAGAGCTCACAGGAGGAACTCCGCTCCACCAACGAGGAAATCCAGTCCGCCAACGAGGAGATGCAATCCACCAACGAGGAACTCTCCACCTCCAAGGAAGAAATGCAGTCGCTCAACGAAGAGCTGCAAACCGTCAACGCCGAGCTCCACGGCAAGGTGGACGAGCTGTCCCGCGCGAACAACGATATGAAAAACCTGCTCAACAGCACGGACGTCGCCACCCTCTTCCTCGATAAAGATCTCAAGATCCGCCGCTTCACCACCGAGGCCACCAAGATTATCAAGCTCATCCCCGGCGACATCGGCCGCCCCATCACCGATCTCGCCTCCGACCTCATCTATCCGGAACTCCCGGACGATGCCTTCGAAGTCCTGCGCAAGCTCGGCTTTTCCGAAAAACCCATCAGCGCCCGCGACGACCGCTGGTTCACCGTGCGCATCATGCCCTATCGAACCTTGGACGACCGTATCGACGGCGTGGTCATCACCTTCCTCGACATCAGCGTCGCCAAGAAACTGGAAGGAAAAATGCAGGGCATGCAGAACGCCTTGGAAACCCGCCTCGCCGCGCAGGACGTGGAAATGGACAAGATCAAGGCCGCCCGCGAGCAAACCCGGAAACCCGCTGGAAAACCACCCGGCCCTTCCAAAACCTAACCCCACCACCATGCCGCAAAAGCCGAAATCCCCGGGCGAGCCCACCGAGCTGCGCCGCCGTGCCGAGCGGCAGGTGGAGGAAAGTCAGGCGACGCCGGTATCTCACAGCGAGACCGATACCCGGCGCTTGCTCCACGAACTCGACGTCCATCAGATCGAGCTGGAAATGCAGAACGCCGAGCTCCGCCTGGCCCGCGACGAGGCGGAATCGATGTTGGAAAAATACACCGATCTCTATGACTTCGCACCCGTCGGCTACTTCACCCTCGCCGCGGACGGCACCATTCTATTAGCCAACCTAACCGGCTCCATCCTCGTTGGAACCGAGCGCCACCGCCTCGTCGGCCGTTGTTTCAGAATGCTCGTGACGCCCGATGATCGTCCGACTTTCGATGCCGTTCTCTCCAAGATCTTCGAAGACCCGGCGAAGCGTTCCATCGATGTCGAACTGTCGAGCGACGGGCAGCCGCCGAGAGCCGTCAATATTGAGGTGGGGTGCGCTTCCAACGGCACCGAATGCCGCGCCGTGGTCGTGGACATCACCGAACGCAAGCATGCCGAGGATGTCCTCCGCCGTGATGAGGCCCTCTTTTCATCGCTCATTGAGCAGGCTCCCGTCGGCATTTACATGATCGATTCCGGATTCCGCATGCAACAGGCGAACCCGACGGCGCTGGAAGTCTTCAGAAATGTCAGCCCGTTGATCGGCCGGGACTTTTCGGAAATCATCCACATCGTCTGGCCGAAGCGCGTCGCCGGGGAGATCGCCGCCCGCTTCCGCCACACCTTGAAAACCGGAGAATCCTATCAGTCGTCCGATTTCGCCGAACGGCGCAGGGACATCCACGCAGGCGAGGTTTACGAATGGCAGATCCAGCGCGTCACCCTGCCCGCTGGCGAATTCGGCGTGGTCTGCTTTTTCAACAACATCACCGCGCGGAAAAAGGCCGAGACCGCCCAGCGCCGGATGGAAGTGCTCACCGCTTCAAACCTGAAACTGAAAAATGAGATCATCCACCGCCGCGCCGTGGAGGAGGCTCTCCATCAGACCGAGCACGATCAGAAAAAGCTGTTGGAACAATCGCGCCTTCATCAGGAACAACTGCGCGACATGTCCCATAAGATCCTCCATGCGCAGGAGGAGGAGCGGAAACGCGTCAGCCGCGAGCTGCACGACGTCATCGCCCAGACCCTCGTCGCCATCAAACTCCACCTCGCCGCACTCGCCCACGGCGATTCCGACAATCCGGAAGGACTCCTACAGAAAATCGCCACTACCCACCGGCTGGTCGAAAAATCCGTGGATATCGTACATCGCTTCGCTCAGGAACTGCGCCCCACCGTGCTCGACGATCTCGGACTCATTCCCGCACTGCACGCCCATTTGCAGCAATACATGGCGGACACCGGCATCCGCGCCAGCCTCAAGGCCTACGCCGGAATCGAAAAGGCCTCCGCCGCCGTTCGAACCGCCCTTTTCCGCGTTGCCCAGGAATCCCTGAGCAATGTCGCCCGGCATGCCGGGGCCACCCAGGTGAGCGTTAGCATTGAAAACATCAAGGGCACCATCACCATGAAAATCACCGATAACGGCCAGGGCTTCGACGTGGATGCCACTACCACCGCCAGGGCGAGCAACCGTCTCGGCATGCTCGGCATGCGCGAGCGCATCGAAATGATCGGCGGCACCTTCTGCGTCGATTCCGCCCCCGGCCAGGCCACCACCATCCTAGCCAAAATCAAACCCGCCGCCCCGCCTCCGCGGAAACGGGCCGCGAAAAAGTCCGCCAGCAGCGCCCACCTCGAATGCCCATGAAAACCATCACCGTTCTGCTCGCCGAAGACCACCTGATCGTCCGCGAGGGCCTGCGCGCCCTGCTCAAATCCGAAGCCGACATCTGCATCGTCGGTGAGGCGGACAACGGCCGTGAAGCCGTGGATCTCACCCGCACCCTGCGCCCGGATGTGATCGTCATGGACATCGCCATGCCATTGCTCAACGGCCTCGAAGCCACCCGCCAGATCCTCCGCGCCGCGCCCGCCACCCGCGTCATCATCCTTTCCGCCTATCGCGACGATGCCTACGTCGATCAGGTCATGGCACTCGGCGCGTCCGGCTACCTGATCAAACAGAACGCCTTCCACGTTCTTCCAGAAGCCATCCGCCAGGTCCATCAGGGGAAAACCTGTTTCAGCCCCTCCATCAGCAAGCGCCGTCATCAGTTAGATCAGGCGGGCGCGAAAAAGGATGCCCCGTTGCTCACTTCCAGAGAAATGGAAATTCTCCAGCTCATCGCCGAGGGCAAAGCCAACAAGGAATCCGCTGCAGAACTCCACATCAGCATCAAGACCGTCGAGAAACACCGCCAGAGCCTCATGGCAAAACTCAACATCCACGACACCGCCAACCTCACCCGCTACGCCATCGCCAAGGGCATCATCGAATGCAGCGTGAAGGTGACGATTATCTAGCAACCGCCGGATTCTCGCCATGGCAGAGATTCCGCGCCAGCACCGTCAGTGCTTTATGGGTCGCCTTTTCTTCTTCCAAGAGCTCTCGTAATAACAGCGCCGCCCTCTTGGAACCGAGTTGCAACGCCCATTCCTGAAGGCAGCCGTAAGTGGCCATCTTGTGGTGCCCCACCCGCTGCGCGGAAACGACGAGCGCGGCATTGATCGCCGGCGAGTGCTCGAAGGAAATCGCCATGCACGCGCCCTCCCTGAGAAGCCCCATGACAGGCTCGCAGGTTTTCCAACGGGCCTTGCGGTCGAAGCACTCGAAAACCTTTCCCAGCTTGCTCACGCGGCCTTCGGTTTCCTTCAGGAGGAAACGGAAGACCGTCTTCAGTTCATCGCTCGTCGCCGCCTTCACCATTCCGGGCAATGCCTTGCCGAAGCGGCTCTCGGCATCATGGCAGTCTGCGAGTTCATTGAGAAACAGGTCTTGGAGAGAGTACATAGCCGTCGTGGTGGTTCTTGGGGGATGGGCGGACAACCGTAAAGAGGGTCCATTGAAGTTCATGAATACCCGCAATCCTCCGCGTCCGCCATGGGGTGATACCCTACCTGACGATCACCTGGAGGCTGGAGCATTCGTCTCCCCGTCAGTGCCGGACATGGAAGCCATCGCCGCAGGGATGTCCGGCGTCCCTGAGTCCGGGAGCACCTGCTGCCGGTCCTCCCCTGCTTGAAGGGTGGGGACGGGCAGATGATTGTTCCATTCATTCACAAGCAGATATTCGATGGTTTTCATTTCAAGTGATGGGTCAGGTTGATCTCGGTAACGGAACTCGCCAGTATGACGAATCATCGGTACATAGACCACTAATCTCACTCGGGACGCTTGGCTTGCCTATGGGGTATAATACCCCTTTTTCGGAAAAAAGTGACCTCCCCGGCGAGCCAAGGGCCCATTGGAAATCCAACTGACCTCACCGGCAGGTCCCCGCCTGATAAAGTAGGGTAAACCCTAATTGCACAGCATGAGGCAGGACTGTAAATATATCCCGCAAATCAAATGAAATCCATGAAAACTCCGGATCAAAACAACGTGTATCAAAACAGTGTGCATGAATGGAACGCGCCATCGTCCCATCCTTCCGCCTTCGCCCCGACTATCGAAGAATGGCGGAAGGAAGTCTCCAGTTCGAACAGGCCGATGGTGTTCAGGAGCTCGGGACCGGCAGCAAAAAATGATGCCTATCAAACCGCGGATAGAAACCCAAATTTGGTCATGAGTAATGAAGGGGCGTCACACTGATGGCTTGGCATTTCCGGGTTTCCCGTTTCCGAATCTCCAGCACGAATGCTAACTCACCTTTCGTTTAAAAACGCGATCGCCCGGCTTTCCGACCAATACTCCGCCGCTCCGTCCGGTGGCGAAAACCCCACGTGTCCACCGTCCTCCGGCGCTTCGAAATGAAACACATCGCTCGCCGCCGCTTCCTCAAACGGATAGCAATCAGGGCCGAGAAACGGATCGTTCACCGCGTTCACCAGTAGCGTGGGAATGGTAATTTGAGAGAGAAACTGCCGGGAGCTGTTGCGTTTCCAGTAGTCCGCCGCGTCGCGGAAACCGTGGATGGGAGCGGTGTAGCGGTCGTCGAATTCCTGGAACGTGCGGATGAGGTTCAGCCCGCGCAGGTCGAGATGATCAGGAAACAGGCGTTTTTTCGCCCGGATCTTCGCCCTCATGTTGATGAGGAAGCGCTCCATGTAGAGCTTGTTGGAGAACTTCGAGAGGGTGCGCGACGAGCAGGCGAGATCGCAGGGAGTGGAAAACGCCACTGCCCGATGCAGCCGGCTGGAGAGCGCCGAAGGATTTTCACCGAGGTATTTCAGCGTCAGATTTCCACCGAGGCTGAAGCCGATGAGGTCGATCTCCGCAGCCGGATGACTGGCGAGGGCGTGGGAAACCACGGCGTGCAGATCCTCCGTCGCACCGCTGTGATACATGCGCAGCAGGCGGTTCGGCTCGCCGCCGCAGCCGCGGAAGTTCCAAACAAGGACATCCCAGCCGCTCTTCACCAGCGCCGCTGCCATTCCCTGGATGTATTCCGTGCCGCAATGTGCCTCGAGGCCGTGCGAAAGAATGGCGAGGCGCTCGCGACGCTGGTCCGCCCATTCGAGATCGAGGAAATCGCCGTCGGGGAGTTCGAGACGTTCCCGCCGCTGAGTGACGCGCGGGCTTTTTCTGAAAAGCGCGGGGAAAACCGTCTGGGCATGCCCGCCGCGCAGCCAGGAAGACGCCCGGAAGCTGGATTTCCCGATCACTGGCATTGAAGATTCATCATGGTGGTTGCGGCGGAAGTTTTCCATGGCGAGGGTCGGATTACAAGGAGCGGGCCGGCTTTCGTTTTCTTTCTGAAGCGCGCAGCTTGGAATCGGGCTTGTCAGGCCCACCCCGCCCGTATAGCCGTCCTTCGTTTCAGAAAATTTCCTTCCACAAATTCCATGCTCTTCTTCATCCTTTGGTGCCTCGCCGGACTGTCAGTCGGCATTGTTTTCGCCTCGTTCTTCGAATGGACACTTCACAAATATGTGATGCACCGCCCGGTCGGCAGTTTCCGCTATGCCTTTCATGCCCACGCCATCGTCCACCACGGGACATTCAAGGCTGACAAGACCTATCACCTAATCGATGAGAAGGACAAGGAAACCATCCCGATGGCCTGGTGGAACGGCCCAGTGATCATCCTCATCGGTGTCACACCATTTTGCATTCTTTCCTGGTTCACCGGCCAGTGGGCGTTCGTGCTCGGCGGCTTCATCGCCTTCACCTCTTACTACTGCTTTTACGAATACATCCATTGGTGCATGCATTTGCCAAAAGCCCGCCGCGTGGAAAAACCTTGGTGGTTCCGCCGTCTGAACGGCCATCATCTCCTGCACCACCGCTACATGCATAAAAATTTCAACGTGGTCCTGCCCGTCGCCGATCTCTGCCTCGGCACGTTCATGGCCCGCGCGAAAACCCATTTCAAGCAGGCGGAAGGCCCGGCGGTGCCGAACGTGCAGCCGATCTCCTGAGCCCGGGGCAAAGAGATTGCTGGAGTTTTCCCGTCCCGCTTGGTAGGAGTCATTCACACCCACCTGATCCGATGAAATCCCTACTGCTGTTCCCAATCGTCGCCTTGGCACTCTCCGCCAGTTCCTGCCGCACCGTCGTTCCGATCGATCCGATGACGATGAAACAATCCTGCAAATGCCTGCCGGAAAACATGCAACCGCATGATCCATGTTCGCAGGTGACCGGCACGAAGTGATTTTCCGCTAGGAAAACATCCCGCGCCCCGCGAGATGCCGGAGCCACGGCTCGAAGGCCAGCTCCGGGCACTGTTGTTTAGAAAACGCGTCCAACTCCGCGAGGCTCCGCGTGCCGTCCATTGCGGCGAGCACCGCGTATTGTTTTTCTGGAAAAAGCAACGCCTTGTGCCATGCGTCCACCAATGGCAACCCTCTGCGGGCGCAGAGCAGGCGGAACGCATCCAGCCGGAGCGACGCCGCAGGCTCCGGGTCATATTTCACCGGCTCGATCCTCGGAAGAATCCAGCCGTTCATCATGCCGTCGAAAACCAAACTCGTGAATTCCCGCAGGTCGCGCTCTGGAAGAATTTCCATCACCTCCCGGACCGGCACGCACGCCGGCGCGAACGAAGCAATCGTCTGCCAGATTTCCAATGCGGCCGCGTCCTTGGGCTCCGCGCCGGCCCTGACGGAAAATTCGAGCACTCTGCCCAGACTGACCGGCTCCTCTAGCAGTGTATCATTGCGGCAGAGCACCCCCGAGCGGAAGGTCCGCCCGGCAGCGGCGTCCGCGGCCATTTGAAACGCCAGCGGGTCCTGGATCGCTTCTGCCATTTTCTGCACCACCTCATCGCTGAGTTCTGATGGAATATTCTCTGCCGGATCCGATTCCCCGAGCCATCGCAGACCCGCGTTCGCCGCCGCTTGGGCGAACCGGTCGAGCGGCCACGGATCGTTCACCGGCCCGAAATCATCGAAGGCCAGAATCGCCGCGCCCTTCGCCAGCATATCATCAATGACCGCGATATCCGGCGAATCCGGCTCCGTCACGAAACGCAGGATCTCCAACGCGGAAACCACATCCCCTCCCCTCGCCTGCTGGATCGCCCGGACTTTCCGAACCACCGGAAACCGCGCCGCCCAACCGCATTCGAGATTGAAACTGATCGTCGCGATGCCGGACGCATTCAAGTTTTCCCGACAGAATACCAGCAGCGCCGCTTTCACCTCATCCGCCACCCACGAGAAAAAACCATGAGCGATGATGAAATCAAATCTTCTGTTAGGCTGATGGTCCCGCAGATCCGCCACCTCGAATCTCACGTTGGAAACCCCAGCCGCCGAAGCGCGCGCGCGTGCTTCCCGAATCGAAGTTTCCGCTAGATCGATGCCGGTAAACTCACTCTCCGGCCAGCGCATCGCCAGCGGGATCAGATTGTGCCCCGAGCAGCAGCCGATCTCCAGAATCCGCGCCCGCGCCGGATGCGGTGTTTTCAAACCGCCCATGCTCGCCGCCACCGCGCTCACCGCCGGATCGGATAGAGGATGGCTCATCGCCGGATAGACGTGGTTTTCGTAAAGCTCGTGAATGGGGTCTTGCATGGGAAATCAGATTCGCCGGACCGTCACCCGGTCCCAATACATGCGGTCCCGCCAATCCGGGAAAAGCTCGTTGTATTTCTCAAGCTGCCGGCCCGTCGCCACCGCATCGCCCGCCACCAACACCTCGTTCATTCCCTCCGGCGTCCGCAGGCTGCGCACGACCGGAAACGCAGCGGATAGAATCCTCCGCGTCAGTGACTGCATCGTGCGATGGCCCTCGCCGGTCACCAGGTTCACCGCTAACAGGCCGCCGGGAGCCATCGCGTTTTTCAAATGCTCCATCAGCTCCGGATTCCACGCCCGCGGGCGGAAGACGTCTGTTTTTCCCGCCAGATAGATGTCATCGAACACCATGTCGAATTTCCGCTTGTTCTTCGCCAGCCAGCCATACGCATCGCCGATCACCACCTCGATCCCGAGCGTGTCCAGCTCCATGTGCCCGCGCGCCAGCCCGACAATTTCCGGATCAATATCGATCGCCGTCAGCTTGCAATCCGGCAGCAGATGCCGCAGCACCCGATAGGCCGTCCCGCCCGCCAGCCCGAGCATCAGCACCGACCGCGGTGGCCCGTCCTTGCGCAGCAGCGCCGAGGCGGCGATCAGGTCCCACGCCAGCCCCGTTAGGAATCGTTTCCGGTGAAACAACGCATGAATCGCCCCCGCCACGCGGAACTCCACTGCCAGATCCGATTTCCAAATTTCCAGCGATTGAAAGCGGGTGTGGACGGTTTCCGTGCGGCGCATCGGGGGTAAAAATGAATCGACCGGTGGAACGAGTCGAGGAATACCTTGATGGGCGACGGTCAAGATCCCCACCGAAGTCCTCGACTTCGCTGGGGAAATCCCCCTACAACGGCGCCGTGCAGAACCTTCCCGCGTCCTTTTTCCTCCAAATGGCGGTCATTCTGCTGGCCTGCCGGTTGGTCGGCATCGTGGCAAAAAAAATCGGGCAGCCGCAGGTGGTGGGGGAAATGATCGCGGGCGTGATTCTCGGGCCGTCGCTGCTAGGGATGCTGTGGCCGGGCTCGGCGGAGGTTATTTTCACGAAGGAATCGCGCGGCGTGCTGGAAGTGGGCGCGCAGCTCGGCGTGGGGCTCTACATGTTTCTCGTGGGGCTGGAATTCAAGATCTCCCATTTCCGCACGCGGGCGCGGAGTGCGGCGTGTGTATCCATCGCCGGGATGGTGGTGCCCTTCATCCTCGGCGGGCTGCTGACATTATGGCTGGTTCACGTGCCCGGCCTTTTCTCGGCGAAGACACAATACTATCAGGCGGCGATGTTCCTTGGCGCGGCAATCGCGATCACGGCCTTTCCCATGCTGGCGCGGATCATTTCCGAGCGCGGGCTTTCCGGCAGTTCGCTCGGCACGCTCGCCCTAGCAGCCGGTGCCATCGACGACGCGGCGGCATGGTGCGTGCTGGCCATCGTGCTGGCGACTTTCGGGGCCACCCACCCGGTCGTGCTTTTCGGATTCCAGATCGGCCCGCAGTTCATTGCGATCGGCGGGGCGATTCTCTACGGCGTGGTGATGCTAACGGTCGGCAGGAAAATCCTCGCAGGTTTCGGTGCGAAAGCGGACAAGGCCCGGCAGGTCTCGCAGCCGATGATGGCGGTGGTGCTGGCGCTGTTCTGCATCTCCGCCTGGTACACGGACATCATCGGCGTTCACGCGGTGTTCGGCGGGTTCATCCTCGGCATCGCCATGCCGCGCGGGATTTTCGCCGATGAAATCCGGAAAAAGATCGAGCCGTTCACCGTGGTGTTTCTGCTGCCGATGTTCTTCACATTCTCCGGTCTGAAAACGCAGTTGAATGTGCTCGTCGAGCCGGCGTTCCTGCTGCCTGCCATCGCGATTTTGTTAGCCTCCATCCTCGGAAAGGGCGTGGCCTGCTGGGCGGCCGCCAGACTCACGGGTGAAAACAACGCGACGGCCCTCGCCGTCGGCAGTCTGATGAACGCGCGCGGGCTGATGGAGCTGATCATCATCAACATCGGCCTCAAGGCGGGCGTGATCGGCCAGCCGCTTTTCTCGATCCTCGTCGTGATGGCGATCGTCACCACGCTGATGGCCACGCCGCTTTTCGAACTCGTTTACGGCCGGAACTCGCGGAAGACAGGCGCGCTTCCCACCGACGCCATCGACGCCTGACCCTCATGAAATTCGGAATCATCGGCACCGGCAGCATCAGCGGCATCCACGCGAGGGCCATCGCGGCGATGGACGGCAGCGAGCTGATTTCTGTTTTCAACCACCGCCTCGAAAGCGCGGAGAAACTCGCCTCGCAATACGGGGTGCGCGCGTTTTCCGACATTGATGAATTCCTCGCTGATCCGGAATTGGATATCGTCACCATCGCCACTCCGTCCGGCGCGCATTTCGATCCGGCGGTGGCCGCGTTGAAAGCCGGCAAGCACGTGCTCTGTGAGAAACCGTTGGAAATCACCACCGCCCGCATCGACGAGCTGATGGAGACGGCAACGGCCAGCGGGAAAACACTTTCTGCCATTCTCAACCGCCGCTTCAATCCGGCGATGGAGGCTTTCAAACTGGCCTGTGAGAAACAGCGCTTCGGCAGGCTGACGTCGGCTTCCTGTTATATCAAATGGTTCCGCGATCAGGCCTACTACGACTCCGCCGACTGGCGTGGGACATGGGCGCTCGACGGCGGTGGGGCGCTGATGAACCAAGGCATCCACAGCATCGACGCGCTGCTGCATCTCGCTGGTCCGGTGAAATCCGTGCAGGCGATGACGGCCTGCCTCGCCCATGAGCGGATCGAGGTGGAGGACATCGGGATCGCGATGCTGGAGTTTGAAAACGGCGCGCGCGGTGTGATCGAGGGCTCGACGTGCAATTGGTCTAGCAGCGGCCATCCGGCACGCATCCAGCTTTCCGGCACGGAAGGCTCGGTATTTCTAGCAGATGAATCGTACGAGGTCTGGGATTTCAAAAACGCGCTGCCGGAGGACGCCGCGGTGCATGGAACGCTGATGAGCGGCGGAGCGGGAGGCCTCGGCGCGAATGATCCGAAGGCGATCAATTTCCTCCAGCATCAGCGGAATTTCGAAGAGGTGGTGAGTGCCATTCAAGAAGGTCGGGTGCCGGGTGTCTCAGCAGTGGAGGCGAGGAAATCGGTGGAACTGATCGAGGCGATCTATCGGAGCGCTGCTGCGGGCGGGGTGAAGGTTTTCCTGTGATGGACCGCGAAATTCATTTCGCAAATTTTCAATGGTAACCCGTTCACATGAGACGCTCTTTGTATATCCAAAGGCGTGACACAGACATTCCTGTCTGTTTTTCCTACCCGGCCTTGTGAAAGAACAGACAGGAATGTCAGTTCTTCCTACCCGGCCTTGTGAAAGAACAGATATTCCTGTCTGTTCTTCCTGCCCGGCCTTGTGAAAGAACAGACAGGAATGTCTGTATCACGCCGTTCGGCAGATCCTGCACCCTGCCAATCAAATGGTCCGTGATCAACCGGCCAGTGGATGGACTTGTGAAATGAATTTCGCGGTCCATCAGACGGCTTGCGGAAAATCGGTGATCTGCTCCAGCTTCACGTTGTAGAGCGCGGCGATTTCCGGTGCGTCGGAGACATGATAGACCTCGCGGTAGTAGATTTCCTTGATGCCGTAGGCGCAGAGCGTCTGCATGCAGGCGGTGCAGGGCATGGTGGTGGTGGCCACGATCTTCGCCTCGCCGCGGCGGAAGAGGCTGCACAGGTTCACCTCGGCGTGGAGCATGAATTTCTGGCGCGCCTCGCGGTCGTCCCAGAAACTGGCGGGCGGGTTGTAGCCGGGGGCGAGGCCATTGTAGGCGGTGCCGATGACGCGGTTGTCGAAATCGAGCGCTGCGGCTCCGACTTTCCGATAGGGATCCTCCGACCGCAGGCTGGCGACGTGGGCGAGGGCCATGGCGTATTGAGGGATGGAAAGGCGGGCGGCGGGCATGGGGCGAGGTTGGTTTGCGGTGGGTGAAGTTTCAACCCGCATCTTTTTCTGGAAGGAGGGAGCGCTGACTTTAGTCGGCGAGTGTGACGGCAACAGGGTCTGCTGGCCGGCTGAAGCCAGCGCTCCGTCGTTTATTTTTCACTTCGCAGGGGAAGCGGGATGGCGCAGCTTCCGCGCGTGGATCGGAACCGCTCGGGTGTGATGGCCGCGTTGGCCGCGTTTTTCCTTTGGGGGATTCTGCCGATTTTCTGGAAGCTGCTCTATTTCCTGCCACCGGCGACGATTGTGGCGCAACGCACGCTCTGGTCGCTGCTCCTTTTGCTGGTGATCCTGGCGGTGCGCGGGGAGCTGCGGGAGTTGTTCGACGGGCTGCGCAGGCCGTCGGCGGTGGGCTGGCATTTCCTGTCGGGCGCGCTGCTGGCGTCGAACTGGCTGCTCTACGTCTGGGCGACGCTCAACGGGCGGATCATCGAGGGTGCCTTGGGCTACTATCTGAATCCGTTTTTCAACATGCTCCTCGGCGCGCTGTGGTTCGGCGATAAAAGCAGCCGCTGGCAACTTGCGGCGATCGCGCTGGCACTGTGCGGCGTGGCGATCCAAGTCCCGGCGGTGGGGCATTTCCCGTGGGTGGCGCTGACGCTGGCGGTGAGTTTTTCGCTGTATGCGGTGGTGAGGAAAATCGCGCCGCTCGGATCGCTGGTCGGACTAACAGCGGAGACGAGCCTGCTGGCACCGGTCGCGCTAGGCTGGCTGATTTTCAGCAATCCGAGTCCGCAGGCGGCATTCGGCGGGAGCTGGCCGCATGCGGGCCTGGTGGTGGGCACCGGGCTGGC
>JBBRCO010000118.1:0-13181 GCA_038204755.1 Verrucomicrobiales bacterium
AGCAACTTCCTCGATTACATCGACGACCTCCGATACAATGATACTTTCTTCCATCGCGCGCCGCAAAACTTCGTAGTGCAGGGCGGCGGATATAAACACACCACCGCCGGTGGATTCTCACGTGTGGCGACTTTCTCCGCCCTAGTAAACGAACCGGGCCTCTCCAACATCCGCGGCACCGTGGCGATGGCGAAACTCCCCGGCGACCCCAATAGCGCCACATCCGAGTTTTTTGTGAATCTGGGTGATAACTCGGGTCTGCCACCGGCTTTAGATACCGAGAACGGAGGCTTCACCGTGTTCGGTCGCGTGCCGACTAGTGGCATGGCACTGCTCGACAATATCAACAACCTGCCTAAGGGCAACTATGCCATCACGACGGGTCTTAATTTGGTATCACTGACGGATGTTCCGATAAATGCCGCGACTGCCACCGCAGTTCTTGATCCCGCCGAACTTGTGAAGATCTCCTCGGTGGGCGAAGCACCGATCCTAAGCTATCAGGTGCTCAGTCTGAATACCGGCGTTGCGAGCGCTTCCATTACCGGCAGTGACATCAGCATTACGGGGGTTGCGAAGGGCACCACCACCGTCCAGGTAACCGCCACGGATCTCGATGGCAATACGGTCAGCCAGAATATCGCGGTCACCGTTCCCTGAGCGCTATTTCTTGTCCTTCGCCCGTTGGAAGCGTGAGCGTCTGGCAGATTCTTCCGGCGGTGTTTTTGGCCTTTCATTGTCCTGTTGCGATGGGGCAGGGGTGAACACCGGCTCTTCCACCACGCGTTTCGATTTGGCCACCTTCACCATCGTTGTTCTCACTGTCCTGTGGGGCAGCGCCAGTTGAGGCAGCTTCCAGCCGGTTCTCGTTAGCAGCGCGTCGGCTAGGACGAGCAGCACCAACGCGATGCCCAACGGTAGCCGCAAATGCGTTTCAGCGATGAAGGGCGGTCGCAGCCAGGCTTTCGCAAAGTCCAACAGTTCGCGGCCTTTCGTCTGGTTTGAAACGGCACGCAGCTCGGCGAGACGCTCCGGCTCGAAAGACCATTCGACCGACGAGCCGACACTGAGCGGCCCGAACGGCAGCGCGTTTTCCCCCACCTGCACCGCCCCGCGGACGATGCTGCCTTCGTCCAGATCCCGGATGAGGGAAAAATGTCCGGGTGCGATCCGCCGCCACGCAAGATCGCGCGTGGCACCACCGGTGTCGTCCTGAAGCCGGACCTTCGGCGGTGAGGCTGATAGCTTCTGCGACCATGTGTGGGTGTCGTAAAGAAGATCCAGCGTGAGCCGTGTGCCGTCCAGCCGATGACGCAGCGCGATCCCCGGTGGCGTGTCCTGGCCCATCAGAAAGCGCCCGGTCGTTTGCAGAAAGTCCCCATAACCCGGCCACGTCCGAGCGGTTTCCGAAAACTCCCCACCTAGCGGAAATGAAACCGCCATGCTGCGTCCCAAGCCGCGCCGTCCGTGCGCCACCAGCGGTGCGAGGTATTCGTCCGTGGTAACGAGCGACACCGCCGCATCCTCGCGGGCGTAGGACAAATTGTAGCCATCGACCTGTTTGAACCACTCCATCGGCTTTGGCGAAATTTCCGACCAACGTCCCGTCGCCTGCGCCCCCACCGGATCCTTGATGAACGCTGAGCGCGCGATCGTCACTGTTTCCTGTGCGAAGATTTTCGGGATATCCATCGGATCGTTAGAAAAGAAGATCCGTCCGTTGCCCAGCTTTGCGATGTCATCCAACAGCGCGGAATCCACGTCCTTGTCCGTGCCCAGGCCGATAACCGAAACGGTTGCACCCTGATCGGTCATTTCCTTGAGTAGATTCTTATAGTCACCCGGCTCTTCGGAATCCTGCGCATCTGAAAACAGAATGACATGCCGCGTTCCCGCCTGGGATTTTTTCAACTCATCCCATGCAGCCTTCAGTCCGTTATAAACATAGATGCCGCCGCCTGCCGACGTGATCTTAAGCGCGCGGGCACCAAGCTCGCGCTTCTTGTTTCCGATGCGGGTGAGCGGAATTGTTTTCGTCGCCTCGCTGTCCACGGCGAAGACGGCGATCTGATCCATCGGTCCTAGCAGGTCAATCGCATTGGCCGCGCCAGAGTTTGCTAGATCAATTTTGGTTTTCCCGCCTCCCACCCCGACGCTCATCGAGCCCGAGCGGTCGATCACGATGGCCAGCGCGACGGCGAGCTTGCGGTGTTCGGATTTCAGCTCCATCGACACTGGCAGCAGCGTATCGATGGGCGATTGAAAATAACCACCGGAGCCGAACGAATGCTCACCGCCCGCCATCAGCAAGCCGCCGCCCTGCTCACGGACGAAAAAATCCAGCGACTTCATGAAATCGTTAGGAATCTCGTGAGCCGGAACATCATTGAGGATCACCGCCCGCGCGCCGGAAAGAAGTCCGGGCTTCAGTTTCGAAGGATCAGTGACGGTCTCTACGGTGAAATCCAAAGCGGAAAGGGCTTTGGCCACCGGGTCATCCTGATAGCGGGTGGCAAGGATCAAATGCGGCCCGCCGGTGATCTCGATCCAGCGCGTGGCCTGGTTGTTTCCCGGATGCGCGTCGTTTTCCGGGCGGATTTCTGCCTGATATTCGTAACCACCCGCGCGCGGGATGCGGTCGGTGAATTCCACCGTCGCCAGCCCGTTGACCAGTGTCACGGTCGATTCTATCAGCGTCTGGCCGTTGCGCCGGAGGATGAGGGGAAACGTGGCGTCCGAAGAACCGCGGACCGTTAGTGAAATCAGAAACGGCTCGCCGATCTGGACCCGTTCGGGAAACGCGATGCGCGACAGTCGGTAGTCCTTGTCCTTTTCCTCGCGGATCAGCCGGTAGTCGAGCGGGATGCCGCGCGCTTGCAATTGTGAGGACGCCTCCTGTATCGGCTCGGTGGAGTATCCGTCGGTGAAAATCAGGACCCGTGAAGGACGTTTTTCATCCGCCTGCGCGGCGATCGATTGCAGCGCGAGCCCCGTCCGCGTGAGCCGCCGTGAACCGGTGAACGATGAACCATCCGCTCCCACTTCCGCGATCTCGCTCGCGTAGTTGATGAAATGCAGAGTGTCATGGCGGCTCGGTTTCGATTCCTCCAACAGCCGCTTCCATTCGGGCAGACCCTTGTCGATCAGATCCTCCGTGGACTCCGAACGGTCCAACAGGACATAAAGATCCAGCGAATTTTGCTGGTGCTGGATCGTCGGCTCCGCCAGCGCGATCACCGCGAGGATCAGGACCAACGCCCGCAGCGGCGAGTGCAGCCGCAGCCCGCGCCAGAACCAGCCGAGCAAAGCGAGCGCGGGGAGAAGCAGGAAATATTCTGGGGAGGTGAAAATCATGGGTATTCGACTGACTTGAGATTGCGGTCATTTGACCTGACATTTGGGTCATGAATTCCACGGCCTTGGCGGAAATGTTTGGAAGTCGCGCGGCGGAAGCCGTGCTGCTCCACTTGTTTCATCATGGTGAACTCTACGGCAGGGCGGTTTCCAGCGATTTCGTAATTTCGCTCGAATCGGTTCAGCGGCAGCTCGAAAAATTCGAACGCGCCGGGGTTTTGGTCTCCGTGCGCCACGGTCGGACCATTGTGTACTCCTTCAATCCCCGGGCGAGGGCGGCTGCGCGGCTGAGGGATCTTGTCGCGGTTTATTATGATGTAATGTCGCTCGAAGCCAAAGAGCAGCGCTCCGCTATCCGCCGCCGTCATCGCGCGAAGGACAAGCCGATCATCTCTGGTAAGCCTTGAGAAAATCATGCGCTGACGAGTTTCGGTGCGGTGAATTTCCACGAAACGAGAAGCGCGGCGATGAGCAAAAGCACCCAGACGCGCCAAAGCGGATCGGGTTTGGTGTGGCGCTCTACTGTGGATTTGTTAGCTGCTCCAGTGGCGTCCGATTTCCCGCAGGCGGTGAAATCGGCTTCGCGGGTGTCGGCGAAGAAAACGGCGGCGTCGAGCAGGCGGGTTTCATTCTGATCGACGGTTAGGAAGCAGGGGATCAACGGCGCGTTGTTCGATACCGTGGCGACAGGAATGGTTTTGCCGGCGAGGTCGGTGGCAGCGATTTTCAGCGGGATGCTTGGAGCCGCCGTCACCTTGATGGGCTGGCCTGTTTCCAAGATAGCCGAAGTCGGGGCGACCTTCGCGTCGCGGATGGACTCGGCAAACCGGTGGAGCAGCACGATGAACGCCGGCTGGTTGCCCGCATTGGAAAGACGGAGGTCGAAATTGAAGCAGAGCTGGCGTTTGCCTTCGTGCTCGCGGAGAAAGATCAGCGGCCGTTTTTCCTGCCATAACAGAACAGTGTCGGTGGGCGAGCGGTCGAGCTGGATCGTCTCGCGGACAAGCAGCGACTGCCAGTTGAGCCCGTCCATCAGCGGGTTTGCTTCGGCCACAATACCACCCTTCAGATAGGCCCCGGTGCGGGTGCTGTCTTCTACGAAAATGATCGAATTGCCGGGCGGTAGCACTGGATCCAGCGGGTCGTAGGAGGAAATCGAAAGATCGGCGCTCGCGGCGTCATTGGTGGGCACGGCGGCGTCTAGCGAACGGAGGAGCTTGGTGGTTAGGGCGGCGAATGCAGGGGAGGTGGCGGTGAAAAGCGCCAGCGTTTTCGGGGCCGGGGCGACGATGGGCAGCGTGTCGTCGAGGGTGAAACGATCACCGGACAAGACGATGCGGACGTTTTTCGCGTCCTGCGGAAACGCGGCTTGCAGGGTGACCAGCGAACCGGCGGCGAGATGGAGGGGGCGTGGTTCGGTGTTTCCCGAGGACGTCCTCATCGACCACGTGCGGTCCGCGTCGGTCATGCCGTAGTTTCTAACGAGTGCGCGCCAGACGAGCGTGCCTTCTTCGGTGGCGAAGGTAACTCCGGTGAATCCGACGTTCTCGATCACTTCTCCCACGGCGATCAGTTTTGCATCGAAGGGTAGAGATTTGATCGGAGTATCGGTCAGATAGATCACCGTTCCTTCGCGGGAAACCAGCGATCTGCCGAGGCGCAGGGCTTGCGAAGGATCGTTGAGCCCGTCGAGCGGCTGCCATTTTTCGAGCGCGGCCTTGAGATCCTCCACGGACGATCCTGCGTAGAGCCGGGGACGCCCTGGGGCGGATTCCATCACGGTGAGCTCCACGGTGGATGCGGAGCCTTGCAGTGCGGGTAGTTCCGCCGCGAGGCGGGTGAGGGCTTCTTTTTTGAAGACACCCATCGATGCCGAGGAATCCAGCACCACCGCGATGCGTTGGACGCTGCCGGACTTTTGAAATCGCGGTTCTCCCAGAAACCACGCGAGAAGCAGCACCGCCAGTAATTGCATCCACAACGGCACCGAAGGAATGATCCGATCAAGCCGCCGTCCGCTCGCCGCGTCGCGCTGGGTGCGTTCCAACAGGAATAGGGTGGAAACAGGAAGTTCGATGGCTTTCCGCTGGAGAAAATGAATCGCCAGCACCGCCGGGATGCCAAGCAATGCAAGTAGGCCGAGAGGATTTGCGAGAGTCAGCATGGGGAAGAACTACGGCAAAATCATGGATGGCAGAATCATTTCTGTAGGGTTTTGAGAGTGATCTGCGGATGGTCGAAGCGAGCAGCTAGATCAACAGCGCATCCGACCGGCATCACCCTCTCCTTTCTTCAATGATTCTGCCGTCCATGATTTTGCCATAAATTATTTCCATTATCTCGCCGGTTCCAGCGCTCCGGCAGGCACCGCCTCGCGGAAAAGGGCGGTGGCAAGAGCGTCCTCCGCCGGTATGCGGGCGAAGGCGGCCTGGTGGCGGCGGGAGTGCTGTTTCCAGAGGGCGAAGTGATTCGCGTAGGCGTCAAGGTATCGCTTCAGGGTCGCAGGTTCGATCCGGTGCGGGTGTTGTGATTTCCGCTCGGGATCGATGAACTCGTAATTTCCAGACCACGCCGGTCTCGCTTCGGATTCTAGATAAGGCGAGAAAATGACGAGGCTGCCATGGCGTTGGCCGAGGTGGCGGAGGATCGGTTCCGGATCACCGGGGAAAAGCAGGTCTGATAGGAAGACGCGGATGGCGTTGGCGCGCAGCGGTAGTTTTGATAGGTCCGGTGATTTCGCCGGGTCGGCGGCAGGCAGAGCACGGGCCGTTTCCAACCAGCGGTGGGTCCGGAGCGTCGCAGGATCGAGCGCCACGCTCGCGTCTCCCCGGACGGCGTGGAGGGCGAGCGAGGCACCGGCAGCATGGCTACTTTCGGCCATCAGATAGTAGATCTCGGCAGTCCGTGCGGCTTTCACCGGATCAAAGAACATCGACTCGGAAGCATCGAGGATCAGGTCCACCACTGGTCGGACCTCCTCGCGGAAAAGTTTCATGGTATAGCTGCCGGTGCGGGCGTAGGCCTGCCAGTTGATGTGGCGTGGATCATCGCCCGGCGAATACGCACGGTGGTCCTGGAAATCGAGCGATGAGCCTGTGCCGCCGCCAGTGAATTCCCCGGCCTGCCCTCTCCAGACACGCGAGCGCAGCGGCAACCGCAAGCGTGCGGCGACGGCAAGAGCGCGTCCGTGGCAGGTCTGGAGAGCGTCAGGATTCATGGGGAATGCTGTTGGCACGAAGTTCCTCCTCCGCTTGGCGGATGGCTTCGCGGTTCGGCTTCAAGATTGAGAGCGCGTATAACAGTAGGATCGCGATCAGGATGAAATCAACCGTGCCCACGGCGATGACCAGAGCGGAGTCATTGAAGTGGCTGGAACTGCTCATCACCACAAAAACCAGCGGGTTCCAGACGAAAAGCCAGAGGAAGTCCCGGTTGGACATCGCTTCCGTCAGAGCCCCGAGGATTCCTGTCAGAACTCCGGTGCCGATCATGAGTAGCAGATAGTTCGCCACCCGTTGGCCCTCACCCTTGAAGAAGAATATCTGAAGCACCGCCGGGAAAAGCAGGGAGCCTAACAATGCGAGGGCGATGGTGGCGAATTCGTCCCCGTAATTGCCGTTCGAAGGATTCACGCCGCATGCTGCGATGCTCATGGCGATGAGCAGCACGGTGAAGAAAATGCCGCAGGCGAGTCCCGGATAGAGAAAGATTCCGGCGGCTCTTCCCAGTGCCCCTCGTTTCACAAACGGTTTGCAAACGGTGGAAACGAGCAGGGTGGATTCGGTAAGGGCGATCAGGATCGCGGGTGTGGCAATGATCCCGAGGAACAACAGCAGGAGCTCCCTTTCGATGGTGGAATAACGCATCACCGGGATCATCAGCAGGGTTGCCATGATCGCAATTACACGGCGCAGGCTTGAATGGTTTTCCGCAGCGGGGGCGATGAGCGACGCGCCGAGCGACAACGCGGAACCTCCAAGGTAGGTGATCGCAGCGACATAGATGGCGATGCCGATCCGTGATTCGCTGGTGTCGAGGGAACAGGTGTCTATCAATGATCTGGCGCCGCGGTCGAAGAGCAGCGACACCAATGCCATGAACAGCAGCGGCGTTCCGAACAGTGGCAGGATGCCGCGGATGATCACTGACGAGCTTCCTGACAAGCCGACCGTGAGTGCGGTGAACGCCATTGACGTTAGAAAAAGAAGTCCGAGGAAAACGATTTCTCCCACCAGATTCATGCCACCGAAAAAATAGCGCAGGATGAGGTAAGGGATGATGGTGGATAGTATCAGCGCGGATTGGCTGACAATGGCTACCCACTTTCCAAACACGATCCGCCAGGCGCTGAGGCGCGTGAGCACCATCATGTCGATGGTATTGCCTTTGATCTCGGAAGAAAGTGCGGCCACGCCGCGCAGCGGTTGGACGATGAGCACGGCGATGGAGAAAAACGTGAAAATCATGCCCGAAACCACGGCACCGGCGCGGTCCGAGGTCGAAGCGGCCGTCGCTGAGAGCAGCATGATGCCGAGGAAAACCTGCAAACTCAGGAACACGGCGATGAACGTCTTCGCGCGCAGCCCCTGGCGCAGCTCCTTCACCAGCATCGGCGAGATACGGTCGGAGAAGTCGGTTAGGTGGGAGAGGGTCATTGAAGAAGTTGATGGTTGATAGTTGATGGTGAAGAGGGTGGATGAATGCGGGTCTTTATCTTTCAATCGGCTATCAACTTTCCACGATCACCTTCTCTTCCGGCATCGGCGGTGGCGAGACGGCGGGCTGGCCGGCATCAAGGCGTCCGAGGATGTCGATGAATGCGTCCTCGAGATTCCTCTGCTCGCGGTGGAACTCGGTGATGCGAAGGCCGTCCTTGACCATGCGGGCGAGGACATCGGCCGCTTTCATCGGGTCCTGCGTGTCGATGCGGATGCGTCCACCGAGTTTCCGGGCTTCGAGGAATTCCACGTTCGGCTGGAGGATACACCAGTCGGAAACGGACTCCGGTTTGCCATCCACCTGCACGTCGTAAAGCACGCCGCCCATCACGTCCGATCCGCGGCGGAGGGTTTCGGCGTCGCCGTGGTGGACGATGCGGCCGTTGTTAATGAAGAGCAATGAATCGCACATCTCACCGAGTTCGGATAGAATGTGGGATGAAATGAAAATCGTTTTCCCTTCCTTCGCCAGCACCCGGATAAGGTGCTTGAGCTCCACGCGTGCCTTCGGATCGAGACCGGCGGCGGGCTCGTCCATGATGAGCACCTGCGGATCGTGGAGCAGTGCGCGGCCGAGCCCGAGGCGCTGGGTCATGCCCTTCGAGAGCTTGTTGGAAAACCGGTCTGCCAGCGGAATGAGATCGGTGAACTCCATCACCTCCTGGATCCGCTCACGGCGTTCCTTGCCCTTGTAGCCGAGCGCACGGGCGTAGAAGTCGAGATACTCCAGCACGGTCATGTGCTCGTAGTTTCCGAAATGGTCAGGCATCCAGCCGATGAGCCTGCGCACTTCCGCCGGGTGATGGACCACGTTGATCCCGCAGACTTCGGCGCTGCCGAGAGTCGGATAGTCCAGCGTGGCGAGGATCCGCATGGTGGTGGTTTTCCCCGCGCCATTGGCACCGACAAAACCGCAGACTGAGCCGTGCGGAATCTCGAAGGTCACGCCGTTGACGGCCTGAAGATTGCCGAAGTAGCGGTAGAGGTTGTTGATCTTGAGAGCGGACATGAAGAAATTTGAGATTTGAAATTTCAGATTTGAGATGTCACAGGACCGGGCCGGTGATGACGGTGCGGGTTTCCTTCCAGCGGATGCCGGGATGGGTGGCGACTCCGGGGGCCGCGTTGGTGACGGCCACATAGCAGCCGGGGCGTTTCCACGAGCGTTGCAGCATCTTCCCGCTTCTTGATGCGAAACCGCTGATTTCCTTCTGAATCGACGGCTGGACCATTGATAGTTCGACGGGCGTCGTGCTGAACCGTTTGCCGGTGGTGATGCCGTCCGCCCGATACCATTGGCCGTCGTTGTCCAGGAAGAACAGTGTCTCTATCGGGAAATCGAAAGTCGAGAGAAGCGTGTTTGCTTCGTTTGTCCGCTCGATGCGGCCTCGTGTCGAGACCACGGCGGAAAGGAGGTGGCCGTGTTCCGAGCGGCTCTGGAACCAATCGCCCGAGGCATTCAGTTTTCCATCAGCCGGCTGCAAATTGAAACTGCCGCGGGTGTCCGAGTTGTTGGTGAAACGCGCCCACCGGCTGGTGGCGATGGGCAGCGGGCTGAAGATCGATGGCTCGGCGATCGTGAAACGCGAGCCTGTCAGAACACCGGTGCGGCAGAACTGTTCCTGATGGAGAAAAGCCGCGTTCTGATCGCTGTCCGGGCGCACTTCCATCAGCACGCGCCGCATGCCGGAGCCGCCGAAGCCGTCCTGGATGATGATCAGACCGATCAGGATCACGCTGGCCACCAGCGAGATGAGCGGAGTGGTGATGAAGAGCTTGTGGCGTTGGCCGGACTTTGCGAAAACGAACAGGTTGATCGGACCGACTACCACGGCGAACACGATGAGAACCGCAATGAAAAGCCCGTATTGGAACGTCTGGCTTCCGAAGTAGCCTTGGAGCGGCCAACTGCCGTCGAAGTCGGATTTGATAGAACCGCTGCGGGTGCCGTTCGGATTCATGTGATTGACCAGATTCAACGTGGGTTTTGGATCGAGTTTTAAATCGGATCCGATGCTCTTGAACATCACGCTGCCGAAGCTCGCGTCTGTTGGGATTCCCAGCGATTTCGCGTCGGCACCGCCGGTGGCGTAGATGACCAGTTGTCCGCCTAACCGCAGCCAGGATAGGAGCGCGTTGCGTCCGCTGGACGGCATGTTGGACCAGTCGGTGTCGGTCATCAGCACGCTATCGTAGCCGGAGAACGCGAGCCAGTTGTCGGGCAGTTGTTTGGGATCGAACTTGGCGGCGAACTCATTGCGCCCGCCGTAGGAACTGCCGCTCCCCATGGCGGAATCCAACGAGGATGCGTTAGGCGTGAAGAGCGCTTCGCTGAGCAGGACCGCCGGTTGCGAGTTGTCGGAAATGGCGTTCATGCTGTTGTTCGCATCGCCGAGCGAACCTGTCAGGCGGGTGGTGATGTTCGCCCCCCACGAATGGCCGGCCACACTCGGGCAGAGCGGCACGAGAATGTCCCGCGTGACGGTTTTGCCCGCATTCGCCGTGAACTCGAAGGAGGACGCCGCATGGGTTCCCTGAGAATAGTTGGTGCCGCTGTCGAACGAGAGTTGGATCGAGCGGTCTGTCTTCAGGTTGTTAGCGATCTTGACCCGCACCGGCAGATAGCCGCTGGACGAGGGTTTTGAAAACAACGCGACGACTTCGACATGCGTGTCCGTTTTCGGATCATAGACCTCACGGATGATCGTCTCCTGGGCGGCGACGGGAAGGATGAGTGCGAGGAAAAGCAGGTAACGGAGCATGGCGGAATGAGTTTTCTGGAAATGCGGTCAGGCGGATTTCAGATTTTTCGGCGTGGCGGTATCCTGAAATGGAACCTCATCCAACAGGGCGCGGACAATGTCGTTCGTCGTGTGGCCTTCCACACGGGCATTGTAATCCAGCACGATCCGGTGGCGCAGCACGGCGGGGGCGATGGCTTTCACGTCTTCGAAGCTCGCGTTTGTCCGCTCCTGCATCAGCGCGCGGGCTTTTGCTCCGGACGCGAGCGCGAGCGCTGCCCGCGGGCTCGCTCCGTAGCGGATGCCGCGCGCTGCGGCGGACTGGCCGGGGTGGCTGCCATCGACGAGGCGGGCGATGTAGTTCGCGACAACGTCGGGAAGATAGATTTTCCTAACGAGTTCCAGCAGTAGATCCAGAGTTTCCGCGCTCATCACCGGATCGACCTGTGGCTCGGTGCCGAGTTCGCGATGGGAAACGATGCGCTGGAGCGTGGCCACGTCATTGCGGGTGACTTCGAGCTTGAAGAGGAAGCGGTCGAGCTGGGCTTCCGGTAGCGGATAGGTGCCTTCGAGTTCGATCGGGTTCTGTGTGGCAAGCACGAAGAACGGCTTCGGCAGGTCGTGGGTTTTTCCGAGCACGGTCACGCGGCGCTCCTGCATCGCTTCTAGCAGGGCGGACTGGGTTTTTGGTGAAGCGCGGTTGATTTCGTCGGCCAATACGATGTTGGTGAAAAGCGGACCCGGTTGAAAAACAAACTCCCTGCGGCCGTCAATTTCCTGGAGCACCGGATTTCCCGTGATGTCGCCCGGCAGGAGGTCCGGCGTGAACTGGACGCGCTTCGTGCCGAGCATGAGGAGTTTTGAGAGACCCTTGACGAGTTCGGTTTTCCCCAGACCCGGCAGACCTTCCAGAAGGATGTGACCCCGGGCGAGCACGCCGGTGATCACGAGGTCGATGAGCTCCTCTTGGCCGAACAAGACCTGATTGAGTCCGTTCGAAAGCGAGCGGAGGTGTTTGGCGGCATCGGCGATTTCCGTTTCGGTGGCGTTTTCCATGGGTGTTTCCTGAATTCCCCGGAACGCTAGCAGACCAAGCGCACTTGGGAATGAAGAAGGTATGAAATTTCGATGAAGCTGGCGCGGAAAGGCCTGGGACGAGAAAGGAGCGTGATGCTCGCGCACCACGCCCCTTTCATTTTGCCATGCCAATACTACGATTCCTCAGGGATGGTTCATTTTGAAATTTATCATGCGTTGCGGGTTGCCGGAACTGGGGGGAATATCGCCTCCGGGCGCAGATCCAAGGCCATAGCCGAGCAAGTCGCGAGGCCCGCCGCGCGCGCCCTCCCGCGGAGGCAACGTTTTGGGGGCGGATTTGGGTCGCTTATTTCCTCCTGCGCCTCAGCAGCATACCGCCTGCGCAGATGAGCGGGAGAGTGGAGTAGGAAATTTCCGGCACGGCGCTGATGGTGATTTCCGAGCCGCTGGTATTATAGGTCCAATCGCGGATCAGACCGGGGGTTCCGGTGTTGGACAAGATCACGCGCATAAAACCGTAGTAAGGGCCGTTGCCCGCGTTGCTGGTGAGCTTGAATCCGAGGTAGCCTTCGGTGCCGGAAACGAATTGGCCGGGCAGGTTTCCAATATGGGAGACCGGATCACCCGAGCCATTGAAACCGCTGCCGAACATGCTCGTGGGGCCGACTTTCTGGCCGGGAGCCAGATTGACCACCGGCGCATACAGGGCGGAGGAAGTGCGCACCGGCTGGAAAGCGGCGCTGTTAGCGATGCCCCCGCCGCCGAAGAAGGGATTGATGTCCCAGCCGACCGCATCGATGCCCACCAGGGTGCCTGCATCCACATCAAGGTAGATGCCGTCAAAAGTCGTCGTGATGCTGAAGTCTTGCAAACCGCTATAGATGATGGCGGCGTGGGACTGCGCCACCAGCAGGGAGAGTGGTAAGAGAATCGAGATAATTTTCATTCGAGTAGTGGGTTGGAGTGTGGGGATTAATTGTTGCTGCTGACACCGACGCGGAAGAAGCGGGCTTTTTTGCCATTCACAAAGAACGGATAGGGAATACTGACCGCTTCCACATCGCCATCCGAGGCGATGATAGTGACAGGTAGATCTGCCCGGCTTTCCCAGCCAGAAATCATATCCGAGCTGAACTGCGGGGTGTAAACCAAGCCGACGGATGCCGGGTTCTTGCGGCGGACGAAGACGACGCGGAAGTCCTGACCGTTCGCGGTGGGGACGGAGTAGATGGCGGGAGTGCCGCGGGATACCAAGATGCCGTTAGCAACGTTGGTGTTGTTCTGCGTGTTGTCGCCCGCGTTAGGATTGAGGCCGAAGGCGAATTCCTGC
>JBBRCO010000119.1:0-13051 GCA_038204755.1 Verrucomicrobiales bacterium
TGCCTGCTAGACGCCCGAGAAACTGAAATCGCGAGCCTCCGTAACGGAGTAAACTACTGACTGGAGAGCCGGATGCGGGAGATCCGCACGTCCGGTTCGGAGGGGGGAGCGGGGCGAAAGCCCCGTTCCTACCTCTATCGTTTGCGACGCGCTAGCCGTCACATTGAAGTTGCTACCACCCCGCCTCAGGGCGCTTTCCAATCCGGAAACTCGTTCTTCAACTGGAGCTTGTATTTTGCGGCTTCGGAGGAATTCGCCTGTTGTTCGTAGATCTGGATGAGCTTCCAGAGCGCGAGGGGCTTGAGGTCCTTGTCCTCGTGGAACTGGACGACGTAGAGATAGGCGGCGGCGGCTTTGCCGGAGTCCCTGGCCTCGGCTTCGAGGTCGCCGAGGAGGATGCGGAGGCCGGCGCTGGTGCGGCCTTGCGGACGGAGGGCGAGCGCTTCATCGGCGGCCTGGCGGGCTTCGGTGGGGCGCTTCAGCATGAGCAGGGCGCGGCCGCGATCTAGCAGGCCATCGGCCTTCCAGCCGGGGTTGTCCTCAATGGCGAGCACGTTGCTCACTGCGGTTAGAGCACCTTCTCCATCGCTGGTTTCGAGGCGGGCTTTGGCGAGGTAGCGCCAGATTTCCTTCGCGGTCTCGCGGGGTTCCTTGGGATTGGAAACGAGGGTGAGCGAGTTGGCGGCGGCCTTGTAGTCGCCGGCGTTATAAGACTGCATGCCGGACCACTGGATGGCTTGGTCCGGGATGTCGGAATCGTAGCCGCCCTGGATGGCGAGGTGGATTTCATCGGCGAGTTTGGCGGGATTCTGCGAGGCGAAGTAACCGAGCGCGAGCAGGATACCGGCGTGCTTTTTGTAGGTTTCCGGGTGAAGCGTGCGGGCCTTTTCCAGATAGGGAACACCATCTTTCGCGGCGTTGGTTTTCACCATGCCCCAGCCGATCCAGTAGTTTGCCTCGGCCGTGACGTTGTCGCTGAGACTCTTGACGTTCTTCAGCAGGCCCTGATAGCGGCCGATCATGTCCGGGATGTTGCCGCCGCTGCGGCGCAGGCGGGCGGACTCCAACCAGGCGTAGGAGCTGAGGTCATCCGGTGTGCCCGGTGTGGTAAGACGGTCGAAATCGGCGATGGCCTTTTCAGGTTCCGAGCTTTCCGAGTAGGCCTTGGCGCGTTTCGCGTAGGCGGATGGAATGCGGGTGTCCTTGGGATACTTGGTGATGAACTCACCGAGCGATCGGATCGCGCCCTGCGGATCGCCCGCTTCGGAGAGGCACCAGCCGCGCTGATAGAGCAGGCCGGGGCGGTTGTTCTCGCTGATGATGCCTGCATTGATCTCGCTGTAAACCTTGGCGGCCTCGGCGGTCTTCTTGTCGGCGAAGAGCGTTTCCGCCTTCATCATGAGCGCGGTGTGGATGCGGACGTCGTCGGGCCGTGATTTCCGATAGAGCTGGAGAAAGGCGTCCACCTGGTCCGGGACGTGGTGACCCTCGATCTGGAAAAAACACAGCAGCCGATAGTAGGATGCGTAGAACGCGGTGTCCTTCTCCGGCTTCACGAGTTTCTCGACCTCGCGGAAAAGCAGCAGTGCCTCGCCCGGCTGCTTGAGCCGCATGTAGGCGCGCCCGGCGATCATCAGGCGGTCGGCCTCCTTTTCGCCGTCGCTCTTGAGCTGGCTGCGGCGGAAGATGTCGATGACGTCCTTGTATTCCTTTTTGGCAAAATGATTGCCCATCAGCGCGGTCTGCGCGTCGGGGCGGAAATCATCCATGCCGGCGGTGGTGAGGATGAGCTTTAGGTATTTTTCGGAGAGCTCGGTCTGATCGAGCTTGGTGGCGGTTAGAGCGGCGTTGAGCGCGGCCTCGCCACGGACTTTCGGCAAATAAGGGCCGCCGATGACATCCTCGAAATACGCGAGCGCCTCCATCAGCTTGCCGGATTTCAGCGAGAGATGACCGAGCGCGACCTTCGACTGGCCTGCGAACAACCCACCGGCTGGATCGTCGATGACTTTCTTGAAAGCGCCGATCGCCTCACGGTCGCGGCCGAGCAGGCGGTAACAGTTTCCAGCGAAATAGTTCCCCCGCGGGCGGTCCTCGGCCTTGGCGGCGTTGGCGGCGTAGCGCTCGAACATCGGCGCGGCGAATGCGTATTCAGTCTTGTTATAATAATCGGCGGCCAGCGTGTAAGCGGCGGCAGCGGCCCATTTTCCCTGGCCGTAGCGGTTGAGCAGCGTGCTGAAACAACGTTTCCCCTCCTCCAGCGCACCGGACTGATAGTAACTGTTACCGAGATACCACCAGGCCATTTCGGCGTTCGGGTGGTTCGGGAACGAGTTGAGGTAGTCGTTGAAAATCTGCGCCGCCCGCTGGTAGTATTCGATCCGGCTGTCCGGGTTGGTGCTGGCCTGGGCGGAGTCGTAGAGGTTTTTCCCACGGAGGAAAAAATCGACGGCTGCGTCCTGATTGAGCCGCGGATCGACCGGTTCCGCCCGGGGGGCTTGTGCGATGGCCGGGCTGGAAGCGAGGAAGAGGAGTGCGAGCGCGCGTTTCAAGATGCGGTGAGTTTGGTGCGTTGCGGGCGGCTTGCCAAGCGAATCACTTCGACGGTTGAGGGCGCTGGGTCGCGAAGGAAATGTTCCAGATGCCGGATTTCTGGCAGGTGTCGATCACCTCGACGATGCGCTGGTAGGGCACCTCGCCATCGCCGCGGATCCGGACGGGCTGGTTCTTGAATTGGACGGCGATGGGCGCGAGTTTCTGGCTGAGTTTCGCCAGATCCACGCTGATGCCTTCCACGCGGATCGTCCCGTCGGCGAGGATATTGATGATGATTTCGCCGCGCTGGCGTTCCGGATCCGCGCCTTCTTGGGCGGTGGGGACGGCGACGTTCAGCTCGGTTTCGGAACGGGTGAACTGGTAGCTGATGATGAAAAAGCTCAGCAGGAGCAGCAGGATGTCGATCATCGGGGCCAATTGCAGGGCAATCGGCGGCGGTTGGCGGCTGGTGAATTTCATCCGTGCAGGCGCTTAAATTCCATGAATGTCGGGCCGCTCACCGGCGAGCGGGGAGGCCACCGGCATCGCGTAATCCTCGCGCGGCGCGCGCTGGGCCGGATGCACGTAAGGCTGGACGGCCGGCTGGCGCTCGGTTTGCGAGTGCAGCAGGGCGATCAGGTGGGTGGCGGCGGCTTCCAATTCGGAAACGTATTTCTGCACCCGGCCACGGAAAATCGAATAAAACGTCAGCGCCGGAATGCTGATCGCCAGACCACCGGCCGTCGCGATGAGCGCCTTGGAAACCCCCTCGGCGAGTCCCATTTGGCGCACGCCGGCCACTTCCCCTGCGGAAATTTCCAAGAACGCCTCGATCATCCCGAACACCGTTCCCAACAGCCCGACCATCGGCGCGATCGATCCGATGTCCGCCAGATAGGTGATCCGCGAGGTCAGCATGCCTGCCTGCCGTGAGCCTTCCGCCTGCGCCACTTCCCGCACGTTTTCAAACGACGACGTCGGATTCGTGGTTATGAAATCGAGCGTTTTCTGGACGATCCGCGCCATGCATTCGTTGCGCCGCTGGGCGATGGCGGCAAGTCCGAGGTAGTCGCGCTTCCGGATCATCGACTCCGCAGTGTTCATGAAACGATCGCTGACGATGGCGTTGCGGCGGATCGTCAGGAGAAACAGCATGATCAGCAAAAGCGTGATCACCGACATGATTCCCAGCGGGAACATCGTGATCCCGCCCTTGTGCAGGAGTTCCAGAAAGTTCATTTCCTTGATCGGAGCGGGCGTCTGGGCAGTCGTAGCGGCGAATGCAGAAAGCGCGCTGAGGAAAAACCCTGCGAAGGTCAGTGTGAAGCACTTCATGAAGTTGGGAAAACTTAGCGATCTCTAGGGCCAAAGCAAGCCCCGGCTCGATTGGCCGCTTTTCCTACGCGGAAATAACGAGAAACTTTCAGTCCTGGCTCTCGCCGCCGCTGTCGTTTTTAACCGCAAGGAGGCTCAAAAAGACATGCTGAACGGCATTCGGAAATCAGTTAGGCGATTCATGGGTTCCGCCTAGCCGTTTTTTTCGAATTCTTGCGCCTCCTTGCAGCGAATCTCCTCTCCCTAGATTTTCGGTTGATCTTTCGGTTTCCCGCCCTTCGATGAAGTCTGCATGCCCGAACCGGATTTCAAAGCCAAGCTCCGCGAGGTGCCCCACAAACCTGGGGTTTACCTCATGAAGGACCGCCTTGGCTCGATCATCTACGTCGGCAAGGCGCTCGATCTGAAACGCCGCGTTTCCTCGTATTTCATGCCGTCGCAGAAAATGCGCTCCAACGTGAAAACCCGCGCGCTCATCGATTCCATCCACGATTTCGAGTTCCACACCGTCCGAAACGAAGAGGAATCCCTGCTGCTCGAAGGCAAGCTCATCAAGGACTACCGCCCGCGTTACAACGTCGCTTTCCGCGATGACAAGCGTTTCCTCCTCGCGAAAATCCGCCTCGCCGATCCGTGGCCGCGCTTTCAGACCACGCGCATGAAAAAAGAGGACGGCTCGCGCTACTTCGGCCCGTTTCCCCACTCCAGCGCCCTCCACAGCACGCTCGAATGGCTCAACCGCTCCCTCGGCCTGCGCGTCTGCCGTCCTGTTAGCCCCGGCGAGGCCGACTATAAACACTGCAACGCCGACATCATCCGGAACTGCTCCGCCCCCTGCATCGGCCGCATTTTACGCGAGGACTACTTCGAGAAAATCGAGGAAGCCTGCCGCATTCTCGAAGGAAAAGGAAAGCGTGCCTCCTTCGACAAACTTCGCGAGGAAATGAACACCGCTGCCGAAAATCTCGATTTCGAAAAAGCAGCCAGTCTCCGCGACATCCTCCAGAATCTTGAAAAAACCCTCAGCCCCACACGCCAGTTCGCCCGCGGCCGTGGCGTCCAGACGACCGTGAAACCCACCGAAGACCTTGCCGAGCTCGGTGAGGAACTGCATCTATCAGGGCCGCCGCGCGTGATGGAGTGCTTCGATATTTCCAACGTCTCGTCCAACCACATCGTCGCTTCCATGGTCCGCTTCACCGATGGCAAGCCGGACAACCAGAACTACCGCCGCTATCGCATCAAGACCGTCGAGGGCCAGGACGACTTCGCCTCCATGGCCGAGGTCATCCGCCGCCGTTATTCGCGGATTCTGTTGGAAAACGCCGCCGCGAATCCTGATGCGGAGTTCTCCCAGGAAAACCTCGTCGATGCCCAGCGCCGTCTCGCCCGCGAAGGCCATGCGAAGATCGTCTTGCCGGACCTCGTCATCGTCGATGGCGGCAAAGGGCAGCTCGGAATGGCCGTTAGGGAGTTGAAAGCTCTCGGCCTGCACGACCTTCCCGTCGTCGGCCTCGCCAAGCAGCACGAGGAAGTCTTCGTCCCCGGCCGCGAGCAATCCATCCGCATCCCGCACGACCGCGGTGCCTTGAAACTTCTCCAACGCATCCGCGATGAAGCCCACCGCTTCGCTAACGGCTACAACGCCCTGCTCTATCGCCGCCGGATGAAGGAAAGCCTGCTCGACGACTGCCCCGGCATCTCTCCCAACAAAAAGCGGATGCTGTTGGAGAAATTCGGCAGCGTCGCCCGCATCAAAAAAGCCAGCGCTGAGGAAATCGGCGCGCTTCCCGGCATTTCCCAAAAGTCCGCTATTGGCATTCTGGAATTTCTCAAGGGGAACGAATGAGTGCCCGGAAATCCACCGTATCACGCCATCCGCTTCACTTCCCAATCCTATGAAATACCTGCCAAACATCGTCGGAGCCCTGCTGGGTCTCGCTTTCATCGCCTTCAGCCTGATGTTTTTCTTCAAACTCGGGCCCCAGCCGCCACCGCCGCCGGAAGGATCGCCGCCCGCCTTGTTTATGGGCGCATTGATCCCGACGGGCTACATGGGCTTCGTCAAATGCTTCGAACTCCTCGGCGGACTGCTCGTCGCAATCCCGCGCACGCGGAATTTCGGACTGCTGGCGCTGGGCCCGATCATCCTTAACATCCTCGCCTTCCACATTTTCATTGCGAAGGGCGCGGTACTTTTTGAGCCGCCGTTCATTGTCCCCATTATCTGCCTGCTCGCCGCCTACCTGCTGTGGGCCGGGCGGAAGAACTTCGCAGAGTTGCTCAACCGCGCCTGAAGTTGATGTCGCTTTAGTTCAGGAAAATCGGAACCAGCCCGGCGTAACAGTCGGGATTTTACGAATGGCACCTGCAAAGCTTCAGGAGGCATTGCGGATTTTGGGAGAAATTGGCGCTCGAAGACGGGCGTGAAACAGACATTCCTGTCTGTTCTTTAAATGGCTGTGGCTTGTGAAAGAACAGACAGGAATGTCTGTGTCACGCCCGGGATTTTTGATGGATACGATAAAACCCTTTCCCCCGTGAGGGAGGACGGGTCGGGTGAATGCCTGAGGATTCTCAGGATTCCTTTGAGAGGTAATCGCTGACGCCTTGGTGGTTCGGGGTCATGGCGTCGTCGCCTTTTTCCCAGTCCATCGGGCAGACTTCGCCGTGTTGCTCGAAGTGCTGGAGAGCGTCGATGACGCGGAGGCACTCGCGGATGGAGCGGCCGAGCGGCATGTCGTTGACGACCTGGTGGCGCACGATGCCTTCAAGGTCGATGAGGAAAAGGCCGCGGTAGGCGACGAGCTCGCCGGTGACGGTGACCTTGCCGTCTTCATCATAGTGATAGTCGCCGGCGAGGACGTTGTAGGATTCGGAAATCGTCTTATTGATGTCGGCGACGAGTGGATAGGTGACGCCTTGGATGCCGCCGTTGTTGCGCGGGGTCTGGAGCCAGGCCCAGTGGCAGAACTCGGAGTCCGTGGAGCAGCCGATGACGGCGACGTTGCGCTTTTCAAATTCGCCGAGCTCTTCCTGGAAGCGGATGAGTTCGGTGGGGCAGACGAAGGTGAAATCCTTCGGGTAGAAGAAGAGCACGACGTATTTTTTGCCTTTGAATTGATCGAGGGTGAAATCCTCAATGATGGTTTCGCCTTTGACAGCTTTGGCGTGGAAGTTAGGAGCTGGTTTACCTACGAGGACGGACATGGTGTTGGTGTGGATGGAGTCGATGGAAGAACCGATAGGAAAATCTGTGTAATTTGAAGAACAGACAGGAATGTCCGTATCACGCTGGGAACAGACAGGAATGTCCGTATCACGCTGGGAACAGCCAGGAATGTCTGTGTCGCGGACCCTCACGGCGGTGGGGTAACTCCAGTGGGCCGGTCGCGCAAGATGTATCTGGGGCGAAGAGCGGATTGAAGTCCGGGATTCCCGTTCAATCAGGTCAGACGGCCGGCGAGCAGCTCGCGTTGGAAGACGAGCTCCTTCGGAAGGTGGTCGTAGAGGTCGATGAAGAGTTCGCCCTGGCTGACGAGTTCGTTTTTCCACTCGTTGCGGTTGAAGGCCATGCATTTATCGTAGCTTTCCCGGGTGAAGCCATCGAGACCTTCGATGTTGAAATCTTCGAATGCGGGGGTCCAGCCGATCTGGGTTTCATTGCCGGCGGCGGTGCCGTTGCAGCGTTTGAAGACCCACTCGAGGACGCGCATGTTCTCGCCGTAGCCGGGCCACAGGAAGGAGCCGTCCTCGTCCTTGCGGAACCAGTTTACATGGAAAAAGCGCGGCAGGTGGGTGAGGTGGTGGCGCATTTCCAGCCAATGGCCGAAGTAGGCACCCATGTTGTAACCGCAGAACGGCAGCATGGCCATCGGATCGCGGCGGACTTTTCCAATGGTTCCTGCGGCGGCGGCGGTCATTTCAGAACCCATGGTGGCCCCGACGTAAACGCCGTGGCTCCAGTTGAACGCCTGATAGATGAGCGGCATGGTGGTGGGGCGGCGGCCACCGAAGATGATGCCGTCGATGGGCACGCCGTCCGGATTCTGCCACTCGGGATCAATGGTCGGGCACTGCACGGCGGGTGCGGCGAAACGGGAGTTCGCATGGGCGGCGGTGCGGCCGCAGTCGGGAGTCCAGTCGAGGCCGGTCCAGTCGATGAGGTGGGCGGGCTTTTCCTTGGTCAGGCCTTCCCACCAGACGTCGCCATCGTCGGTTAGGGCGACGTTGGTGAAAATGGTGTTCGCCTTCATGGAGTGCATGGCGATGGGATTGGTGTCGTAGGCGGTGCCGGGTGCGACGCCGAAGAAGCCGGTTTCCGGATTGATGGCGTGGAGCTTGCCATCGGCATGCGGCCAGAGCCAGGCGATGTCATCGCCGACGATGGAGGTCTTCCAGCCGGCGTCCTGATAGACCTTCGGCGGGATGAGCATGGCGAGATTGGTTTTTCCGCAGGCGGACGGGAAAGCGGCGGTCAGATAGGTCTTGGTGCCGTCCGGGGCGTGGATGCCGACGATGAGCATGTGCTCCGCCATCCATCGGTGGTCGCGGGCGATGTTTGAGGCGATGCGCAGGGCGAGGCACTTTTTACCTAGCAGGGCATTACCGCCGTAGCCGGAGCCATAGGACATGATCTCGCGGGTTTCCGGGAAATGGACGATGTATTTGTCATCGTTGCAGGGCCAGGTGGTGTCAGCTTGGCCGGCTTCCAGCGGCGCGCCGACGGAGTGGAGGCAGGGGATGAAGTGGCCGTGGCCGTCGCGCTTCTTCGGGGTGACGCCAGATGCTTCGTCTTCGAGACGCTTCAGGACGTGGGCACCCATGTGGCACATGATGCGCATGCTGACGGCGACGTAGGCGCTGTCGGTGATTTCCACGCCGATCTTGGCGAGCGGTGAATCGAGCGGGCCCATGCAGAACGGGACGATGTACATGGTGCGGCCCTTGATGGAGCCGTTGAATTTTGCGGTGAGTTTGACGCGCATTTCAGCGGGATCGAACCAGTGGTTGGTGGGGCCGGCTTCGTCTTGGCGCTGCGAACAGATGTAGGTGCGGTCTTCCACGCGGGCGACGTCCGATGGTGTCGAGCGGGCCAGGAATGAATTGGGGCGTATCCCGGGGTTGAGGCGGGTGAAGGTGCCTTTTTCCACGAGGAGTGAGGTGAGACGATCCCATTCCGCCTGCGATCCGTCGCACCACTCGACGGAATCGGGGGTGCAGAGGGTGATCATTTCATCGACCCATTTTTGCAGGGCCGCGTGAGTGGTATTGGCTGATGTTCTCATTGCACTTGCATTTATACAGGCGGGGCGGGCCTTGGCAATGGGATGTGGCAGATTGACCGCGATTTGCCAGAAAATGACGGGAATGTTCGTTAGGCAAGCTGTCGCAGTCGCGGGCTTGGCGTTGAACGAAAATCAGGATAGTCTCTGCGCATGGCTGATTTACCCGTTCTCTACATCAAACCCGGCTGCCCGTGGTGCGAGGAAGTCGTCGATTTCCTCGACCGGAAAAACATCTCCGTCAAGACCGTGGTCGTCTCCGGCAACCGCGAGGCCATGCAGGAGATGATTGATCTATCCGGTCAATCGAAGGCGCCCACGGTGGATTGGCACGGCGAGGTGCTGGCGGACTTCGGGGTGGATGAACTCGTGCCATTTTTGAAAAAGCGCGGCGTCATCTGAATCCCATGATTGCCCGCTTCCGCCTGTTATTCTGTTTGAGCCTGTCACTGCCTTCCTGCGACAAGCCTGCGGAAAAGCGCAATACCGGCGGAAGTGAAGTGAAACCCAAGGCCCCGCCCGCCATCACGAAATCCAAACGCGCGCCATCATCTGAGGCGCGGAAAAAAGTCCGCGATTCGCTTGATGGGGCGAACCGCATTTCATCGTCCGAGGAGCGCGCCACCGCGATTGCCGCCATCGTCTGGGAAAACCTCGAGCTCGATCCCATGCTCGCTGCGGATGCGTTCCAACAGCTCACGCCTGGTGCTGCCGGGCGCGTCCGTCTCGTCCAACATCTCGCCATGCGCCTCGCCGAGGAGGATGCAGACACGGCTATCAAGTGGGCCGGCACTCTGGGAAATCCCGAGGAAATTTCCTTCGCCTACGGAAAAATCGCCCTCGTCATCGCGGAGACCGATCCCGAGCGCGCAGCGAATTTACTATCAGAATCCGGCATGGAAGGGCGCGAGTTCGATGTCGCTCTCGTCCAGGTCATCCAGCGCTGGGCCGCCACCAAACCGACCGCAGCGGCGGCGTGGGTCGTTCTGTTTGATCCCGGCGAGGCCCGCACGGCAAGCATGAACACTGTAGTTTCCCAATGGGCGAAAAGCGACACGCCGGCTGCTTTCGAATGGATCGGCACGCTTCAGAGCGACGCCCTCCGTGACGAAGCCCGGCAGGCGATGGCGGAGGCGATTCTCCAACAGACGCCGACCATTCAGAGCGAATGGCTGAACCTTGCGAACCCGGAAATCCGCAGCTCGTTCGAGAAGCTCAAACAGCAGGCGGACAAGGACGACGCCGAGTGAATCAGGACATGCGACCCAATTCGCGAGCCACGATCATCAGCGTTTCGCGCACGCCGGGCGCGAATCCGCCGTCCGTCTGCACAGCTAACAAAACGGAGCCTTCGCGGATGAACTCAAGTGGAACGGAACCGGCGTAAAGTTTCAAGCCGCCCGTGCCGAAGCCGAGATTCGGCAGCAGGCTTTTCAGCGACTCGATCGTCGCCATGTCCTGAGGGGCGACCCGGGCGATGTTCCGCATGCCGGGAAGGGCGCGCGAACGCTGGAGGATTTCATCCGGCGTCATCTCACGGTCCACGCCGAAGATTGCACGGAGTTCGAGCTGGCGGATCGCAAACGAGTCCGACTGCGAGCCATCCACCGGGGCGGCAGGAGCGGGAGCCGGGGCAGCTTGTTGCGGAGCGGCGCTGAAAGCGGATGGGACCTGGGAAACAGGAGTGAACGGAGGAGGAGGAGCCTGCTCGAACACTTGGGAAACCGGCGCGGCAGGAGCCGGAGCCGGTTGCGCTTCCTGCCAGTTGGAAAAGGCCGCAATCGCCGCTTGAGTGGTGGATGATGGCCCGTGTTGGGGCTCGGCGGCAACCGCGAAAGGTGAAGCCGCAGGCTGAGCCGGTGCGGAAAACGGCGCGGGAGCGGTCGCTGCAGGCGCGGGTGCCACTTCAAAAGGAGAAGCTCCGAATGCGCGTGGCGCAGCCTCGAATCCATAACCCTCCGATGGCTCGGCCACTTGAAACGGAGAATCCTGCTTCCGGCGCTCCGGCAATTTCGCAGGCTTGCCTGGCTCCACCGGCCGTGCGTCGCTGCTTTCATCCACCACCATGAACGGAGAATCCTGACGCGCCACCGCTGTAAACGGGCTGGTGGCGGGCTCTGCCGTCGGCTCGTGGACCACCGCAAACGGCGAATCCTGGCGCGTACCTGGTTGGTTTGGATAACTTTCGAAAATTCCGCGATTCGTGCTCATATTAAATTCGGTGGTAGTTGAAATGCCAAGGCCGTCAAAATCGGCGTTACGATTGGGAAAGAGATCTTAAACAATGCCGAAAGTCGAGCTTCACTGTGAAAAGTTTCAACTTTCTCCTCATTCATCCAGCAGGCGCTTCAGGCGGTTTCGCATCGAGACCTTGGCCACCGCCGGCAGCCGGTCCACGAACAGCACGCCATTCAAATGGTCGATCTCATGCTGCAACGCGCGCGCCAGCAGCCCGTCTGTCTCCACCACTAACACCGTTCCGTCCAACTGCGGCAGCGTCGCCTTCACCACTTCCGGCCGCCGCACCTCCGCGCGGATGCCACGGATGCTCAGGCAGCCTTCCATGCCAAATTCCTTTTCCTGACCAAAAGCGATCTCCGGATTCATGAAAATCAGCGGCATGATCGATTCTAAATCCGCGTCCTCACCATTCACTTTGAGAAAAGAAACGCACTCCGGATCGTGCGAGACATCGATCACCGCCAGCCGGACGTCCTCGCCCACCTGAGGCGCGGCGAGGCCCACGCCATTCGCGTCCACCATGGTGTCCAGCATGTCCGCTACGAGTTCGACGACGCCGTCGTCCACCTCCATGATAGGGCGGCAGCGTTGGCGGAGGACAGGATCACCGTATTGGACAATTTCACGAATCATGAGCGGATGCCCGTTTGTCTATCCAACTCTGCGGCAAAGGTCAAACCCAGGAATTTCCTGCTCGCACCAACCATCCGGACAATTCGCCCCGGCAAAAATCCAAGTATTGACACGCTCCGCCATCCGCCTTACTCACTCGCCCCCGCGCCATGCGAATGGCGGAGTAGCCAAGTGGTAAGGCAATGGTTTGCAAAACCGTCATTCGAGGGTTCGATTCCCTCCTCCGCCTCCAGCGTAATTAGCTGAAAATCAGCACATTAGGAAAAATTTGGGTCCCCTACGGCATTGCCAAAAGTCGCCAACTTTGGCCACATTTTGCCCCTTTTGGCCACCGTTACCGATACCTTGACGATTCCTGTTAGATCGGGGTATTTCCCCTTTTTTGGTTTTTGGTGAGCAAATCAATTGCTCCGGCTGAAAAATCGCTTCGCCGGACGGCGACAACAAATTTCGGCGGAGAGGTGAACCACCTCCCTAAGGTGGTGGACCGACTGGGCAGCATGCAGGGTCGCACTTGGCGGTCCGGAGAAGCTTTTCTCCAGAAGTGGACTTGGCCCAACCTGCGGACGTTCTGGTCACCCATTCAGGCCCGGAATCGCTTGGTCCGAGTTGCCGGAATAAGCTGGTCCGCGCCTGGGCGAATGCCGAGGCCGTGATTGGCTGCGACACCTTGATTGCGGAACTCCAAGCGGAACGGCAAGCCCACGAGAAGTTGTTCCGCCTCGTGAAACCCCAAACCTGGTATCTGGGTCATTTCCATGAGTGCGCCGAAAAGCCCTACTTGGGATGCCGCACGCGCATCCTCGACTGCAATGAACTCATCCTTCACCAGCCGTCCTGATTACCTCATTCGGCAGCGTGTCGCGGGCGTCACGTTATCCAACCAAGCGTTCCTAGTCTCGGCGCGTACTCCAATAACTGCTATTTATCTGTTTCTGGGATATCCGTCATTGCTGGGGACCGTCATTTCCACCAAAATCAACGCGTTCGACAAAAATCCCCATGAGTCTCGTTTTTCTTCA
>JBBRCO010000120.1:0-12904 GCA_038204755.1 Verrucomicrobiales bacterium
GAGCGGATTTGTTCCAACAAGTCTTCAGTGACCCTTGCCTTCAAGGAGGGCTTCGATGTCTCCGGTGAAGTCGTGGAGATTACCTTCTTTGCGGGCTTTTTCGATTTGGCCATGGGTTCGTTGTTCGAATTGATCCAATTCCGCAGCCATCGCTCCGTATTCGTGGGTCGCGTAGTCCATGGACTCCACCGCGACGGGACGGAGGGCGACGATTTTACCATCGACCACGATGCCGATGTCATCCCCTTTGAGCGCCCGGCGCAGCAGTTCGGAAAGATTGCCCCGGGCGGCGGTTGGCGTGAGGGTGAGCATACTCATAGCTAAAATCTGACGCATTTCCGTCGCAAATGCGAGCGAAAATTTTACCTTTCCTCCGCACACTCTACGGAGAAGTCGGCACCCTGCCACGCGTTCACGGTTCTGCCATTTTCGCCCGTGGCGAAACGCAAGCCCTCGCCATCACCACCCTCGCACCTGCTGACGAAAAACAACATTTCGACAACTACGCCGGTGGTGAAGACGAAAAGCGCTTCATCCTCCACTACAACTTCCCTCCATTCTCCGTCGGCGAATGCGGACGCATGGGTGGCATCAACCGCCGCGAAATCGGCCACGGCTCGCTCGCCGAGCGCTCCATCGAGCCCGTCATCCCTGACGAATCCGTCTTCCCCTACGCCATCCGCGTTTCCTCGGAAGTCATGGAATCCAACGGTTCGACCTCAATGGCCTCCGTTTGCGCGGGCGTCATGGCCCTGCTCGACGCCGGTGTCCCGCCAATCCAAGGCTCGCCGATGGAAAGCAGCTTCATAACTTTTTTGTCATGCACCCCATCGAGCTGGGCATGGAGTCGGTCCAGTGCGCTGCTGGCGGCTTGTTTTTCGCCGGGGGAATCGGTGCCGCTGAAGAGGGCCTCAACTTTGCGGATTTTCTCGATGAGTTCGTCGCGGGTCATGACATGCCAATGGGGAAAAGAGTATCACCAGCCGCACTCGGGGATCTGGCGGGATTGATAGAGATGCTCGGCGTTGAACGTGGAACGCGTTTACTAGCAAGTCCGCAAAACGATGACAAGCACGGTGCAGGCATCAGTTCGCTACGATGTTGAAGATCTTGCCGGGTATGAAAACGATCTTGCGGATCGTTTTTCCATCGAGGTGTTCGTTGACTTTGCTGCTGGCGAAGGCGGCGGCTTTCGCGCCTTCCTCGTCGATGTCCTTGGAAACCATCAGGCGATCGCGGAGTTTTCCGTTCACCTGCACGACGAGTTCGATCTCGTTTCTAACGAGCGCGGCTGCGTCATAGTTGGGCCAGGTGGTTTCGGAGAGTTGGGAAGCGCGGCGACCGGTGATCGCCGCCACGCGGGCGTTGATTTCCTCCGCGAGGTGCGGGGCGAAGGGGTTGAGCACGGTGAGGAACTGTGTGAACTCTTTCAGCGGCACGACTGTGGCCTGGGTGAAGGCGTTGGTGCAGATCATCATCTGCGAGATCGCGGTGTTGAAGCTGAGTTTCTCGATGTCCTCGCCGACTTTTTTGATAGTCTCGTGGACGACGCGGAGCAGTTCCTTGTCAGTACACGGGACGTCTTGGATTTTGCTGGAAATGGTGAGTCCGCCGTCGGACAGTTCTTCGAAAGCGACGCGCCAGACGCGGGCCAGGAAGCGGGAAACGCCTTCCACGCCTTTCATCTGCCACGGCTTCACCTGTTCGAGCGGGCCCATGAACATTTCATAAAGGCGAAGGGCGTCGGCTCCGTATTCGGAAACGACGTCGTCCGGGTTCACCACGTTGCCACGGGATTTCGACATTTTCGCGCCATCCTCGCCGAGGATGAGTCCTTGGTTGACGAGTTTCTGGAATGGCTCAGGCGTTCTAACGTGACCGAGGTCGAAGAGGACCTTGTGCCAGAAGCGCGCGTAGAGGAGGTGAAGTACGGCGTGCTCCGTACCGCCGACATAAAGATCGACCATGCCGGGTTTTTCATCTGTCCAGTAGTCTTCAGCCTCGTTAGAGATAAAGCGTCCGGTGTTACCAGGATCGCAGTAACGCAGGTAATACCAGCACGAGCCGGCCCATTGCGGCATGGTGTTAGTCTCGCGAAGTGAGCCGTCAGGCAGCTCGACCCAAGCGCGGGCCTTGGTGAGAATCGGCTCGGGAGAACCACTCGGTTTGTAGTCCTCAAGCGGCGGCGCGAGCAGCGGGAGATCGCTTTCGGGAATGGCGAAGTGATGACCGTCTTTCCAAATGATCGGAAACGGCTCGCCCCAGTAACGCTGGCGGGAGAAAAGCCAATCGCGCAGTTTGTATTGGATGCGATGGTTGCCTTTTTCGTTAGTGACCAGCCAGTCGGTCATTTTTGCCTTTGCTTCGGCGGTGGGAAGGCCGTCGAGGAAGCCGGAATTGGTAGCGGTGCCGTAGTCGGTGTAGCCTTGCCAATCGGAGCCGTCGGTCGGTTGGACGACTTGGGTGATCGGCAATTCGAAACGCTGGGCAAATTCAAAATCCCGCGAGTCATGCGCCGGCACCGCCATGATCGCGCCGGTGCCGTATCCCATCATCACATAGTCTGCGATCCACACCGGGATCTGCTCGCCGTTCACTGGATTCGTCGCGAATGCACCGGTGAAGACGCCGGACTTGTCCTTGTTCAACTCGCCGCGGTCCATGTCGGATTTAGAGGAACACGTTTTCTGATAGGCTTCGACGACGGCCTTTTGCTCGGCCGTCGTGATTTGAGGAACGAGCGGATGCTCGGGGGCGATGACCATGTAGGTCGCGCCGAAGAGGGTGTCGGGGCGGGTGGTGAATACCTCGATTTCAAATTTGAGATCTGAAATTTCAAATTTCACGGTCGCGCCCTCGCTGCGGCCGATCCAGTTTTTCTGCAACATCTTGATGCCATCCGGCCAATCGAGCGTGTCCAGTTCGTCGATTAGGCGCTGGGCGTATTTCGTGATTCGCAGCATCCATTGGCGCAGCGGGCGGCGCTCGACCGTGTGGCCTTTGCCCTTCCACTCCTCGACTTCCTCGTTCGCGAGCACGGTGCCGAGGTCCGGCGACCACCAGACGGGAGTGTCGGCGACAAATGCGAGCCGCACTTCATCGATTTGATCGCGCGTCCAGCCTTGCGCTTCGAGTTCGGAAACCGGCTTGGCCTTGTTCTCCTCCTCGTTGAAATAGGAGCCGTAAATCTGCAGGAAAATCCACTGCGTCCAGCGCACGTATTCTGGATCGGTCGTGGCGATTTCCCGGTCCCAATCGTAGCCGAAACCCAGCGATTTCAACTGCCGCCGGAAATTCTCAATATTCGCCGCCGTCGTGATCGCCGGATGCTGGCCGGTCTTGATCGCGTATTGCTCCGCCGGCAGGCCGAACGAATCGTAGCCCATCGGATGCATGACGTTGAACCCCTTCATCCGCTTGTAGCGCCCGATGATGTCCGTGGCGGTGTATCCTTCCGGGTGCCCCACATGCAGGCCCGCGCCGCTGGGGTAGGGGAACATGTCGAGCACGTAGTATTTCGGCTTCGTGGCGTCGAAATCCGCATCGCCCGGGCCGGGGGTGCGGAAGGTTTTTTCGGCCTCCCAGCGGGCTTGCCATTTGGGCTCGAAATCGCGGAAAGGGAATGGTTTACGGGCGTCGGACATGGTCGGGAAAGGGCGGGCAACGTGGCGAATCTTGTCCACAATGAAAAGGAAAACCCTGCCCGCTGCAGCGTGGACCTCACTTCATCGGGAAATACAGCACGGTGACGAGTTCATCCTCGGGGACGGTGGTGGGGTCGTTCTGGTAGATTTCGAAGCCATCGATCTTGCTGTTCGCGGCGAAGATTCTCGCACGCGAGCGCATGACTCCGGCGGCCCAGGCGTTACCGAGGTGGCGGTAGGGGCCGGCGTGGCGGATGGTGTAGGCCCGGCAGGCGGGGATTTCCCCGGTGACAAATCCGGCGGGCGGCGCGGCGGGCGGCGAGCTGATGGGGAAGGCGATGATATACTCGGTGGTGCATTTCACATGGTCCCACTTGTGGCAGATGTTGAAGGGCTGGCCGGTCGGTGTGGTGTCGGTGCTGGCGAGCCAGGCGGTGAGTTTTTGCCTGTCGCGCTGGATGTTCGCGGGGAGATCGGCGGCGGGGCAGTAGGTTCTAACGCCGATGTAGCGGCAGCCGGGAAATTCCTGCGGACCGGTGAAATCCAGCCGCGAGCGGATGGCTCCGGTTTCCAGGAAATCTTTCATGAGCATGAGTCCGCGCTGGAAATCCGCACCGATGTAGGAGCCGATTACGGTGCCAGCCCAACACATGAAAAACGGTAGCGCGCCGATCATGGTCCATGTCACCACTGTGCCGCCGTCCTTTTGCTCGAAGGTGAAGCGGGCGGTGTTCACGGATTTCCATGGCTTGAGGAACGTAAGTTGAGAGTCGATGGAGCGCGGGGCGTGCTCACCGGTGACGGCCATTTCCCCGGAGCCGATGATTTTTCCGCTCCACGAGTAGCGTTTGCCATCGGCGGAGAATTCGAGCGGGCAGTCCGGCTCGCAAATGAGCCACGGCGACCAAACGGGCCACTGGCGGAAATCGCGGACGAAGGCGTGGACTTGCGCGATGGGAGCAGCGATGTGGATGGATTTCTGGACGTGGAATTTAGGCATGGCGAGGTGGCGGACTGGGAAAAGCTGCCGATGCTCTAGCGAGCGGTGTGGGATTATGCGAGCGGTTTCCGATGAAATCCGGGCGTGCGAAATTTTCCACCCACTCCATGCTGGCGGGGTGATGGAGATGCGGGAGATCGCGGAGCGGGTGTTGTTTGCGGACACGCTTGAGGAAAAACTGCGGATTGGCCCTGCCAGTGTCGCGGATGATGCGCGCGGCCCGGCAATCGCGCTGCCGGATGCGCCGGGCCGGCCGCAGGAGCTGCGCGTGCGCGGCGATGGCGTGCGCGTGGATTTTCCCGGCATCCATCATCTCGAAGACGACCGCGAGCGCGGGGTGATGCTGCATTTCCTGGCCAACCACGAACTGCTAGCCGCCGAGCTGATGGCGCTGGTGCTGCTGCGTTTCCCGGACGCGCCGAAGGAATACCGGGCCGGAGTTTATGAAGCGATGCGCGAGGAGCAGGCGCACTCGCTGATGTATATCCGCCGGATGAAGGAGTGTGGTATCGCGTTCGGAGAGCTGCCGGTGAACGATCATTTCTGGCGGCTCATCGCGCCGATGGAAACGCCGCTGGATTTCGTCACGCGGTTGAATCTAACCTTCGAGCAGGCGAATCTGGATTTTTCGAAACACTACGCCGGGTTGTTCCGCCAGGTCGGCGACACGGCGACTGCTGCGGTGTTGGAAAAGATCCACCTTGATGAGATCGGCCACGTCGGTCACGGCTTGAAATGGTTCCGCAGGTGGAAGGAGCAGGGTGAGAGCGATTGGCAGGCATACAAACGCTGCCTTCACTTTCCGCTAACACCGGCGCGGGCGAAGGGACTCGCGCCATTCAACGCGGACAGCCGCCGCCTTGCGGGACTGGACGAGGATTTCATTCGCCACCTCGAAGTTTGCGAACACTCGCGCGGGCGGACGCCGGTGGTGCATTGGTTCAATCCGAACGCCGAGTCCCACGCCCGCGCCGCCATGATCGGGAAACCGTGGCAGCCGGACAAAACAGCGCTCGCCCTGGAATCCGATCTGGAAGCAATTCTGCTAGGCTGTTGCCGCCGCGACGATGCGGTGCTCCTGCGCCGCCCGCCTTCCATCGATCATCTCACGCGTTTGAAAAACGCCGGATACGAGCTGCCGGAAATCCTAACAGCCGGTACTCCGGCGGGGCGGAAGCTCGGCGGACTGCGGCCGTGGGCGTGGGCACCCGATGCGGTGGAGCAGCTCCGTCCCTACGCCGATGACGTTTCTCCTAACATGGACCAGCCATGGCGCGAAGCTTTACCTTCCGAATGGTTCTCGAAGGAAATCGGCCTGCGTCTGGAACACGCTCTGGGCCCCGTTCCGGAAACCGGCGCGTTGTTTCATGAAGCCGGGGCCGTCATCGGATCGATCAATCACCATCTCCTATCTGGCCAGGCTCTCCTCAAAGCCCCGATGTCCTACGCCGGCCGCGGCCACCTGCGGGTGAACGCCGCCAGCGATCCGGCGAAAACCCGCGGCTGGATAGAAAACACACTCTCCAGCCACGGCGCGGTGGTCGTGGAACCATGGCTGGTCCGCGTGCTCGATTTCTCCGCGCTTTACGAGATGAAACCCGGCGGCGCAGTTTCGCTCATCGGCCTCACCCGCATGGAGAACGACGCGGCGGGGCGTTTCCTCGGAATCCAGGTTAGCCCGAAATGGGGGACGATGCTGGACCCGGAAATCGCCGTATTCCTTTTCCGCGAGGCGAAGGTGATGGAGATCTACCAGGAGAAAATTCCCAAGCAACTCGCCACTCTTCTTCCCGGCTACGCCGGCCCGCTGTGTGTCGATGCGATGGTCCACCGCCACGCGGACGGCTCACTCGCGCTCAAGCCGGTGGTGGAAATGAACGTGCGCCTGACGATGGGCCGCATCGCCTGGGAGTGGATGAAACGCCGGCCCGGCAGCAGCGGCGGCAGCCTGCGGTTGCTGCGCCGCCAGACGCTAACTGATGACGAGCTTGCCGCGTGGGCGGACGGCCCGGGGATTTTTCTCAACGATCCCGCCAGCGCCACCACGTTCCTCGCCTATTGGCATTTTTACTGAATTTGTATTTACAAAAAAACCCCCGCTGCGGCGTGATGCCGGGCGGGGTGGATAGATGGGATTTTCCGCCTTACGGTTGTGGGGCGGCGATTTCCTCCTCGTGATTGCGGGTGGGGTCTTCTAGCAGGGATTGGTTGAAATAACCGGCAGCGCGTTCCAGATGACCGAGGTGGTGGGCGGCGAGGGTGAGCAGGTTTTTCCCAAGCTGGAGTTCCAGCACAGTGCGGGCGGTGGCGAGGGTGGCGCGGGCGGCGGTCAGCTCTCCCTTGGTGCCTATCTGATCCTCGCGGGCACCGGTGAAGGTGGACTTGAGGCCGGTGAATTCTGCCAATAGTTCCGGGCCGAGCTGGGCCTGATATTTCGTGGCTGCGGCGATGAGGCGGTCTAGCAAGCCGGTGAGGTGGTGAAAAATTTGTCACCGGCTGCGCAAGGTTTGCAGGAGGTGGTGAAAGTTTTATCACTTATCGGGAGCCCTCAAGGCGGGGATGAAGACGCCTTGAAGGGCTGGACTACGAACAAGAGGCCGTGCGCGAGTGGCTGGCTCCGGGGTCAATCGAGGTCCTTTTTTTCCTGGGCCTCGTCGAGGTGCTTGAGGAAGGCCTCGGTATTCGGGAAGTCGGAGGCGAAGAAGCGGTTGAATTCCTTACCTGCGGAGTTGAAAAGGATCACCGTTGGAAATCCCTCGATCTTGTATTTCTCGGCGAGCGGCTGGTTTTTTTCCGCGAGCTTCTGGTCGCCTTTCGGGAAATCCAGCTCGACGAGGATGTATTTCTTCGAGGCGGCATCGACGAATTCCTTTTTGGAGAAAACATTCTTCCGCATGGCGATGCAGGGCGGGCACCAGTCTGAGCCGGTGAACTCGACGAGCACGGACTTTTTCTCGGCCTTGGCTTTCACGAAGGCTTTTTCGAGATTGGTGGACCAGCCTTCCGGCGTGGTGGCAAAGGCGGAGGTGGTGAGGGCGGCGACGCCGACGGTGACAGAGGCGAGCCAAGTGATTGCTTTCATCATGCTCATAAGTGCCGCCGGAAGCCGAATTATTCAAAATTTTTTCGCCAGCGGGGGGGAATTTCCATAGCGAATGGCCATGACACAGCCGCCACGCTTGATTCTCGCCACCCGCAACGCCCACAAATCCGCTGAAATCCGGGCGATGGTGGGGGACCGCTTCGAGGTGCTGGACGCGGCGGCATTCCCGGATTTCCCGGAGATCGAGGAGACGGGCACGACTTTTTTAGAAAACGCGCGGCTCAAGGCGGAGGGAATCAGCCGCCTGGTGGAGGGCTGGGTGCTCTCGGATGACTCGGGACTGGAGGTGGACGCGCTGGGCGGAGCGCCGGGAGTAGGGTCATCGAGCTATGGCGGGGAGGAGGGGAATCACGGGAAGAACAACGCACGCCTGCTCGTGGACATGGCCGGGAAAACCGACCGCAGCGCGCGTTTCCGCTGCACGATGGTGCTGGCGAAGGGCGGCGTGGAGCAGGCGAATTTCAGCGGAACGGTGGAAGGCCGGATCATCGACGCACTGCGCGGGGTGGGCGGATTCGGCTACGATCCGATGTTCATTCCCGCCGGATACGAGGAAACTTTCGCGGAACTCGGCGATGCGGTGAAGAATACGCTCAGCCATCGGTCGCGGGCATTGGCGCAGGTGGTGGAGCATCTCGGGGGTCGGAATTATTAAAATAGTTTGCATATCTTAATAAAATTTGAGACTTTTCGCGCCGTGAAATCATTCCTTCTCCTGCTCGTCGCTCTCGTCCCGCTCTGCGGCGGCCTTGTTTCGTGCGCCAGCCAAGTCAAGGCACGGCGCCCGGTTTCCTACCACTTTGAATACGGTCGCACTGCGATGCTCAAGGACGGCATCGCCTACGCTCCGCGAAACGCTCCCTCCGCCGTGAAGCGCGCCATCGCCGCAGGGAACCACCTGCAGTCGATGCCTTACAAATGGGGCGGCGGCCATGCGAAGTTCGACGATCGCGGCTACGATTGCTCCGGCAGCGTTTCCTACGTCCTGCGCGAGGCCGGTCTGATCAAAGGCAGCATTCCTTCCCGGAGCTATTTTGGCTACGGCAAAAAGGGTGAAGGTAAATGGATCACACTTTACGTCCGGAAAGGCCACGTTTTCATGACCGTCGCCGGCCTGCGCCTCGATACCGGTGGCCCCGGCGGCGAGTCTGGACCACGCTGGAAAACGGCGACCCGCCAGGGAAAAGGCCATGTGATGCGCCATCCGTCCGGCCTTTGAAAAAGTAGCTGAGGACTTCAGGGACTCGGCCAAAAATATACCATCACCTGAGGTGCGCAGCCCTCCTTGGACTGCGTGCAGCCTGCTGCCGCTTTGAGGCCACGCAGCCTGCTGCTGCCTCGGTGCGGCCTTCGCGGCAATCGCGGGGATTATTCTTTCGCTTTCATCTAGCTAACCTCACCGGCAGGTCGGCCTGACAGCAGGCTGTCCTGGCCAAAGCGGCAGCAGGCTGCACGCAGTCCATGGTGCTTCGCACCGATTCCAAAGCCAGTCGGCGTGTTTATTTTTGGCCGAGTCCCTCAGTCCGCTCTGCAAATCGGATTCACGGACTGAAGTCCGCGACTACTTTCAAAGCACCTCCGCAAGCTCGTCCAGGGAGCAGAAAATCCGGTTAGCGGGCGAGAAGTCGAGGCCGGCCGTCACCCGGTTCGGCACCGCCCACACGGGCATCCCGGCGGCGATGGCGGATTTCACGCCGTTGAGGGAATCCTCGATGACAAGGCAATCGGCGGGTGGGAGAGCGAGGCGCTTCGCAGCTTCCAGATAGAGGTCCGGAGCGGGCTTGATGCGGGGCGCGTCGCCACGGCAGACGATGGTTTTGAAATGGTGTGTCAGGCCGAGTTTCTCCAACCATCCGTCCACCCAATGATGTGACGAGCTGGAGACGACGGCGCAGGGAACATCCGCTGCGTTGAGTTTTTCCAACAAACCGACGACACCCGTCATCGGTCCGGCGTTCGCAAGATCCGCCATGATTTCCTCCTGCCGGCGCTCGTCCAAATCATGCCAGTCGAACGCCTGGCCGGAGAGTTCCTCCAAGTGGGTCTTCGGCGACCACGTCGCGAAATCCGAGCCGATGCAGCGCGTGTAAACCTCCAGCGGCAGATCGTGGTCGTGTTTCTGAAAAGTCCGCAGCCACGCCTGATAGATCGCCCGCTCGGTGTCCACCAGCACGCCATCGAAATCAAAAAGAACTGCGGAAAAGGCCATGCGGATGAGATGCCATTTCGCATTCGGTGCGGCAAGCGCGGATGCGGCATCCCCAGTTTCTTGAACTCTCGGAGAGCGGAGCTGAGGTGATCGTTTGATGAACGAAGAACAGACAGGAATGTCTGGATCACGTCTGGATCAAGCCTCAAGCATGAACTCCACCGCTGGGAAAACCTTGCCGTTCAGGCGTGGCTCGAAGCCGTGGAGACCGGCGTGGTAAACGCGGGTGGTGACGGGCTTGAACGAGTGGCGACCTCCGATTTCCCAAGTCTCGCCGGGCGCGAGATCACGGATGCGGCCTTTGAAAACCTTGGGCGCGAGCTTGCCGTTCGCCTTGCGGTGGAGGATGGCGTAGTCAAACAGGGCGCGCTGGTTTTCGCGCGAGGTATTTCTAACGATGATGCGGTAGCCGAGTGTGCCGCCGGATTTCACGGTGTCGCCGAGCAGGGTGCATCCGATGAGTTTCAGGGCCTTCGCGCTGCCGTATCCATGGAGGGAAAGCGCGCCGGAGTGGCCTTGTTTGACGAGCGTGCGGCAGGCATGGCGGGCGAGTTTTTCGAGCTTGGGATCGCCGGGGTTTTGCTCCCGCCATTTTGCCAGGGTTTCGACTACGAGCTCGGGATGGACCTTGCTGAAATCATTGAGGTGGTTCGAAACGGATAGGCGGACGTAGTCGCTGGGGTCGCGGTGGAGCGATTCTAGCAATGGCAGCGTGAGCGAGGGATCAGCCATCAGTTCGGGCAGGCGTTCGCCCCACGGCAGGGTTGGGCGGCTGCCTTCGGAGACGAGGCGGCGGACGTGTTCGTCGGGATCGGCGCACCATTTGCGGAGTTGTTCGAGCGTGCGCTTCCGGTGCTCGCGGAGGAAGGGGCGGATGGCGAACTCGGCGGTGAAGCAGCGGGTGATTTCCCGCAGGGCGGTCATGGATTCCTTGAAATGTGCGCGGCCGCGGCGGGCGACGATTTCCGACAACGGCCAGACGGGGAAGCCGCGCAGGCCATGCGGATCCGCCTCGTTGGTGGCGAGGGTTTTCACAAGGATGGGGAAAAGCTCCGGCGGATGCGACGGCAGCCCGGCCTCGATGCGGTCCGCTAACAGCCGCATGCGGTCCTTGAGTTCGAGCGGCTCCAGCGCCTTTTCGAGACCCCGGCGGAAGTCCTTGATCGGGAAATCCGGATGTGCCTCCAACAGACGGTCCGCGATGAGGCAGGCGTTTTTGTAACAGAAGGCGTTCTTGAAAGGCTCCATGGCGTTTCACCAGTTGGGATTTTGCTGGCGGGCCGCTTCATAGAGCACGATGGCGACGGCCGTGGATAGATTCAGGCTGCGGGTGCCGCCAGGGGCCATCGGGATGCGCAGGGCGTTTTCACCAGCAGCGGCGATGATGTCCTCGGGCAGGCCGCGGGTTTCACGGCCGAAGACGAGGTAGTCGCCAGCGGCGAACTCCGCCTGCCAGGGGGAGCGGGTGGCCTTGGTGCTGAGGAACCAGAAGCGGGCGTCGGGTGCGGCGGCGGCGCGGAGCTCGTCGAAGGATTTCCAGACGCGGAGTTTCACATCCTGCCAGTAGTCGAGACCGGTGCGGCGGACGTATTTGTCCTCTAACGAGAATCCGAGCGGCTCGACGAGATGGAGGCTGGAATCGGTGGCCAGCGCGAGGCGGCCGGCGGCACCGGCGTTGTGGGGGATTTCCGGCTCGATGAGGACGATGTGGAACATGGGCGGTTATTTCGGTTCCGCGCGACGTGCGAGGGTGATGGAAAGACCGAGGGCGCCGATGAAAATAAGATAACAGGCGAGCAGCTCGAGGTAGCTGCGGCAGATTTTGGGGATCTGCGGCGAGAATGCGGCGGGACCGAGGCAGGCTTTCCAGAATTTCTGGCTACCGATGACGTGGTTGAAAATATAGATGATGAGCAGCGCGGCACCGATGAGGCCGGAGCCGGCGTGGTTGCCAAGGGTGGAGAGGAAATGGAGCATCACCCGGCGGTGGCGGAAGGTGCTGACCAGTGCCAGCAGCAGGATGATGCCGACGACCCACGCTTCGGGAAATTTCCAATGAAGGAAGCCGGAAATGAAGTCCTCGATTTCTCCGATGAACGCGGCGAGCAACGCCAGCGCGAGGATGCGGCAGACCGGGCGGTTAAAGTCGGCGTGGGACGATGCGCCGATCATGACGGCGGAGGCGGCGAGCAGGAGAAACGCCTGGAGCAGCTCGACGGTGCCGCGCTCGATCTGGATGGACGGGCGATTCGGCAGCCAAGCGGGCAGCAGGATGGCGACGGTGCCGCCGCAGATCAGGGTAGCGCGCACGAGGGTGCGGGACCATGAAGAGTTTCGTTGGGATTTCGGGAGATCGCCGGACACCTGTGGACGAATTAGAGGTTTCCGGCAGCGGGTGCAAGGCTGATGCCGTTGTCCTGAAGACGATCGCAGCGGGCGGGAAGAGGGAGGGTGCGCGAAAGCCCATAAATGTTGAGGCAAGTTTCTTGCCCAGCTTCGATTTACCATTAATCTAAAACGTCTCATGCATGCGAATGTGATTTTACAAGCGTTTCAAAAACTGGCCCATCATGTCACCCGTTCGGGTTTTGGGAAAGACCGCAGGGTGCATGACAAAAAAGTTATGAAGCTGCTTTCCATCGGCGGGCCTTGGATTGGCGGGCGGCGATGATCGGGCGGCGGGCTTGCCAGGCGGCTTGGAAGTGCGGGCTTTTGATGAGGCAACGCAGGCCCAGGATATTCTCCGCACCGCTGCCGCTCCAGAACATGCCGGATTGTTTGAGCCTTCGCCCGATGATGCTCTTGCAACCGGCTTCGATCACGCCGCTGCCAATGAAGTATCCCTGCTCCCTGAAGTATCCGTAGCGGGTGCGCTCGGCGTGGGTGGTGAAGTAGGCGATTTCGCGCCTTACGATGTCATGCTTTTCCTGGTCAAGATCCGGCAGACT
>JBBRCO010000121.1:0-12804 GCA_038204755.1 Verrucomicrobiales bacterium
GGACTATTCCGGCGCTGACGAGGTGGTGCTGACCACGATCCCGAAAGGCGGGCCACGGGAACTCCGCACGGCATTCTCGCTAACGGAGCCGGGCGCTGCGGCATCGTTCAAGGTATATGTCATCCTAACTACCGGTAACGAGGCCGGCAGCACGGCAGTGACGGTGGCGCGGCCGGTATAGCAGAAAATGAGATGCAGGCACCCATCAAGAATGGTGGAATCCCTGCGAGGAGGGGTCTGGAGCAATTCAGGGACCACGCGCGCCCTCGCCGAGGACGGTGTGGAAACAGGATACGCGTGGTTTCACCCAAAACCGCCGCCCCCATGGTGGCTCCAGCCCGTTTCCGGCGTGGGCGCAGGGAATCGCACGCGGGGGCGCGCCAGGTGCGGCCAGTCCTCTCGGATTCACCTATCAGGGTATTTTTTTGGGATCTGCCCTGTGATGGAATCGGAAGTAAGACGCGGAAGCCTTCTCCCCGTGGCCGTGCTGTCGGCCAGTCCCGGCCGTTGGTGCTTTTGATAAAATCGGGATTACGGGTGGTGATCCGCAGGAGGCTGCGTGACCGAAAGCGGCAGCAGGCTGCCGCAGTCCACGGCTCAGGGGCGGAACGTTGCGGGCTTGCGGCCGTGGAGATAATCGGCGGCGGGCATGCGCTTGCCGCCTTCCGGTTGGAGCAAGGTGATGGCGAGCGCGCCCTTCCCGCAGCCGATGGTGAGACATCCGTCTGCGGTCGAGATTTCTCCGGCAGCAAGCGTCTGTCCGACCACGGTAACGGGTGGGAAAATTTTCAAACGCTTTTCCTTCCCGCCTTCGATCGCGGTGGTGTAGGTGCCGGGCCACGGATCGTAGGCGCGGATGCGGCGCTCAATGGCGGCGGCGTCCTGGCTCCAGTCGATTTTCCCATCGTCGCGCTCGAGCTTCGGGATGTAGCTGGAAACGGCATCGTCCTGCGGGAGGCGCGGGGCGGTGCCATCGGCGAGTTTCGCGAGAGTCTCGGCGAGAACGGAAGGTGCCAGATCGGCGAGGCGATCGTGAAGGGTGGCGCCGGTTTCATCCGGGGCGATGGGGATGGATTTCATCAGGATCACGTCGCCGGCGTCGAGCTCGCGGGCGATGTGCATGGCGGTGATGCCGGATTCCGCATCGCCGGCATCAATGGCGGCCTGGATGCAGGCAGCACCGCGGTATTTCGGCAGGAGTGAGGCGTGGAGATTGATGATGGCCTTGCTGGCAAGCGTGAGGATGTTCTTCCGCAAGATCTGGCCGTAGGCCATGACGACAAGGACCTCGGGATGGAGGACGGCAAGATCGGCAGTGATGTCACCGATTTTTTCTGGTTGATAGACCGGAATCCCAGCGGCCTGCGCCTCCACCTTGAGGGTGGGCGGGGTGAGGATCTGGTGGCGGCCTGCGGGCTTGTCCGGCTGGGTGACGAGGGCGATGGGATGCGGCCCGTTTTCCAACAGGTGGCGGAACGAAGGCAGTGCGATGTCCCCGGTGGCGATGAAAATGAGGCGCATGTGATGGTGGGATCAGGCGATGTGTTTCGACATCTCCGCAAAAACGGGAAGGCTGGTGATGCACTGGATCATTTCCGCGAGGACCTTGACCGGCGGCTGGGTGGCATCAATGACGGTGATGCGGTCCGCAGGATAGAACTCGAGGATGGGCTTGGTCTCGGCCTCGTAGGTGGCGATGCGCTGATCGATGACCTTGTCGCTGGCGTCGTCGATGCGGTTGTCCTTGAGGGCGCGCTTGCGCATGCGGCGGGCGAGTTCGTTGCGGTCCGGGCAGGAGAGGTGGAAGACCTGATGGACCTCGACGTAGCGGTCGAGGATTTCCGCCTGGCGGACGTTGCGGGGGATGCCGTCGAGGATGAGGAAATCGATGTCCGGCTTGTAAACGTGGGCCTCGCCGAGGTTGTCGATCTGGGCTTTCCAGAGCTCGATGGTGAGCTCGTCCGGGACCAGATCGCCCCGGCTGGAGTAGTGGACGAAGCGCTGGCCGATGGGCGTGCGGGTGTCGAGCGAGCGGAAGACATCACCGCAGGCGCAGTGGAAAAAGCGCGGGATCTGCCCGAGGATCTGGCCCTGGGTTCCCTTCCCCGAGCCGGGCGCGCCGAGGATGAGGAATGCGGGACTGCGTGGTGCGATGGAAGCGGCGGTCATGGAGAAGTGCGAAGGTGAACATCGACTCTCGAAGGTCAAACCCTGAACGCAGGTGTGACGAGATTTAATGCGCGGGACGTCCTGTTTCTATTCGCGCAGGCGCTTGAGGACGGCGGGATCGGGCAGCGAGCAGGTGTCGGTTTTCCCTAGGAAACGGAAGCGGTTGCGGGCGATCCAGCGGTAGGCGGCGTCGCGAACGGGCTTGGGGATGAAGCGGGCGAGCGCAAGGACGCGCCACCAGCCGCCGAAGAGCCGGGCGAGTGCGATCGGACCGTCGCTGTGGGTGAAGATTTTCCCATCTGACTCGCGGAGAAGGACCATGGTGCCGCCCTCTTCTGAGGCGTATTTGGTGAAGCCCATTTCACGCGAGAGCTTGCCCTGGAGTGGGGCGAACGAGACTTTCCCGAGCCGATCAAAGCGGACGACCTGGCGCACGGCCTCCGAGCAGAACGCGCAGTCACCATCGAAGAAAAGCACCCATCCCATGGCGGCAGGCTAAGCCGCTGCGGAAAATTTTCCAACAGGATTGTTTCGAAAGCTTGCCATGCGGGATAAAGTCATTAGAGTGTTCAAATGTTCAGCGATAAATGCGAAATGACTTTGACAGACGGGAACCGGCCACCATCCGGCTCACGCATTCAGGATATGCCCTACGACCAGCGGCCGCGCGAGAAACTGGCGCTGCTCGGGGCCGGGGCGCTGGGCAACGACGAGCTGTTGGCGTTGTTCATTTCCACCGGGATGAAGGGGCTGAGTGCGATCCAGATCGGCCGGAATCTGATCCAGAAATACGGCAGCATGGGTGCTTTGGGCAGTCTTTCCGTTTCCCAACTGGCGAAGGAAAGAGGTTTTGGGCTGGCGAAAGCGTCGAAACTCGCCGCCGCATTCGAGCTGGGATCGCGGGTCGCCCGCGAGCAACTCCAGAGCCGTCCGCTCGATACTCCGCAGTTGATATACGAGTTTTTCGGCCCGCAAATGAGCCATTTGGCGAAGGAACAGGTGGTGGTGGCGGTGCTGGACACGCGGCTGCGGCACATCGGGACGGAAATCGTATCCGTCGGCACGGTGAATGAATCCAGCGCGCATCCCCGGGAGATTTTCCGGCCGGTCATCACGCGTGGTGGCTATAGTTTCATCCTGATCCACAACCACCCGTCCGGCGATCCGAGCCCGAGCCGCGCGGACGAGATCGTGACGCGGAAGCTGGTGGATGCGGCGAAGTTCATGCAGATCGAAATCCTCGACCACTTGATCATCGGCCGCGCGGCGGAAGGACGGCTGCCGTATTTTTCCTTCCGCGAGGCTGGAGTGGTGCCCTGAGTTGCTTTTTAAAACGGCGCGCGCTAGCCTCGCCGGACTGCCGCGCATGTATCGCTTCCACCTCGCCCGGAACCTCCGTTCGTTCTTTTTCCTGCTGATCGTTTCGGCGGTGCTGGGAGCGTGCGGCCTGCTGTGGTGGGCGAACCGCACGGGCCTGCCGGAGACATGGCGGGCATTGATCGAGCGGGAGATCAGCAAACAGGGCGCTCACATCAAGATCGGCGGGCTGAGCTACGTCCCGCTGCGTGGGGTGGTGGCCTCGGACGTGCGGTTCTTCTCGGACGCCGAGCACCTGCACGAGCTGTCCCGGCTGGAGCGCGTCACCCTCGACTTGGACAAGACCCGGCTGGCGAGGGGAATTTTCCACCTGACAAAAATCGACCTCGTGGACGCCGAGCTGAGCATGCCGGTGGATCCGAAAAATCCCCGCTCGGAGACTTTGGCACTCTCCGATGTAAATGGCACCATCTTCATGCCGGGCAACCGCCGCCTCGAAATTCGCGACGCGAGCGGGAAAATCGCCGGGATCGAGGTGAAGCTCGACGCGCAAATGATCGGCTACCAGCAGGTGAGCCAGCAACCGCCCGACGAGTCCAACGTCGCCAAAAGGCGCGCACTCATCGCCCAGATCATCAACGAGTTGAAGCTCTGGAAATTCGACAGAAAACACCCACCCAGGATCGAAATACACGTCGAGGGTGACGCCAACCTGCGTTCGTCGATCATCGCCAAACTCTCTCTGCATGCCCGCGGAGTGGAAAAAAATTTCCACATCCTCGACGACGTGACCATCGAAGCGGATCTCACGGGCGATCTCCTGACCATTTCCAAACTGCGCGCCACCGACTCGCGGGGGACATTTGACGGCCACATGGACTATAATATCGACGCAAAAGAAGGCCGCTTCGACGTTGCTTCTTCGCTCGAAGTGCCGGAACTCCTGAAAGCGTGGGCGGGGCTACCGTCCGTGAAGGAAGTGGAAATCAAGGGAAAACAAATCCTGGAAGCCGAGGGGGAATTCCAAATTGACGAGAACGACGCTCCCCAAATCCGCACGACCGGGCACGTCCGCTGTGAGGCCATCGAGCTGCACGGCATGCCCTTCACCGTGGTGGAGAGTTCGTTTTCCTGGAGAGATAAGCAATTGTTTCTCAGGGACCTGCACCTTGTGCGCCCGGATGGCGAGGCTCATGGAAAGGCGATGATCCAACTGCCGCAGATCCGGTTCGAGCTGTTCACGACGTTGCCGATATCGGTTTACCGGCCGTTTTTCCTCGATCCGCATCCGATGGCGGCCGTGCTCAGGGATTTTTCCGAGCGCAAGGGAGCGGCAGTGGACGTCCACTTGGAGGGCAGCTTCGATACCGAGGACAAAACCGCCTGGGCCTTCACCGGAAGCGGTAACGCCAAGAACATCAACTACCGCGGCGTGCCGGTGAACCACGCTGATGCTAAATTCTCCCTCAATCACCACGAACTGGATTTCTACGAAGGCTCCGTGGTTTTCAACTATGACAACTATGCGCTGCGTGACGCCTTCGACGGGCCGCGGCAAGGATCGGTGAAAATCGGGCGGATCCGCTACGACGCACCCGAAAAGGTCGTGCAGGTGGAAGGCGTGGCCGGGCAGTTCTGGGCCGCGCCGATGGTGCGCCTTTTCGCCCCAAAAATCGCGGACGGCCTGGAGCAATATCGTTTCCACACCCCGCCGGAGCTCAAGGGGAGCGGCGTGGTGGACGTGACGCCAAGGGGACGGACTACGCTGGATATTGCCTTCAGCTCGGACAAGGCCGCCGATTACGTGTTTCTCGGCGAAAATCTGACCTTGGACCGCCCGCAGGCGAAAGTCGGCATCTGCGGTGAGCGGGTGACCATCAGCGATCTGGAATTGTCCGCCTTCGGCGGGCCGGTGGCTGCTCGTTTCGACTATGCTGGCAAGGGCCGGTTGGAGGGCGAGCTGAGTTGGACAAAACTCTCGCTCCCCGAGCTGACCTCGACTTACGGATTCCAGATGAAGGGCGGCGGAAACGTGACCGGCCGGATCAAGTTCTCGCTGGACGACAACAAGGTGGAAACCATGGACGGCGAGGGCCTGATGGCCGTGGAGCAAGCGGAGCTGTTTTCCGTGCCGATGTTCGGGCCGCTCTCGGGCCTCGTCGGCGGCGTGCTGAACGACGGCAAGGCTGGTTTCCAACAGGCGAAAAGCGCGTTCTTCACCTTCAATATCAACAAAGGAATCCTCAGCAGCAACGACTTCCAGACATCCACCACCTCGCTCAACTTCACCGGAGACGGCACCGTCAACCTCAACGAGCGCACCGTGGACATGACCATGCGGATGAACGCGCGCGGATTATTGGGCCTGATCACCCTCCCCCTGCGCCCGTTCTACGGCCTTTTCCAGTTCCGCGGGACCGGTCCGCTGAAGGACACGAAATGGGAAAACGTGAGGTTCACCAGCCCGCCCGCCGACCAGAATCAGCTTCTGCTAGCCCCACCGCGCGCGAGGGTGGTGGCCGAGTAGCAACTATTTGCCATTTTTCAAGACACGCCTTGCACCCCGACCGAAGAAGTGCCACTACTCTCCTCACAGGACGTGGTCATGGAGACCCGTCCGCAACTGAAAGTTAAAAGCCATGTCCAATCCATTTTCCACGCCTAACAATCTTGATCCGGAAGCCGGTTTCACGCAAACGCCTTCCGTCGCCCAAGCAGCGAACGATCTCCGCGCCGCAGCAGGAGAAAAAGCCCGTGAATTCGTGCAAACCGCCGAGGAAAAAGCCTCCGCCCTCAAGGACCGCGCCGTCGAGACGGCCCAGCAGTTCCGTGAAACCGCCACCGAGAAGGCCAGCCAGTTCAAGGCGACCGCTACCGAAAAAGCGACCCAGTTCAAGGCATCTGCCACCGACCGGGCCCAGCACCTTCGCGAATCCGCCACCGAACAGTGGCAAGACACCCGCGTGAAGGCAAAGGAGATCCAGATCACCGCTGAGGACTACATCCGCGAAAACCCCACCAAGTGCGTACTCAGCGCACTCGGCGTGGGTTTCCTGATCGGTCTCATCGTGCGCCGTTGATACTCCTGCCAGCCCTGTCAGGTGAGTTTCCCAGCAGTTTCATGAATCCGTCATCTGACGCTGATCCCACGCCATCCGGTGGACCCCGGCGCGTCGTTGAAAACCAATCCCAAGGTTTCCCGTCGAATTGGCGGGAGGCCCTGATGGCGCTCATCGCCTCACGGGTCACCCTCATCCAGTTGGAGTCGAAGGACGCCACCGCCGCAGCAGGACGTTCCATCGCCTATATAATCGCCGCAATCAGTGCGGTGGTTTTCGCTTGGGCGCTGCTAGTTGCAGGACTGGTCGCCGTCCTATCAGAGGCTATCGAAAAGCCGTGGTCGTGGGTGGCCATTGGATTCGCCCTCCTCCACCTGCTGGCCGGATTGGTGTTGGCCAAGCTGGCAAAACCATCGGGAGCACCCGCCTTCCCCATCACCCGCGCCGAATTCCAAAAAGACCGCGAATGGATCGAAAATTTCAAACAGACCCAGAAATCCGACGATTGATCGCCCTCAGTGCGGCGGCCCGCTCCTTTCTGGGAGAAGAGGCCGTCGCTGCGAGGCAGCGATTCGACTTTCCCGCCCGGCTGCGCGGCTCGCTCAAAGAGCATCCGACCGGCTGGCTGCTGGGCTCGCTGGCGTCCGGACTCGCCGCCAGCCTGCTTTTCCGCAGCGGAAAACTCGCCAAGCCGGAAAAGCGCCGCGGACTGCCCACCGTCCTGCTCGGTCTCACCTTGACCGCCGTGCGCCCATTAGCAAAGGTCTGGCTCGCCAATCAGGTGAAACACCATCTCACTGCTAGATTTGCCTCCCACTCATCGAATCCACCGGCGGAATCCCGCTCCCCATCAGCCAATTCCATCTGAAAACCACCTTATGTCTGAAGCGCATGTTATTCTGGATCACGTCGATCAATACCTGCAGCTCGGCCGTGAATATGATTGCTCCGATCTTCACCTGCCGACCGCCTATCCGCCCGCGTGGAGACGCTTCGGCACCCTCGCCCCGATCTGGCCGGACCACCAGCCGCTGACGCCTGCGGACACCGCCCGCTTAGCGCGCTCGTTCCTCAATGAGGCCGAATGGGACCGACTTCAGAAGCAAGGAGACATCGACTTCGCCTACTCCACGACTAACGGCCGCTACCGCGCCTCCGTCGTCAAGCAGCGCCTCGGCTACGACATGGTGTTCCGGATCATCAACTCCCAGATCAGGTCCCTTGAGGACATCGGCCTGCCACTGGAGCACATCCTGCCGCTCACCCGCTATCAGAACGGCCTTGTGCTCGTCACCGGCTCCGTCGGCTCAGGGAAATCCACCACCCTCGCCGCCCTCGTCGATTTCATCAACCGCGACCGCGAGGACCATATCCTCACGCTGGAAGACCCGATCGAATACGTTTTCGAATCGAAAGGCTGCCATGTGAACCAACGCGAAGTACACACCCACACCGAGTCCTTCGCCAAAGCACTCCGCGGCGCACTGCGGGAGGATCCTGACGTCATCATGGTCGGTGAAATGCGCGACCTTGAAACGATCCAGCTTGCTCTAACGGCAGCGGAAACGGGTCACTTGGTGCTCGGCACGCTCCACACCGGCAACGCCCCGCGGACGCTGGACCGGGTGCTCGACGTTTTCCCGACCGACCAGCGCGACCAGATCCGCATCATGGTTTCGGAATCCCTGCGCGGCATCCTCTCCCAACAGCTCGTCCCCCGTGCCGATGGCAAAGGCCGGGTGCTCGCGCTCGAACTGCTCGTCAATACGCCCGCCGTCTCCAACTGTATTCGTGAAGGCAAGACCTTCATGCTTCCTGGCGTCATGCAGACCGGTAAAAACGTCGGCATGATCACCATGGACGAGTCGCTCCGCCGCCTCTACGTCCAAGGCATCATCTCCCGCGAAGAGCTGCTCTATCGTGCGGATGACAAAAACCAGATGAGGGCCTTCCTCGAATCCTGAAACCGTCCGCCGTCTTGTATTTCACAAACCCTATCAAAACTCTCTTTCACTTCTCCGCATGGCCAAGATCGACGAACTTTTCCGCTACCTGATCGCCACCAAGGGCTCCGACCTTCATCTATCCGAAGGCCAGCAGCCGAAAATCCGCGTCCACGGCGCGGTTAGGGAAATTCCCGACCAGGAACGCCTCAAGGGCGAAACCTTCAAGGCGCTTCTCTCGGAAATCTGTGATCCCGCCGCCTTCCAGCGCTACCTCAACACCGGCGACCTCGACTTCGCCTACGAGATGGACGAGGACTCGCGTTTCCGTTGCAACTACCTCAAACAGCAGAATGGGCTCGGTGCTGTCTTCCGGTTGATCCCCACCGAGATCGCCTCGCTCGAAAGCCTCGGCGTGCCAAACGTTGTCAAAGAATTCGGCCACATGCGCTCCGGCCTCGTGCTCGTCACCGGTCCTACCGGCTCCGGTAAATCCACCACGCTCGCCGCCCTGCTGGACTATATCAACATCAACTTCAACCGCCACATCATCACCGTCGAGGAGCCCATCGAATTCGTCCACAGCAACAAGCGCTCCATCATCACCCAGCGCGAGGTCCCCATACAAACACCCTCCTTCGCGGACGGCCTGCGCGCCGCCCTGCGTGAGGATTCGGACATCGTGCTCGTCGGAGAAATGCGCGACCTGGAAACCATCTCGCTCGCCCTAACGGCTGCGGAAACCGGCCTCCTTGTCTTCGGCACACTGCATACTAACAATGCCCGCAAGACCGTTGACCGGATCATCGACGTTTTCCCCGCCGACCAGCAATCGCAGGTCCGCACCATGCTCGCCGCCTCGCTGCGCGGCGTCGTCGCCCAGCTCCTTTGCAAACGTGTGGACAAACCCGGCCGGACCGCCGTGCACGAGATCATGTTCGCCACCCCCGCCGTCGCCGCCATCATCCGTGAAGGTGCCACGCAGAAGCTCTACGACGTCATCACCGGCGGTAAAAACGAAGGCATGCAGTTCATGGACGAGTCGATCTGGTCGAAACTCCGCGAAGGCATGATTTCGCCGGAAGAAGCCTACATGAAATCCATCGACAAGACCCGCTTCAAACGCTTCCTGCCGGAAAACCTCACCCATCTCGGAGACGCCTCTGGAGAGAGCCCGATGGCGCATTGATTTGCTCGGCTGCCCACCATGATTCTGCCTGATTCCAGCACGCCGGAAAAACTGGCAAACTACACCGGGACGGTCACCTGGGGCTACTTGCGGCCGCACTACGAGCGGGGCGGATTGATTTTCGTCGATCCGTATCTGAAGCTGGAGGAAGTCGGAGCGGCCATCGCGGAAAACGAATCCGAGCGGGTGAATGCGTGGCTGAAATCGGGTGATCTGGTGAAAATCAGCGGCCTCCATGCCGCCCAATGGGAGAAACCCGCGGACGTTCTTTTCGAGGCTCTGGTGGTTTCGCCATTTGTGCTCTGCAGACCGTCGCAGGTTCAAATTCCCGCCGGTGGACAAGCGTCTGTTCGAAGTTAGAACCGTGCGATTTTGAACTTATGTGGCTTTTCAAATTCATCGTTTTTGCGATCCCTTTTTTCTCCCTCACCTGGTGGATCTGGGCTGACCGACGGCTCAAGGCAATAAAAGCGCCCGATTCGTGGCGGGTGATGTTTGGCGTGCTGATCATGGTACTGCTAGGTGGATTCATCTGGATCCTGATTGCCAGAAATAATGGATTTTCGGTGCCAATCCCACCCAGCCTATATGCGCTGGTGCTGCTTTGGGGGATCATTTTCCTACCGATGGTGGGACTGCCGATGATGACTGGCTGGGCGTTCTGGTCGCTCGGCAGGAGTTGGATGGAACGGTCACGCACGATGGAGTTGGTTGCCAAGCCAGAACCCGTTGCGGGAACTCTCACGCGCCGCAAGTTGTTGGGTGCCGCAGCGGTTGCCCTGCCCGTGCTCGCCACTTTCGGCGCGACCGGCATTTGTCTTCCCCAGACGCAGAGATTCCGCATCCGCGAATTGGCGGTTTTCCTGCCAGATCTGCCAGATGCACTCGACGGACTGCGCATCGCCCATATTTCAGACACTCATGTCGGAAAATTCACCCGCGGCCGGATGTTGCGCGAAATCACCGGGGCCACCAACCACCTCAACGCCGATCTGGTGATTCTCACCGGCGACCTGATCGATAACACGTTAGACGATTTATCCTCCGCACTGGAGATGGTCAAAGGCATGAACCCGCGCTCTGGATTATTCATGGTCGAGGGCAATCACGATCTTTTCGACGATCCCGCAGAGTTCGTCCGGCGCGTCCGGGAAAGCGGCATCACCCTGCTGCGCAACGAAGCCGAAACAATCCAGTTGCGCGGCCACGCGGTCCAAATCATGGGCATTACTTGGGATCACCACGCCGCCGACATGGTTGAAAATGTGGAAAAGGTAGCGAAACTGCGTGATCCTGCCGCATTTCCTCTATTGCTGGCCCATCACCCGCACGCCTTCGATACGGCGGTGAAGCACGGCCTGCCGCTCACTCTCGCCGGCCACACGCATGGTGGGCAATTGATGCTAGGCCACGAATTGGGAGTGGGGCCGGTGATGTTCAAATACTGGTCGGGTCTCTATCAAAAAGACAGGCACGCGCTGGTCGTGAGCAACGGCGCCGGAAACTGGTTTCCACTAAGGACCTACGCCCCCGCCGAGATCGTCCATCTGACGCTGTGGAAGGCGTGATTAATGGATTTCATGCCCTCCATGAGAAATCCACGGCCTGGCGAGGAATGAGCCTCGGAATTTCGCATGGGAATTGCTATCCATCTTCCGCGCCATTTCCACCTATCCCTCCCAATGCTCTCCCATTTTCTCAAACAGCACACCGGTCCCCTCACCCGCGATCTGGTGCAGGAACCGGGGTTTTTCGGCTTGGGAAAAATCCCATCGCGCCTGAAACCCAGCTCCACCGCCACCTCCATCTGCGGCTACTGCGCGACCGGCTGCCAGTTGAAGATCCACCTCGATGAGAACGGCGAGGCGATCAACCTGAGTCCCCAGGCGGGCTACCCGGTCAACCTCGGCATGGCTTGCCCGAAAGGCTGGCAGGCGCTCGATCCGCTGGACTCGCCGGACCGCGCCACCGTCCCGCTCCTGCGCGATGCTTCGGGAAAACTCGTCCCCACCGATTGGCCCACCGCGCTCGACACCTTCACCTCGCGGTTGAAGGCGATCCAGGCAAAGCACGGCCGCGAGTCCGTGGCATTTCTATCAACCGGCCAGATTCCCTTCGAGGAAATGGCGTTCCTCGGCTGCCTTTTCAAGTTCGGCATGGGTTTCCTGCACTGCGACGCGAACACCCGCCAATGCATGGCCACCGCCGCCACCGCCTACAAGCAGTCGTTCGGTTTCGACTCACCGCCTGCCTGTTATTCGGACTTCGAGGAGTCCGACGTGATCGTCCTGATAGGAGCCAATCTCTGCATCGCCCACCCCATCCTCTGGCAGCGCGTCATGCGAAACGCGCGAAACCCGCAGATCATCGTAATCGATCCCCGCGCCACGGAAACCGCGCAGGCTGCCAGCCAGCATATCGCTCTGAAACCAAAGGGCGACCTTGCGCTGCTTTACGCCCTTGCCCACTGCATCCTCCGCGACGGCCGCGTGGACGCCGCCTCCATCGCGAGGACAGAAGGCATCGACGAATTCACCGAATTCGTCAAAGACTACTCGCCCGCGTCGGTCACTGATAGAACAGGCCTTTCCTTGGAAACCATCGAAGCGCTCGCCCTAGCCGTTTCCGACCCTGCCAAGCGCGTTTCCTGGTGGTGGACCATGGGCATCAACCAATCGTACGAGGGCGTGAGGGCCGCGCAGGCCATCATCAACCTCTGCCTGATCACCGGCAACATCGGCAAGCCCGGCACCGGCCCCAGCTCCATCACCGGCCAGTGCAACGCGATGGGCTCTCGCCTGTTTTCCAACACCACATCTCTCGTCGGCGGTCATGAATCCAGTAACCCGGAGCATCGTAAAAAGGTCGCCACCGCCCTCGGCATCCCGCTCGAAAACATCCCGAGCGAGCCATCCTTGGCCTATGACCAAATCCTGGCTGCTGCGGAATCCGGTGAAATCAAGGGTCTCTGGATCGTTGCCACCAATCCGTTCCACTCCTGGATCGACTCCGGCAAAATGGCCAAACTGCGGGAGAAACTGGAGTTCCTCGTCGTCCAGGACATGTATTTCACCACCGAATCCGCCCGCGCCGCGGACCTGGTGCTGCCTGCCGCCGGATGGGGCGA
>JBBRCO010000122.1:0-12714 GCA_038204755.1 Verrucomicrobiales bacterium
CGTGAGCTCGATTTGTGTCTCCGCCGTCTTCCGGTTGCGGGTGGCGGTGCGGGGTTTGGACATGAATCTGTTTGAGAAAAAATCGGTTATCTGCTGCCGGACGCCTTCACGATGGCATCGAGCGGCTCAATGTAGCGGGAAGCGACAAGGGCCGTTTTTGCAGCCGTGAAAGCGGCGGTGACAATGGTGGTTTTGGCCCCGCTTTTCACAGCGGAGTAGAGTTCCCGATAGGCTTTCCCGCCATCGACTCCGAGGGTGGTCTTCACGGTGGTCAGGCGCGCGATTTCCAGATCGCCGAAGTGGATGGAATCCTTGAGCGAAGCTTGGTGGTAGGGAGTGATGGTGGGCCAGTTCTGTTTGGCCGCCTTCTCCGCCTGATAGCGCGCCTCAATGGCGGCGTTCTCCTCCTTGATGGCGGCCTCGGTCGCGGCACGATCAGCAAGGGCCATCTGCAGGAGGCCTTGGTCGCGCGTCTTGATGCGGGCGTCCAGGCCGAGAAGCGACTGCTTGAGATCCCCGACGTAGCCCTTCATCATCTGGATCATGAAAGGAGCGAGTGCTCCGTAAGAAAGGGTGGCGCGGTAGTCCTTGTCGAAATCCGAAAACGCACGCAGTGCGAGCAACGTTTCACGACTGGTCGCCAGCGAGCGGATCTTCGCTTCCTGCACGCGTGCGTCGATGTCATATTGATTCGCTTCGTATTCGGAGAGAGTGATGATCGTGCCATTCAGCTTGAGCCCGCCGGCGGCGATGGATGACGCTTCGGCCTTGAGGGTTTCGAGAATCGCCTGGGCATCCTTGGTTTTCTCGCTGCTGCGGTTCGCTTCGAGGAACTTGTTTACAGCCGCGATTCTCGCAGCGTAGTCCTCGTCCTTGAGGAAATCCGGGGTCGGCACGAGTTTGGCGATCGGCTCGAAGGCGACGAGATCCGGCTTCGCGCGGTCCACCTTTTGGACGTCGGCCTTGGCGATCGTCTTTTCGTCCTTGATGCTCTTGGTCACCTGCACTTCGAGGGTGTAGGACTCGGCGTCCTCCTTGAGCACCGTTGCTTCGAACACTGTTCCGTCCTTGAGGGTGAAGGTATCGGCCATGCAGGGCAGGGCGACCGTCCAGAGACTGAGAGTAGCGAGAAATCGGGCTTTTTTCATGAATGGGAAGTCAAGTAGGGTGCTGAAAGGAGCGTTTATGATTTTCCGAGAGAGAGCAAGAGCGCTTCTTGCAATCCCTCAGGACTCGAAATGGTGCGGCTTTCCCCGCTGCCGAAAATGATTTTCACCGAACCTGCCGGGATCTGGTCATCGGCATTGGACGGCCGGCGCTGGATCATCCGCATGGGGAGAAGTTCGGCGGCGCGCTTCATTGCGGGTGAAAGGTCAGCACCGGCGACAACGGTGACTCGGAAATAACGGGCAAGTGTAGCCTGCAACAGATCGGTGTGAAGAATGGGCCTGTCAACCGAGTAGGTCGGCAGTGGAGTGGCGAGTTCGCTGAAACTCCGGACCAGCGGCCTCCCCTGCTCCACCAGGCGGCACTCGGCGAAGGAAATCAGGCCTGCCGTGGAATCATCGAAAAGCATGATCAGATCGGTGATCGGGAGATCGATGATTTTCGCATCGTCGGGGCATTCCTTGAGAAATTCGGCGTCCGTAAATTGCTCCGCGGCGGTGGTGGCCAGATCCTCGGCCCAGACGAGGTGGCTTTTATCCGAGGTGATCACCGCCACATCAAGCGCCGCCTGAAGTGCGAGTCCGTAGAGGAATGCGCGGCCTTCGCCGATGGATTTCGGCGTATCTTCGGCGAAAAGTCGCAGTTTCGGACCGACGGAGAATGCCTCACGAGCCTTCTTGAGCAGCGCGACGGCTTTTTCTCGATAAACGTCATCGCCTGTGGCTCCGAACGCCGAGGCATAAGCGGAAACCATGCGGAGCGTGACACCTGCGTGCGGCGAAAGGTCGCGCGGCATTTCGCCGAGACGGTGGTTGCGGGCTTTCAGGAGCTTTTTACGAACGATCTCGTATTTCGGGGCGAAAACCTCGATGGGCTGACCTTGCTCGGCCGCGAGTTCGGCCACGGATTTGGAAATCCCCAAGCTGTTGGCGCGGAAGAACTCTCGCCGCGGATCGACTTCGGATGGCAGGTTGCCGAGGCCCTTCATGCGGGCCGCTTTGATCCACCACGCGGCTTCCTCGGGCGTGAGTTCCTTTTCCACTTCCTCCACGCTCCAGAGCCACGCTGCCGAATCGGTTTCCTGGGTCAATCCGACGGCGAACAGGCCTTCCGGCGTAGCGAAATTCTTCTCCACGAACGCGATCAGCCCGAGCGCCTTGTCGAGCGCCTTCTTCTCGCCCGTCGCCCGGTAGGCATTGAATAGCGCGACCGACGACCGTGCCTGGCCACCGCATTCCCGATAGAAAATCGGCAGCGCCCACGAGTTACCGCGGCGGGAGGCGAACACTCCGCCTTCCAGCGGATCGAACATCGCGCTCGGCAGCAAGTCCACCAGCAGCTCGCGGGTGGTGTCCATGCAGCGGGTCCGCAGATCGGCCGGCAGCCCGGGATGGACGGCGGCGGTGGCGAGCAGGTTGATCGCGCCTGCTGGGAAAAGCCCGCCCGCCTCGTCGAAGCTGCGCGAGTCCGGGTCATAAAGTGAGGTCAACTGCCGCAGAGCACGGACGGTGTCGTCGCCGGGATGGTTGCTCATCACCTTGGTATTCTTGCGAGAGGCGATACGGGCGCGGCGATTGGCGTTATCGAGCGCGCTGTTTTTCATCACGTATTCCGAGTCGTCCGCCCACATCCGGGTGACCATCGAGTGCGACTGGTTGAAAAGCTCGGAAAGGCTCGCGGTCTCGGCGGTGGTCATCGGGATCCACGCGACCGGGTTTCCTTCCGGCGACATCCAGACGAAAAGCGGCATTTGTAGTCCGCGTTTGATTTCCGAACAGAGATCGCCCGTCAGCAGTCCCATCTCGCGCGAAGCATCGGCATCGATGAGCACCGGCACGTAGTTCTCGTTGATCGCGGACACCAGCGCCGGATCTGCGGCGAGTGAGGCCAGCACGCTTTGGAACCCCGGATGTTGCGGCATCGCGATTACGCCGAAGACCAGTCGGTTCGCCGCCTGCGCATGTTCGAGCGATTCTTTCGTCCACGGCTGCCAGTGGATCGGAGATTGCGCCTGACTCCGGTAAACCGCGCTCGGCAGCATGCCGACGTTGTTGCTGTTGAGTTCGGGGGCGATGACCGCCGGTTTTTCCGGCACCTCCTCATCTATGGGCGTCCCCCTGCGGCAGCCGGTTGTTGCCAGCAAAAGGGTGCAAATCGTCATTGCAGGGATTGCCGAACCGAAGGGAAATTTGGAGTTCATAAAATAGGGGCGGACGGGATAAATGGACATCATTCTCCGCTTGACGACTGCATCATGAAGAAAAGACTTCCGATGTGGCAAGCCGAAGCTAATCTCGCGACACAATTCCCCAAGCAGAGTGATCAGTATCGCCGTTTCCAGCCAAAAAGGAGGAGTGGGTAAAACCACCGTTTCAATCAATCTCGCCCATGCTTTCGCCCGCGCGGGAGTGAAGACCCTGCTCGTGGATGCCGATCCTCAAGGCTCCGTGGGGCTTTCCCTCACCCGCCAATCGCGGCTGCTCACCGGATTTTACGACTATCTGGCCGATCCTGGCATCCCGCTCGAGCGGCTGATCGTGCCGACGCGGTTGGAAACATTCTCCCTCGTCGCCAGCGGCCAGGCTAGCGACTACGAGGCCGGTGGTGCCGGCATGGGTGCCCACCTCGCGAGAGTGCGCGCCTTTCTCAGAAGCGTCGCAGCACGGGGATTCGACCTTTGCCTGATCGATACCGCAGCGGGACTTTTCGGGGTAACCGGCGATGTGATCGCCTCCAGCGACGCGATCATGATTCCTCAACAAGCCGAGCCGCTGGGCATCCGCTCCGTGCCGAAACTCTTGGAAGGCCTCAACCGCCTGCGGGTGATGAATCCGCGACTGAGCGTGCTCGGCGTCTGCCTGACCATGGTGCAGCAAGATCTGGCGGAAAGCACCGAGGCCGCCGCCGCGCTGCGGCAATTGCTGCCACCGGAAATGGTTTTTCAAACACAGATCCCGCGTGATGGCCTGTTCGTCCGCGCCAGCGCCCGCGGCTTGCCAATCGGCGTGCTGGAAGACGGTGCCGGAGCACAGGCGGTTTTCGATGCCCTCCGTTCGGAAATCGAAATGAAGCTCGAACCTAACGGCGCACGGGGATGACCGATCCGATCTATCCATGGCTGGACCCGATTGAAGTCCGGCGGCTCGCCGAGGGCCTGATGCGGCCCCAGCGCGAACCGGCGATAACGGTCGAGGACGCCGGATTCGATCAAGGCTTCGTCGGTTACGCCACCGAACGCATGGCCCTGCCGATGGTAGAGCCACCGCCCCTTCCTCCACAGCAACATCAGCAGGTCACCGGGGCTCCGGCACCCGCTCCGGTGATGGGCCATCCGGAGGAAATGACCTTCGGTCCCACGATCGCGCGCGGCCCGTTCCTCGACCGGATCACCCGCTTCCGGGATTGGATGCGCAGCCAGTTTTCCGCCACCGGCATCTTCATTCTCGACCGTGAAGGCGCGGTGATTTTCGACGAAAGCAACCACGGCCGCCTGCATTTCCTCGCCCGCAGCCTGGCACTCGCCTCGCGCCGCCAAGGAGCCACCGGCGGCAATGTCCACGTAAAAATCGGCGCAGGAGCGACGCTGGAAGTGATCCCGGTGGATACCGCCTACGGCTGCCTCGTGCTTGGCGCGGTGGTCCCGGATTCCCTGCCGCCCGCATCCATTGCAGCGGTGATGGACGCGCTGGCGCTGGTTTCCTCACCACCGCAGGAGAGTTGATAGTGGAGAGCCGGAGAGGTTCTTCTTTCCATCAACCATCAACCATCCACTTCGCCCTCACCGCGTCCGCCGGTTCTGGCGGGAGATAATAATCGTGGAAATGACACCGCAGGCGAGGACGATGATCACGAGGATGAATCCGCAGTACCGGTGCGTCTCCATCTCGTCGTCGCGCTCCACGTATTTTTCGCTGAGCGACTGCGGCTTCTGGGTGATGAACGGCAGCGGTTTCCTCAGTGCATAGAAAACGTTGCGCGGCTCCTTGTTGCGGTAGTCGTTGCGGAAGGTTTCAGCCTCCCGGACTAGCAGGTCGATGCGCTCATTGACGAAAAACTCGGAAGCCGGACGCGCCTTCGGATCGTGATCCGGCCAGACCTTCATCGTCTCCACCTCGATGCGCGTGCCCGATGTGGAAATCCGCCGGATGCGGTTGATGATCTCCTCCGCGTCGTCCGGCGTCGTCGCACCGGATGCGAGTAACCGGCGCAGCCCCTCCTTCACGAGATCGAAGCGCTCGGACCGCTCGGCGGTCATCGGTGTTTTCAAAGCCCTGACCCGGTCGATGCGGCGCTGCAGTCGGAGGCGCTCGGCCTCGAAGGGATTCTGAGTTGCTTGTGAAACGATCATCGCCTCGTAGGCATAGCGCAGTGGCATGACCAGCGCCGGCACCGGAGCACCGCCTTTTTCACGGACTTCCGAGGCATTGATGAAAAGCCCGCGGTTCATTTCCTTGTAGGGCACCAGCGCGCCAGCCAGCAGCATCTGCGGGACTAACAAAAGCGGCACTGCGGTGAGCGCCGCCCGCTCGGTCTGCACCACGGAGGAAACAACCAACGCCATCGCCGTGCCGGTCCAAGCGGTGAGCGTCATCCACAGCCACAGGAATGGCAGCATGCCGTGGATTTCCAGAAAGTAGTTTCCGACGACCAGATAGACGAAACACTGGACTGCGGCGACGATTCCCAGAGCGGTGAACTTCGCCATCACATAGGAACCCGCGCCGGGCTGGCAGTTCCGCTCGCGGCGGAGAATGGGCCGGTCGCGCAGGACCTCGGTGGCGGAATTGGTCAGACCGAGGAACATCGCCACCGTCGCACTTAGAAACAGATAGGCCGGAATGTGCAGCGCGGTGGAGAACTGATAGCCCCCCTCGGCGGACGATCGCAGCGTGATGGCGATCAGCGCGGCGAGCAGCGGAGCCTCCAGACAAGTGCTGTAGATCGTGCCGCGATTACGGGTTTTTGATAGGAACGAGCGCAGGAAATGGGTGGCAAAGACGGCGATCACCGCATGCAGGCGGCGCGACGGCTTGGGCGGCACCGGCGAGCGCTCGCCTTCCTTGATCTCACCGAGCTTGGACGCAGGTCCGCCGCCGAGCTGGAGCGACTGCATCAGATCCACGCTCTCAAAGCGCTCCTGCCAGAACGAAGGCGGGAAACGGCGGGCGGCACCGGTGTTCGATCCTCCGCCGATCGCGCTCAGCGGAGTTTCCAACACATCAAACACGAAATCCGCGCCCAACGGCGACATCGCGGTGACGGATGGATGGGAAATCGCCAGCTCCTCACAGGCGTCGCGGAAATAACCGACCATGCTGGCGGGAGTCCCGAAATAGGCGAGCCGCCCGCCGCTGTCGAGTAGCAGAACCTTGTCGAAAAGCCGCAGCACCGGCGCGCCCGGGCGGTGCAGCGAGGCTATGACGATTTTCTCGCGGGCCAGCGAACGCAGAGTTTCAGCGACGTGTTCGGAGTCCTTCGAGGAGAGCCCGGAGATCGGCTCATCGAATAGGAAAACCTCCGCGCGGCTACCGAGATCGACACCCAGATTCAAACGGCTGCGTTCACCGCCGGAGATGGTTTTTTCTCCCGGAGCACCCACCCTGCGGCGGGCGATCGATTGCAGCCCGAGCTCGGCCAGCATGCTATCCACGCGCCGTTCGTGCTCGGCGAGCGATAGAGCCGGGCGGCGGATGGTGACGGCATGGCGCAGGTGCTCACGGACTGTTAGCTGCGGGTTGAGCGCCTCCTCCTGCGGCATGTGGGCGATGAACGGGACGAGCTGCTCGCGGCGTTCGTAAAGGGAAATACCGTTGAGTTTCACCTTGCCGCGGGTCGGCTCGCGCTGACCGGAGAGCACCGCTAACAATGTGCTTTTCCCGCTGCCGCTGGGACCGATGATGCAGAGCATTTCGCCGCGCTTCACCTCGAAATTAATGTGATCCAGCGCCCGCGCGTCCGGGCCGAAATCGTGGATCAAATCCTCCACCTGGAGCGCTTCGATGAGGGTTCTTTCCTCATCCAGGAAACCTTCGCTGAAACGGCAGCGCACGGCCTGACTGCCCGATAGACGGATCAGCGAGCCATCATGCAACGCGGCGGTTCCCTTGACGGGAATGCCATCGACAAGGATCGGCCCGTGGCTCTCGCGGATTTCCATCTCGCCCTCGGCCCGCTGCGCGTCGTAGCGGATGAAGAGCACGGCTTTCGGCGAAAGCTTCGAACCTAGCAATAAATCCCCGGCTGATAGTGCTGCGGCGTCGTTGGAAACGAGGTATTCCTGACGATCGCCCGCGAGCCGGAAGCGCCGGCCTTTCTGCGTGGCCTTGCGGCGGAGTTCGTTGATGGATAGGCTGAAGCCGGACGCGTCGCCGAGGCGTTCGTGGTTCCGGCAGATGACGATATCGCCTTTTTTCAACGGCCCGCGGCTGCCGGCGTGGAGGTCGGTGTCGCGGAGTGCCTCGACCTCCGCGTCCAGCCCGAAGCGGACCCGCAGCGCGCTCTGACGGCCGCGCGTGCGCTCGGCGGTGAGGCCGCTTTCGCCGGGTTCCAGATAGATCGACGGCGCGTTGCCGGTGCGTTTCACGTCGAGGAAAAACATCAGATCCTCGTGGCTGAGCGTCCACCCCGGCACGACCAGCGGCTGGCGCTCGCGCATGCGCAGGAACGACCCTGTTTCCACCGACCGGCCGCGGATCCAGAGCGGCGAGATACCGGTGTTTCTAACGAGAATCAGATCGCCCGCCCGATAGACACGGAACTCGTGCTCGCTCGCCGCAGGTGGCAGCAGCACATCCGCGCCGTCGCGACCGAAAATGAGACGCTCGAACGGCAGGTCCTCGTCTGCGGGTTCGCCGGCATCACCGCGCATTTCCCGCAGAATCGCCACACCGTAGTCCGGCCGACCGAGGCGGCGCATGAAAATTTCAAAGCTCGTCCGGTTCCGCTCCGAACGTCCGGCAGCATCAACGAGCGTGAAGAGCTGCAGGCCGAGTGCGAGTTTTCCTGCGTCATCGAAGCTGTCCTTTAATTCGACAGCCAGACCTTGGAGCGGCCGAGGGTTTCTCACCGCCCGCTGCAAGCGCCGCCCGAGCCAGCCGTGGTCCACTTCAGGAAACGCACTGCGCAGCATGTCCAGAATAAGGTCCGCCTCCAGCGTGCTCAGTTCGTCGTCCAGCGTGGCAAACGCGGCGAACGAATCGACCAGCACGCCGACGTGGGCATCAGCCCCCGGACGCAGTGCCCGCAGCCGACCGACCCCGGGAATCGCCTGCAACCATCTCAATATCCGCAGCCTCCGCAGGAGCGAGAGAGAAGAGTCTTTTTGAGGCGAGGGATGTTCCACTGGGAGTTTCTAGGCAGACCCCGCGCCCGCCCGCAAGACTCGTGCAAAAAAGGGGTTTGCTTTTCAGTCCTATACGGTATCCTCAATCACCCCTGAACGGCACCCGGCCCATGCCCCACCGCCGCTCGGGCTTCTTTACGCTTATCATGTCCGACTCACCGAACTCCACTCCGCCTCCCAGCAATCCGAACCGCCCCAGCGGCGATGCCAACGGCTTCAACTGGCGTCTGCTCGGACTCCTCACTCTTGCAATGGTCGTTCTGAGCGTCGCCTATTTCGCCCCGGGCATGACCAAGACGGTGAAATCTTTAAGTTATCCAGAATTCCGCCAAGCATGGGAACAAGGCCGCGTGGTCGTGGATAATGTCAAACAACCGTTCAAGGTCGTCACCTCGGATACCGCCTACGATGCGAAAATCACCGGCTGGATCGAGCCGGAACCGGTCAAGCCGAAAGACGAGCAGAAAGAGGTCACCGACTTCCGGGTCCCGGTGAACTTGAGCCTCCAAGGTGATGAAATCCGCGAGATTCTCGGCAAGGACATCCAGATGAAACAAATCGGCAATGCGACCGAGTCCCCGCTAGAAGGTGACAACATCGAAACCCTTTCCCTCTCTGCTTTCCGCAAGGCCTTCGCGCTCAAGCAAATCAAGACTGCCGATCTGGTCAATCCGCTGCGCATTCTCACCACTTCCGGCTCCACGGATGCAGTCATCGTTGGTCGCCGCGAGGTGATCACGAACCTGATCGCGCCGAAGGATGCGACGGGCAAAGCAATCGAAGCAGCGCAGTTCAGTGTGGTCGTTTCCGTGCCGATTCTTGGCGAGGATTTAAAGAAGCTGCTTCAAACCACCGCGAACTACGATCCGACCACGGACTATCTGAAGAGCGCGCTCTTCACATTCCTGCCTTTCCTGCTGATCATCGGCATCTTGTTTTTCCTGTTCCGCCAGCAGATGAAATCCGCTGGCCGCGGTGCGATGTCCTTCGGCAAATCCAAGGCCCGCCTGCTAACGATGGATCGCAACAAAGTGACCTTCAAGGACGTCGCCGGCATTCAGGAAGCGAAGGAAGAACTTTATGAAATCGTCGATTTCCTCCGCGATCCGCGCAAATTCCAAAAGCTCGGCGGTTCGATTCCGAAAGGCGTGCTGATGGTCGGATCTCCGGGAACTGGCAAGACCCTGCTCGCCCGCGCCATCGCCGGTGAGGCGGACGTACCGTTCTTCTCGATCTCTGGTTCGGACTTTGTGGAAATGTTCGTCGGTGTCGGTGCATCCCGCGTCCGCGACATGTTCGAACAAGGCCGCAAACACGCGCCCTGCCTGATTTTCATCGACGAAATCGACGCCGTCGGCCGCCACCGCGGTCACGGAATGGGCGGTGGTCATGATGAGCGCGAGCAAACACTCAACCAGCTTCTCGTCGAGATGGACGGCTTCGACACCCAAGAAGGCGTCATCATCATCGCTGCTACCAACCGCCCTGACGTGCTCGATCCCGCGCTCCTCCGTCCCGGCCGTTTCGACCGGCAGGTCACCATTTCCCTTCCCGACGTGAATGGCCGCGAGGAAATTCTCCGCGTCCATGTCAAGAAAATCAAACTCGCCGCCGGCGTCGATCTCTCGCGGATCGCCCGTGGCACACCCGGTTTCTCCGGTGCCGAGTTGGCCAACCTCATCAACGAATCCGCCCTGCTCGCCGCCCGCCGCGGACTCTCCGCCGTCACTCTCGACGAAATGGAAGAAGCCCGCGACAAGGTCCGTTGGGGCCGCGAGCGCCGCAGTCTTGCGATGTCCGACAAGGAAAAAACCGGCACCGCCTGGCACGAAGCCGGCCACGCCTACCTCAACATGGTCCTGCCGGATACCAGTCCGCTCCACAAGGTGACCATCATCCCTCGCGGCCCGTATCTCGGCGCGACGATGTATCTGCCTGATGGCGACAAATACTCGACACAGAAAAAAGAAGCGCTCGCCAATCTCATCGTCACCATGGGTGGCCGGATCGCGGAAGGCTTCCACAGCGATGACGTATCTAACGGAGCATCCGGCGATATCCGCCAAGCCACCGGACTCGCCCGCCACATGGTTTGCGAATGGGGCATGAGCGACAAGCTCGGCATGGTCGAATACGGCGAAGGAGACGGCCCCGTCTTCCTCGGTCGTGGCGATATGGGAGGCCGCCGGACTAACTACAGCGAAAGCACCGCAAAAGTCATCGACGAAGAAATCAAGCGGTTCATCGACGACGCCTACGCCATCGCCACCCGCGTCCTCAACGAAGGTCGCGGCAAGGTGGAACTCATCGCCAAGGCACTTCTCGAATTCGAAACGCTGGATTCCAGCCACCTTCGCGACATCATCGAGTCCGGTGAAATGAAGAACCCGCCATCCGCACCGAAACCGCCACCAGTGCCTGACGAGCTCACCAAGAAACCAGCCCCGAAGAGCGCTAACGAAGGCCGCACGGACGATGACGGACCGATCCCGGGGGCCGTCGGAGCACCAGCCTGACCCATCTCGAAAAAGTGAATGGCGGGGCTCCGCCGTTCCGATGAGGGGAGCACATTGCTCCCCTTTTTTGTTTCTGCCGTTCCGAGAAATGAACCCATTCAGAATCTTCCCCAGCACCGCCTTCCTCATACTGCTTGCTTGGAGCCAAACCCTCGTAGCCGCCGCCCTGGTAAAACACGGCTACACCCGCCAAACCGGCCACCTGACATTCCTCATCGCGGATCTCAAAAAGCCTCAACCCACCGCCGATCTCGCCGCCATCAGCCAGACCGCCCCGTTTGCAAACATGGTGCAAGCCCAGACCGCCTTCGAGGCCCTCACCACCGATAGAGCCGCCACCGAGGACGGCCAAACCCTACCCACCCTCTCCGAACACCGCCCTCAGCTAGAGCGCCGCATCAATCTCATCTTAAACAACCTCGCCGAGTGGCAAGCCCCCGCATCCACCCCCGCGCTGGCCCGCCGCACCAAGGCAGAAGCCACCCCCGGCCCTGTCACCGGACCCGCAGTTAGCAGAAATCCGCCGAAGCCACCGGGTTCCGCCCCCTGCGGCATTTTAGATCGTAAAACCCGGCGGGTTCCTGCTCCCGCAGACATTCAGCACGCCAAATCCGGCGGATGTGTCTTCTCATGGGAGCACACGCCCCATAGGCGTCCGCCCCGGCAGTGGAGCGCAGAAAATGGAAGGGCTGCGGCTAGCTCAGGCATTTCCAGCGCACCTTTCAGGGTGCCGAACCAAGATCAGCGCTCCGTCTCACCCACCGTCTCGTCCCTTTGATAGATCGGGAGTTGGCGGTAGGGCACGGTGAAGGCGAGCGCCATCATCGCGGTACCGTAGATCCTGCCTGCCTCGGTGCTGTTCCATGAGCCGTCGGATTCTTGCTTTTTCAAATAAGTCGCATACATCCATGGAGCGAACTCCTCCCAATATCTCCCGCCGATTTGGAAAGCGCCCTGGGAGTTGTAATAATTCCCGTAAAACTCGAACTTCCCGCCCGGGATCTCGCGGAAGGTTCTCATCACATAATCGGCGGCCTTGATCGTTTCCGGTGTACCGTGTTTCCCGCTCAATTCCAAGCAGAGCAGGCCCATGCCGGTGAGCGTCTTCTGGTGATCGTCCGTGCCCATATAACCGAAGCAGCCGATCTCAGCGTTCTGATGGCGTTTCAGATAGGCAACGGCGTCATTGATCGCGGCATCGGGAACGGACGCGCCGTTGAGCTTCGCAGACCGCAGTGCCATGAGCGCCCAACCGCTGCAGGAAGTGTCGCTGTCCTTCGAGCCAGGAAAATAGCGCCAGCCGCCGCGGTTCCGCTCGTCCTTTTTCACGGCTTGGGCACGGAGGATGAGCGAGAGCGCGGATGGCAGGGCCTTGGCAATCTTTTGCTGCCGCCCCGGATCAACCATGCCGCTAACTTCTGATAGAAACAGCGTGGAAATATTGTGCGCATACATCGGACCGGTGCCTGCGTTGCCTTTTTCGAAAAGCCCCTCCGGCTTCTGATTGGCGAGCACGAAGTCGATGCAGCGGTTCAGAGGCTCAACATACGGACCCTCTGTAGGCAGGTGGCCCTTGGACAGAAACGCCATGCCGACGAGCGCGGGAATACCGGTGGAGTCGCCGAATCTATCCGGAAACGAGCCGTCGGGCTGCTGTACGCGTGCCAGATAGCGCAGCGCTTTTTCCAC
>JBBRCO010000123.1:0-12675 GCA_038204755.1 Verrucomicrobiales bacterium
CTGGCAGGCTTCGTCCTCGGCATCCGCTCGATGGTGAGCCTCGCGGACTACAAGCCAGACCTCAGACATGTGAAACACGAGCGAAGAATCCGCATGACACTAAGGGAAATCGCGATTTCCTGCTTAAGTTGACGCGAATGCGCGGACGCCATTCGCGAGAGCCTTATTTCCAAACGAGAAACGCCAAGCGAGACACCATCGCTCGTGATTTCACGCAGTGCCAGCGGGCTTTCCTACATCAAATGCAATCCTGCATCGGACAAGCCCACGCCGACCTTTGAGGAACTTCAGCGTCTGATCGAGGAATCCCAACTGGAGGAGGATTTGCAAAGTGCGGGGATTTCTCATTGATTCGAATTGCTGGCTGGCTGTCGCCTTTGACCGCCACGGAGCTCACGCGGCTGCCATGACGGCGATCGACGAAACTACGGTAGAGTTCCCGGCCTGCTTCTGCCGCGCCACCGAGCAATCCATCGTCAGGCTGCTTACCACAAGTGCGATTCAAGGCATGTATGAATCGCCCATCATCACCAACGAGGGTGCCATCCGTTTGATGAACGATTGGCAATCCGAGCCGAATGTGACGTTCGTTGACGAGCCGGCCGCCACCCGCGAACTTTGGCTCCGTTTCGCGAATCGAAACACGGCTTCGCCAAAACTTTGGATGGACGCCTATCTTGCCGCCTTCGCCATTGGCGGAAAACTCCGCTTCGTGACCAACGACAAGGCCTTCCGTCAGTTCGAACCCCAAGGACTCGATCTCCTGCTGTTGAAGTCCTGAATTCTCCGCTCTCACGTCATTTGACGCGATGACCAACCTCCTTGCGGAAGCGAGAACCGCAGGAGGGATTGTCCACCTTGCGGTTTGACAGGTCCGAAAATGTGCGTCACAAGAGTCAACAAATGAAGATCGCAACGATCCGCGAGGCACAGCATCACTTGTCCAAGCTGATGCTGGACGTCGAGCGGGGTGAGGAGATCATTCTCACCCGGCGTGGCAAGCAAGTCGCACGGATCTCGCCAATCGAAGTGGATGGCAAGGTGGCTTTTCCTGATTTCAGCGAGTTGCGCAAACAACTTGGAACTGATAGAATCAATGGAACCAACGAGGTGCTCAATCAACGGGGTGTGGGAGCATGATTTACTGCGATACCAGTTTTCTCTTCAGCCTCTATATCGAAGACTCGGGTAGCCCCAGGGCAAGTGAACAAATGGCCGCTGCCACAGAAGCACTCGTGTGGACCACCTGGCATCAGTTGGAATTCAGCTCTGCACTCGATGCACGCGTCGGCCGAAAAGCCAATAGCCGCAAGGAAGCGGATGCCGTGAATGCGGCACTCCAGACCCACCTCGATAAGCAAGGAATCTTCACCCGGAGGACACTGAACTGGGAAAATGTTCTCGCACGCTCGGTTGAGCTATCAAAAAAATGGGGTGCGCGTTTCGGATGCCGCAGCCTCGATGTGCTTCACATCGGCATCTGTCTGGAATTGGAAATCGTCAGGTTCTGGTCACTGGATGATCGCCAACGGGGTCTTGCAAAAGCCGTTGCCCTTAAAATCAACAGAACTTAGAACACGCCTCACCCATCACGATGACTCCCGCTCTCACCGGCCAATCTCCCGAATCCCTCGCCACCTGGCTGAAGGAGGCGGATGAACCTTCATTCCGCGCCAGTCAGATTCTGGAATGGGTTTGGAAAAAAAAGGTCACCTCCTATGATGCGATGACAAACCTCCCCGCCGCGCTGAGGGCGAAACTGGCGGAATCCTTCCTGCTCACCGCGCTGGAGCACACGACCACGCAAGGGTCGGCTGATACCACGAGAAAATTCCTCTTCCGCCTGCACGACGGCCGATACGTGGAAAGTGTGTTGATCCCGGCGAACCCGGCGCTTTATGGCGAAAAATCCGACCGTCGGACGCTTTGTGTTTCGTCGCAAGTCGGCTGTGCTTACGGCTGCAAATTCTGCGCATCGGGCCTCGCTGGATTCGCCCGAAATCTTGATGCCGCTGAAATCGCCGGGCAGGTGTTAGCCGCCGAGCAACTCTCAGGCGAGCGCGTCGATTCCTTGGTCTTCATGGGCATGGGCGAACCGATGGCGAACCTCGACAATCTGCTAGCAGCCATCGCGCTTATCACGGGAGAAAAAACGCTCCACCTCGGCGCACGCCATCTCACCATTTCCACTTCCGGCCTCGTCCCGCAGATCAAACAACTCGCCGAGCATCCCCAACAGATCCGCCTGGCGATTTCCCTGCACGGCGCGACTGACGATGTCCGCGAGCAAATCATGCCGGTGAACAAGAAGTGGCCGGTCGCCGAGCTGTTCGAAGCGCTCGATTATTGGAACTCGAAAAAAAAACAGCACCTCACGCTCGAATACATCCTCATCCAGGACGTCAACGATTCGCTCGAACAAGCCGCCATCCTCGCCCGCCACGCACGGCGGTTAGGAGCGAAGGTGAATCTAATTCCCTATAACACCGTCGAGGGATTGGAATGGAAGCGCCCGCTTAACAATCACTGCCGGGCCTTCCAACAAGTGCTCCAGAACGCAGGCGTCACCGCGAACCTCCGTCTCGAAAAAGGCCACGACATCGACGCCGCCTGCGGCCAACTCCGCCTCAAGCAGGAAACTGCGGAAGGCATCATCGAGGCCCCGATGAAACGCTGAATCGAATGTTGTGATGCAGCAAGGGACACGAGCTGATGGAGCGGACTTTGGAGTGCGGTGAGCATCACCGCTTTGAGGGAACGCGTGGACGTCCTCATGGTATCCAATCGTTTGAAAAAAGGCGTGAATGCGGGAGTTTTTGATGGTTTGGACGGTTTCATGGCGGCCTACCTAACTCTCAAAGCGGTGATGCTCACCGCACTCCAAAGTTTCCACCTGCGGCGGGCCACTGCAACTGCGCTTGGTGCAGGCACCACCCGACAATTTGAATTTCGCAAGACAGTGGACTGTAAAAAACCTCTTCGTTTTCAAGATCTAAAGAATTCCTGACTTCCAACACCGATTTTGGCGTCTATGGCCGATTTTGGGACCAGTTGGCCGGAATTGGGACATCAAATTGCTTTCGTTCTCCTGAATTTCAGGTAATTTGATTTCGTTCGCAGGCGCTACGGCCTCTGGGAATTCAGCCTTCAAAAGCCCAGCCACATTTGAGTCGATTTGAGATCCGGGGGGATATCAACCGACCGAGGCGAAAGCGGAAGGCGCTGAAAAAAGCGCGCGTTGCGAGATCCGGGGGGATATCCAACGCGCGCTTTTTCTTTTTCTCCCTACCCATCCTCGCGCGGGTCCGGACTTGGTTGCGGAAGCGGAACCTTCGGACTGCGGTGAGCATCGCCGATTTGAGAGGTGGGCCAGCCAACCCACGAATATTTCAAACTATCAAAGATCTCCCGCATTCACGCTCTTTTCCAAATGAGCGCATACTTGGGAAATGTCCACAGGCCCCCTCAAAGCGGTGATTCTCACCGCAGTCCAAAGTTGAGCACATCCGTTCATAACGTAGCGGGACGCCGCATCCACGTTCGCATATGCTGTCCTTCACATTGAATTTTACGCGACGTTAGGAACCATGAACCGCTTGGGCTGAACATTTCCCGCGCGGTGCTGAAAAAGCGGAGTGCGGATTAACGACGCCGACGGCGCAACATCAACAAGGCGGAAAGCGCGCCCAGTCCGGCAGTGCCGGGTTCGGGAATCACGTTCCAAGTGACGACGTCCTGACGGGTCGGGTTGGAAAGGTAGGTGATCGCCACCGGTGAGTAGATATTGATGTTCGCCAGATAATGGTTCGCAAGCATCGCGGTGGACTGGCTGATCGGCGTGGAAATCCTCACGTTGCCATCAAGAAGCGACGGGCTGGAGAGAGTTTCACTGGTGATTTCCCAGATCGCCCATTGCACGGCAGCGGCGTTCGCAGCATCCTTGGGGGATTCCAGGTAACCGCCCACGAGCCGGGAGATTTTGTCGTAGTTTCCGAGCGAGGCCGGATCCTGGACCTGATAGACAAGCATTTCGCCATAGCTGATGCTCTGGCTCGGCTCGACGCAAAAGGCATCGAAGTCTGTAAAACGCAACACGCCAGCGGGGTTAAGCGGAGTGGTACTTCCGTTATCGACGGTGCCGGTGACAGCGAGGACAGGATAGATATCGACAAGATTTGCCGAGATATTCTGGGCTTGGGCCTTCACCGCTGCACAGGCAGCCGCGACAGCTACCGCACAAATCAGTAGTTTCGTAGTTTTCATGGGGGGAGGCGCAAAAACTAGGTCGCGTGAACCATGAGATCAAGAAATCCGAAAGGTCGGGGAAACACTCATTCGAGCCAGAATCTCAAATCGTTGATTTTAAGTGAATTGCACAAGTTTTAAGATTCCATTTCCTATAATTACAATCGATCTGAATTATAAAGCCATCTGAAATAATCTGTTAAAAACCCCAAACTACGACTCAAACGGGATGCCGACGTCGCCATCAGGCGGCTTTCAAACGGTGACTTCACTGGTCACCTCGCCGTCCGCCAGCTTGGTGGTGAGCACCGAGCCTTTTTTCAGATCCTTCGCGGACCGCACGATTTTTCCGTCCGCTCCGAGTGTGATCGAAAAACCCCGCTGGAACGCGGACTCCGGTCCTAACGCCCGCAACAATTCACGCAATCTCGCCAGACGTTCAGCACGCCGCTCCAGCGTCTCCGCCGTCACCCGGCCGATTCGTCGGCGCATGTCTGTCAGATATTCCTTCCGCCGCTCCAGGATTTTCACCGGTTGCTGCGAGCGATGCCGCGTCCGGGCTTCGCTGACCCGCAGCGCAGCCGATTCAAGCGATGCCTTCACCACTTGAGAAAGCTGGCTGCGCGCGGATTCCAATCGCATGGTAGGTTCCAGCAGGAGTTTTTCCCCGTCACGCCGCAGCACGCCGCGCTTGAGGGCATCCACTTCCATCCGCGCCCGCATCAGCCGGTCGCGGGTGAGGCGTTCCAAGCGCCGGCGCATTTGGGAAATCCTTGTCAGCAGCTCCGCTCCATCGGCCACGGCGAGTTCCGCTGCGGCGCTGGGTGTGGGAGCCCGAAGATCCGCCACGAAATCCGCGATGGTGAAATCGATCTCATGGCCAACGGCGGAAATGATCGGAATAGGACACGCAGCGATCGCCCGCGCCACCACCTCCTCGTTGAAATTCCACAGATCCTCGATGGACCCACCGCCGCGGCCGACGATCAACACTTCGCAGCGCGGATAGCCGAATTTCTCCGGCTCGCCCATCTTCGCGATGGCCTGCGCGATTTCCAGTTCCGCCCCCCTGCCCTGCACGCGCACCGGGAAAAGCACCGGCTGCACCCACGGCGCGCGGCGGCCGAGCACATTAAGAATATCCTGCAGTGCCGCACCCGTCCCGGACGTAATGATGCCGATGGTTTTCGGGAAATTCGGGATTGCCTGCTTCCGCTCGGCATCGAACAAGCCCTCCGCCGCCAGCTTGCGTTTCAGAGCCTCGAACTTCGCCTGAAGATCCCCCGCCCCAGCCCGCTCGGCCTTTTGCACGATGATCTGCAACTGCCCCCGCGCCTCATAAACACTCGCTTCCGCGAAAACCCGGACCTTCGCCCCGTCCTCCAGCGCGTCCGATCCTTCGCGTTTCCTCGCCCCGAACATCGCACAGGAAATCTGCGCCCCCGCGTCTTTCAGCGAGAAATACCAGTGCCCACTCCCCTGCTTTTTCAAATTCGAAACCTCACCCTCCACCCACACCTCACCCACCTGGATCTCCAGCAGATTCTTCATCCGCCGCAGCAACTGCGTGACGGAAAGCGCCTTTTCTTCCGGTGTCCGGGGTTTCGAAAACAAATCCACGCCGCAATCTGGCGGGCCGTGAAATTTTTTCGAGCGGGAAAATCGAGTCACGATTTCAGCACACACCCGTCACCGTGAGCTGCGGCATTTCCAGCTCGTCGCCGGTGCGCCTGCCGAGGAGTTTGCGGTAAAGGTCGCTGGAAGGGGTGAGAAGGGTGATTTCCTGGCCTTCGTGTTCGATTTCGAGACCTCCTGAAGCGGGGACGAGGAGGAAATGGACGGTTTCGCCGCGCAGTTCGGCTTCGACGAGGGCACCGGCGTCGATGGGATCGGAGACGGAGAAATCCGGCAGAGTGAGGGTATCGAAAATGCGGACGGTCTCGGCGAGTTCGTCGATCTGGCGGGCTTGGCCGGCGGCGAGGTAGGAGGCTTCGAGGCTGCGCGTGTCGTATTTTCCCTCGGCCTTGCTGCCGGGATCAGTGGCGGCGGCATGGGCCTCGTGAGCAGCGCGGGAGAGGAGTTCGAAGCGCGAGCGCAACTCCGCACGGATCTTTTTAATCAGGGCGTATTTCATCAACGGACGGACAGCCTTGCACAATCGCGCAGCGGAGGCAAGATCGAGACATGTACCGACTTTACGCTTATCGAAATTGTGAATCCTGCCGCAAGTCGCTCAAGTGGATGGATGAAAACGGTATCGCTTACGAAGAACTGGCGATCCTCGAAACGCCGCCGACTCCGGACGAACTGCGGGCGGCCATCAAGCTGCTGAGTGGCGACCTCCGCCCGCTTTTCAACTCCTCGGGAACGGACTACCGCCAGCTCGGGATCAAGGAGCGGATGTCATCAATGACGGACGAGGACGCCATTGCCCTGCTTTCCACAAACGGCAATCTGGTGAAACGCCCGTTCCTGATCGGAACCAACCGGCTGCTCACCGGCTTCAAGCCGGACGTCTGGAAACGCGCGTTGACGTGACATGACAGAACTTCTCCATCAGTTCCGGTGACGGCCGGGGATCGGCGATCCCTCGATGATGGGCTGGATGACAGTCCTCGTTTACGCGCTGGCCGCGCTGACGGCCGGAGTGACGACGTGGCGGTCGGAAAAAATCGCCGACCGCCGGATGTGGGCGTTGGTGGCGATTCTAATGACGCTGCTGTGCATCAACAAACAGCTCGACCTGCAATCGCTGTTCACCGACATCGGGCGGGTGATCGCCGGGCGCGAGGGCTGGTATGAGAAGCGCCGGGCAGTTCAAAAAATCTTCGTGTTAGCCGTGCTCGGCTCATCGGCGGTGCTGGCGGCGTTCATGGCGTGGCGGTTCAGGAGTTTCTGGAAAAGGCACTTTTTGTTGGCCGCCGGGCTGGCCTTCCTGCTCACGTTCATCGTGGTGAGGGCGATTTCGTTCCATCATGTGGATCTCTTCCTGAAGACCGAGGTTTCGGGAGTCAGAATGAACTGGTTCCTGGAACTGGGAGGGATTGCCCTGATCTGGGGTGCGGCGGTGATGGATCTCTTGAAGCGCCGCGCGGGGAAATAATCACCAACGTGGAGTAGGCGTCAGGACCCTTTCAGCATCCATTCAAGCGTCAGCATTCTTCCTTCCCCGCCAGGCGTAGGCGAGGAAACACGCAGCAAAGATGAACATGAACAGCGAGAAGAACTGGCCCTTGGTTAGGAACCCGACCATCGCCGCATCCGGCTCGCGGAAATGCTCGCCGAAGATCCGGAAAATCGCGTAAAGCGCGAAAAACAGGCCCGTTATCAAGCCGTGCGGGGCGTTTTTAAAACGCACGCGGACCACCCACAGGATGATGAAAAGCAACGCACCTTCGAGCAGCCCTTCGTAAATCTGCGAGGGATGGCGCGGCTGGAGGAATTCCGCAAGGGCGCTTCTTACCGCCGGATTTTCTCGCGAGGCGGTGATCAATGCGTCGAGCGACTGGGCGTCCGCGAGTTTCGGATCCACCTGCGTGCATGCCTGCCAGGCGCCCTCCTGCACATCCCGCGGCTCCTCGCCGATGGAGAGCGGAAACTTCATCGCCCAGGAAACACCATGCGCCACGCGGCCATAGAGCTCGCCGTTTACGAAGTTCGCCATCCGTCCGAAGAAAAGCCCCAGCGGCGCGACGACACACAGGCCGTCCCCCAGCCCCGTCCACGAGACCTTGTATTTCCTAGCATAAAACCACGTGAAAATCACCAGCCCGAGAATCCCGCCATGGCTCGCCATTCCACCCTCCCACACGCGGAAAACGATCAGCGGGTCCTTCATCAGCCCCGCCCAGCCCACCTTCGGCAAATGATAGAAAAGGATGTATCCGAGCCGCCCGCCGAGGAACACGCCGAACAACGCCGCCGCCGCGATGAAATCCGCGGTTTTCTCCGGCTTCAGCACCCACAGGCCGCGCTGCGCCAGGTGCCGCAGGAGCAGGAAGCCACCGATGAAGCCGAAAAGATAAGCCAGACCATACCACCGGAGGGCCAGCCCGCCGTAGATCGGCAGGGCGATGGGATTCAAATGATGCACGTAAATAGCCAACACGCGGGAAAGACACACGATCCCCGCGCGTCCGGCAAGCGGCGATCCATCGGAAAAAGTAGCCCAGGAGTTCCGTCCTATGCCTTTGGGGACTAAAAAGGGACGTTCCACTCTTGATCCCGGGAGAGATCTGAGAAATCAGCCCGGAGCCGGGCGGTAGCGACCACCCCGGCAGCGGGTCCCAGAAAGCGGAGGGGCCGTGGCACATCTCCAGCGGTTCCCGCCTCTGACTACTTTTGACTTTGGGAAATCGCAAATCCTTACGTAAACTCCCCCCATGCCGAGCAAAAAGGATCTCCTCGACCTGCAATTCATCGATGCGCGCCACAAGCTCATCGACGTCGCCGCGTTTCTGGACCGCATCGACCGCCATCCCGGCGAGGACGATTACCGCTACGAGGCGCTGCAAAAAGCCCTGCCCATCCTGCTCTCGGATCGCCCTGACCGCGCCCGCGCCGTGCTCGAATCCTTTTCCGACCACACCCCGGAAGTTTCCAAAAGCGCGCCATTCCAAGGTGCGTTTGGAGCGCCGCTTCCTGAAAGAAAGTCGATGGTTGATAGTTGAAAGGCAGAAAATGAACGAACGCCTCTTCCTCTTTCCATCAGCTATCAGCTATCAACTCTCAACCATCAACTTCCCACATGAAATACATCGAGCCACACGGCCACATGGTTAGCCGGACGACGGATGATTACGAAAAACTCGCGCTGTCCGGCTGCGAGGCGATCTGTGAGCCTGCCTTCTGGGCCGGTTTCGACCGCTCGTCGGCTGATGGGTTTTACGATTACTTCCGCCAGCTCACCGAATACGAACCGAAGCGCGCCGCGAAATACGGCATCAAACATTACTCCTGGCTCTGCATCAATCCGAAGGAAGCCGACGATCCCGGCTTCGCCCGCGAGGTCATGAGCCTCATCCCGCAGTTCCTCGATTGCCCCACCGTTCTGGGAATCGGCGAGATCGGGCTGAACAAAAACACCCGCAACGAGCTCACCATCTTCGAAGAGCACGTCCAGCTCGCCGTGGATCGCGGGCTACCCATCCTCATCCACACCCCGCACCTGGAGGACAAGCTCAAGGGCACCCGCCTCATCCTGGATTCCCTCGCCACCTTCTCCCAGCTGGACAGCGCCAAAGTCATCATCGACCACGTCGAGGAGCACACCATCTCCCATGTGCTCGATGCCGGTTACTGGGCCGGCATGACACTCTATCCGGAAAGCAAATGCTCCCCCCACCGGGCGATCGATATGTTGGAAATCTACGGCAGCGAGCGCCTCTGGATGAACTCCGCCTGCGACTGGGGCCACTCGGATCCCCTCGCCGTCCCCAGGTGCGCCCTCGAAATGAAACGCCGCCAGCACACCCCGGAGCAGATCGAGCAGATCATCTACCAAAACCCCCGCCGCTTCCTCAGCCAGTCGCCGAAGTTTGTCCTTTGACCAGTCGCGGCGGTATATAACCGTCGCTAACTTTCACAAAACAATCCTTCCCCCAGCCCGCCCTGACTGCTAGCAAAGCACCATGGCTGAAAATGAAATCGTTCCCCCAGGCAGCAGGCCTCCCCATTTCACCCTGCTCAGCGACCATCCCATCCTCAACATCACGGATGAAATAGGCGACCTGCTCGATCTCCACGAGCGCCTCAGCGTCCACCTCGATACCCTCCGCCACCCGAATACCCAGACGCCATTCACCATGACCCTCTACGGAGATTGGGGCACCGGGAAAACCTCCGCCATGCGCTGGCTGGAGTCCCAGCTACAAATCTGGAACGCCTCCCCGGATCGCGACCACGACACCCACCCCCACCTCACACCCGTCTGGTTCTATCCGTGGAAATACCACCAGCGAGAGGACGTCTGGCGCGGCATCATTGCCGAGGTCATCCTCGCCACCCTCAGCATCAGCGGGGACAGCGCCCCGCCGCTTCCCCAGCGCTTGGCAGCAGCCGGTAAACAATTCGGGAAATTCCTCGGCCACTCCTTCCTCCACGCCCTCGCCAACGTCAAAATCAAGGCCACCGCCGCCGGCACCGGAGCCGAGCTCTCCGGCCAGATCTTCCAGGATCTCTACAACGAATACAACCAGTCCGCCCGCCCGCACGCCCCGTTCCTGAACGACTTCGAGCAGCAACTCACCCAGTGGGTCCGCGAATCCTTCGATGGAAAAAAGCGCCGCCTCGTCCTCTTCATCGATGACCTCGACCGCTGCCTCCCCGGCGTCGCCCTGGAAGTCCTCGAGGCCCTCAAGCTCTACCTCAATATCCCCGGCCTCCTCTTCGTCGTCGGCCTCGACCGCGACGTCATCGACCAGCTCGTCATCAAGCACTATCAGGACAATGGCGTCTCACCGGAAAAAGCCGCCAAATACCTCGCCAAGCTCTTCCAGGTGGAAATGGACATCCACCCTTCCGACCACCAATCCGCCGACTTCCTCACTCGCAAGCTCGCCGCACTTGATTCCTTCACCGGCGGCATCTGGAACTCCTGCCTCACCCCCGGCCTCGATGCAGACGCACATGTGGAGAAATTCAGACCCGCCATCGAGTCCGTCATCACCCTCCTCAGCCGGGGAAATCCCCGCGAATTCACCCGCCTCCTCAATGCACTCCTCGTCAAAGCCGGCTCCGCCCAAGCCAGCAAAGGAAAACCAACACCGAACATCCGCTTCCTCCAAGGAGCCCAGTCTTTTCTCATCGAGCGCCTCCTGGAAGAACGCACCGGCTTACCCCACCTCCTCCGCTACGCGCCCTATCGGATTTTCCTCGAAAACCTCTCCGCGGTCCGCCGGGCAAATCCCGATCTCTCCCCCTATCAATCCGGCCCCAGATCCGATGGGAAGAGCGCTTCCCACGACCTGATCAGGCAATCAGCCAAGCGGCAGGTCTTGGAAAGCGCACCGGACCAAGGCAGCGCCACCCCCGAATTCGCCAGCATCGTTCAGGAAGCAGCCGAGCTGGACTCAGGCCCGCTCATCTTGCGCATCCTAGAGGAAAAAGCCTGGGATCTCCTCCTCATCCCCTTCAGCCCGGAAATCGCCGCTGCCACCAGTTCCATCCTCTCCACACGCCCTGCCACCCGCAGCGTTTCTTCCGGGAAATCCTCACCACCCTCACTCTCCGCCCCCTCGGACATCAACAACATTCCCCGCGAAGTCCTCGCCGCCGCCGCTTCCAATTTGGATCTCCCCATCGACCACCTCACCCTTGAGCTACTGGGCACAGTCACCGGCTTGGGCCTCGAAAACAGCAAGATCAGCGATCTGAAATGGGCACCTGCATTCCCCAAACTGGGGTTTCTCGATTTGAGCGACACCCAAGTCAGCGATCTCTCACCACTCTCCGGCATCTCCGGGCTTCGGAATCTCGATCTCGACAACACCCAAGTCAGCGATCTCTCGCCACTCTCCGGCATCTCCGGGCTGATGCATATCTTCCTCAGAGGAACTCCTGTTTCCAGGGATGAAACCGCCATCGCGCAGCTCAGAAAAGCCCTGCCGAATCTCGAAATCACCATGGATTGACCTGCTCCTCATCCCCAATCCCTCCGGATGCACTTCTCGTATTGCTTCTCCCACGCGCATCGCCAGCGGAAGCGTGTCCACCGGAGATTGACACTCCTTAAACCGGGCGAATGCCGCGGGCGGGCGCTTTGGAGTGCGGTGAGAATCACCGCTTTGAGGGGCGACTCGGATCCCAGGGGAGCGGCCGGGCCATCAAAAATGCCCGCACTCAGGCCTTTTTTCTCAGGACAGGGTGGTAATGGGACGTCGGCGTTCTCGCTCGAAGCGGTGATGCTCACCGCACTCCAAAGTTCAGTAGCATTATCGTTGATAATCTTATGCAGAATTTATCCAAAGTCTGCCATTACTTTCTTGATGCTTGCCAGAATTATCTTGAAAAACGTTTTTAGAACAATTCTGCTTGATTTCAAGATCGTTCTGGGTAATATCAGAGTCGTTCTTTACCATTTTAAGACTTTTCCACATCAAATCAAACTATAAACTGCCATGATCTCAGGACCCACCTCCTATATTCCCACAATTGATGAATTCCTCGCCCACTGGACAGCAGTGAATGCGGACCCACTGGCCGGGACCGGGCTGGCGACGCGGGATGACAAGACGCGCGCGGATCTCGCCAGCGTGCGGACCGACCTGCTCGGGGCATCGTCGAGCGTGCAGAACGATCTGAATGGCAAGGAAATCGGCCGGGCGCGGGTGGAGAATGCGAAGACCGCGCTGCTCGACCGCTCGCGGGAACTGGTGCGCCGCTTGCGCGGGGTTTTACCGGAGAATTCGCCCTATTTGAAGGCGCTGCCGG
>JBBRCO010000124.1:0-12496 GCA_038204755.1 Verrucomicrobiales bacterium
GCAGTTCGACAAGGGCTATCTCAGCCCTTACTTCGTCACTAATCCCGAGTCCATGGAAGCCTTCCTCGAGAACGCTTACATCCTCATCAATGAGAAGAAGATTTCGTCCCTCAAGGACATGCTTCCGCTCCTTGAAAAGGTGGCCAAGACCGGTCGTCCGCTCCTTATCATCGCCGAAGACGTCGAAGGTGAAGCTCTCGCGACGCTCGTCGTCAACAAGCTCCGCGGCATCCTCAACATCGCTGCCGTCAAGGCTCCTGGTTTCGGCGATCGTCGCAAGGCCATGCTCGAAGACCTCGCCATCCTCACCGGTGGCCGCGTGATCACCGAAGACCTCGGCATCAAGCTCGAAGGCGTCGAACTCAGCGACCTCGGTGAAGCCAAGCGCATCACCATCACCAAGGAAAACACCACCCTCGTTGAAGGTGGCGGCACTTCCGAAGGCATCACCGGCCGCGTGAATCAAATCCGCCGTCAGATCGAAGACACCACCAGCGATTACGACCGCGAGAAGCTCCAGGAGCGCCTTGCCAAGCTCGCAGGCGGCGTCGCCGTCATCAACGTCGGTGCAGCTACCGAAACCGAGATGAAGGAAAAGAAAGCCCGCGTCGAAGACGCCCTCCACGCGACCCGTGCGGCCGTTGAAGAAGGCATCGTCGCCGGCGGTGGCACCGCCCTCATCCGCGCCCAAGCCGCCATCGGCGATCTTGGCCTCGTGGGTGATGAAGCGACCGGAGCAGGCATCGTTGCCCGCGCCGTGGAGTCACCACTCCGTCAGCTCGTCGCCAACGCTGGCCGTGAAGCCGCGCTCATCGTTGAAAAAGTCAAAAACGGCAAAGGTGGCGAAGGCTACAACGTCGCGACCGACAAGTTTGAAGACCTCATCGCCTCTGGCGTGGTCGATCCAACCAAGGTCACCCGCACCGCGCTTCAAAACGCAGCGTCCATTTCCGGACTCCTGCTCACCACCGAGTGCCTCATCACCGATCTTCCTGCCAAGGAAGCAGCCGGTGGCGGCGGCGGCGGTCACGACCACGGCATGGGCGGAATGGGCGGAATGATGTAATCCGCGTTGCGGCGATCATCGGTCGCCGCGAATTCATCCATCGATCAAAAAAGAGTCGGACAGGGAAACTTGTCCGGCTTTTTCGTATCTCCAAATCACACATTCTTTCCCGCAGCGCTTCAATTTCCCAAATCACCCGCAGCATGCGCGGGTCCATCGGGCATGGCATCCCCCTGCTCAGGATGGTCTAGCGGAAACTACCACCCTGCGCCGCACCTTGCCGGTCGATCCCACGGCAATGGGTAAGGAACTCTTGCGTTTAAAGGTATAAACGACGAACAACGGATTCTGACGCGACGTCGGATGCGTGTTTCATTTTCATATTCTCTCAACTTTTCGCCGGTCCCTTGCGGATCCAGCCCATCGGTTTCCCCAGGGGCAGCAGGGTGCGGCCGAAGTAGCTGTTGAGAAAAACCGCGCCCGCAGCGTAGAATCCTAACAGCGAGATGAACAGCTCGGACCACGCGGCAAACCTGTGGCTGATCTCCCCCACATGGCTCCCTTTCATCAAGATGCTGATCGCCAGGGATGGCAGCAGGACATTGATGAGCACGAGGATGGCGGCGAACACCTTGTTCGCTTCGAATGCTGCGACCATGATGAACAGCGAAAAGATCGTGTAGCCGATGCAGGCGAAAGCCAGTTGTTTGGGATCGGCCGAAGCATCGACTTTCCCGAACCAGCCGAGGCTGGTGGCCCAGTGCATGGAAACCGCCACCCAGAACAGACCGTAAACGCCGAGCACGATCGCGCCAAAGTAGTTGTTTTTTCGGAAATCAATCGTCGATGCCCAGATTTGCGCCAGCGAACCGAGGAACAGCGCCCATGGGATGAGGTAGGTGACGCCTGTGGTCCACCCCATTTTCTGGGATGCGGCGACGAATGTGACCATTGAGAGCCCGAAGACTCCAAGAGCGGTCGGGTCGGACATAACAATTCTAGTTTCCGTGACGGTTCCGGCGGCAATTTTCTCCATCGCTGCGGGTTATGACGGAAGCCCGGAACGGACAAGCCCATTCTCCGCATATTTTGCGCTCAATAGAGAGATGGGGTGGAACGAATCTGCTTGTTTTCATGTTAGGAAAACCCATGCTCCGGACTTCAACGACCCCGGAAATCCGCGGGTCATCCAACCGATCCCCGTATGAGTTCCGAGATGTATGATATCAACAGCGTCTCCCGGGTATCGGGAGCGATCATGGGTGAGCTTTCCAAGACCATCGTCGGCCAGCAGGAAGTGGTCGGCGGGTTGGTGGCCTCGTTGTTTGCAAACGGCCATTGGCTGCTCATCGGCGTGCCGGGCCTGGCGAAAACCCTCCTGGTGCAATCGATCGCGAAGGTGCTGGGCATGGATTTCAAACGCATCCAGTTCACTCCCGACCTGATGCCCGCTGATATTCTTGGCTCGGAAATGATCTTCGAACACCAGGGGCGCATGGAGTTCCGGTTCCGCCCGGGGCCCGTTTTCACCAATCTGCTGCTCGCGGATGAAATCAACCGCACGCCGCCGAAAACCCAATCCGCCTTGCTGGAGGCGATGCAGGAGCGCCGCGTCACCATCGCCGGGGAAAACCGGCCACTCCCGGATCCATTCCTGGTAGTCGCCACACAGAATCCGATCGAACACGAAGGCACCTATCCGCTTCCCGAGGCGCAGCTCGATGGTTTCATGTTCTCGCTCGATCTCGACTATCCATCACGGGCAGAGGAAATCGAAATTGTCCGCCGCACGACCATCGGCGAATCCGCATCGCTCTCGCCGATTGTTTCTGGTAGTGACATTCTCGCCATCCAGCGGCTCGTCCGCGCGATGCCGGTGGCGGATCACATCCTTGCCTACGCCATCGATCTAACCGCCGCCACCCGCCCGAAGCATTCAGGCGGTGGAAAAACCGCCGATGCCTACATCGAGTGGGGTGCCGGTCCGCGGGCTTCGCAGTATTTGATCCTCGGTGCCAAGGCCCTCGCCCTGATGAACGGGCGGGCCGCTCCCGAGGCGGATGATGTCCGGCAGATCGCTTCGCAGGTGCTGTCCCACCGCATCGTGCCGAACTATCGCGCTACCCGCGAGGGCCTCAAGGCCCGCGATCTGGTGGCCATGCTGGTGAAGGAAGTCTCCGAGCCAAAGTATTGGTCTAACGGGATTTATGGCAGCGCACCCTCCAGAACTCCCCGGCTCCGCGATGAGACGCGCAATGGAGGCTGCACGGCAACAGGCTGCCGCCGGAAGTGCGCTGCCACCTCCGCTTCCGCTTGATCCGGGAACCCCGCCGCCCCTGCCGACGAAACGATACACGAACATCGCACAATCCGTGGCGGAGGCTGAGGAGAATTTCAACATCAAGCGCGCCGGAAAACTGTTGGATGAAGCGGAACTCGTGCGATTCAAGAACCTGATCGTCTTCGCCAAAACCGCGGTCGAAAGCCGTTTCCAAGGCCGCCACAAATCGCCCGACCTCGGTGGCGGCGGTGAGTTTTCCGAATACCTCGCTTACGAACCGGGCCGGCCGGTGCAGGCGATCAACTGGCATGTCTATGCCCGCAGCCGCAAGCTGGTGATCCGCCGCTACCGGCAGGAGACGGACATGGACGTGCATTTGTTAGTTGATGCTTCGGGGTCGATGGCCTATCGGGGCGGCAAGCGTGAGGATAAAGGCCTGCGCGCCGCACGCATCGCCGCTTCCCTGGCCTATCTGATGCTCAAGCAGGGCGACAAGGCGTCCATCACGTTGTTTGCTGATAGGGTGCTCCAGCATCTCCCCGCCGGCGGCACGCGGCGGCATCTGATGGCGATGCTCCGCTCGCTGGTCAGGCCGGCCTACGCGGCGGGCGGGCGCACCAATCTGCCGGCGGCCATCCACGAATGCGAGCGGCTGATCCGCCGGCGCGGACGGCTGGTGGTTCTATCAGATTTCCTCGGCCATGATCCAACAGCGGTTTTCGATGCGCTCGGTCCCTTCATCCACCGTGGATTTGAAATCCTCCTGATGCAGTTGATGGATCCCGAGGAAATGACGCTGCCGGACGCACCGCTCGCCCGTTTCCTCGACATGGAAACCGGCGAGTCCATCGAAGTCGAGCCGGCCGAGATCCGCGCGGAATACGAAGCGAGAATGCGTGCGAAAACGGCCGCCTTCGCCGCCGGTGGAGCGAGCCACCGCATCGACTTCGCGGCGCTCGACACCGCCAGCCCGTATCGCGAGGCCATCGAGGCTTACCTCGGATTCCGCCGGGCGGCAGTCTGACCTGACATTTCATTCGCCATGCACTTTCTCAATGCCTCGCTGCTCTGGCCCTTGTTGCCGCTGGTGGGCATTCCTTTGCTCATCCACTGGCTGAGCCGCCGCTATCCGAAAAAATTTCCGTTCTCATCCATCGAGGAAATCCGCCGGACCGTGGCCGGGCGGTCAACGGTTTTCCGCTGGCGTCATCTGCTGATGCTGTTGCTGCGGACCTGCGCGCTGATCGCGCTGCTGCTGGCCTTTTTAAAACCGGTGATCGCTCCGAAGACCAAAGCCGGAGAAACCAAACGGAACATATTTTTGTTAGCTGATCACTCGCTGAGCATGAACTGCACGGAAAACGGCACTTCCGCCATCTCGCGGACCCATGTGGAGGTGAAGCGGCTGCACCCGTCATCGTGAAACAAAGGCTGACACCTCACAGAAATCTACCGCGGGCATCTTGTGAAATCCGAATCCAACAAGGTCACCGGAAAAATGCTCCGCGACGCAGACACTTTCAAATTACCCCATAAGAAACTTTCATCCGCCGGGCGCACAAGTTTCTGGCGCTGGGGGATTCCAAGTTTAGTGAGAGGGTTGAAACTTACCTCACCGCCATGAAATTCCTGATCATCCCCATCGTCTGCCTGTGCGCGGTCCTCCCGGCATCCGCAGACTACACCAGCCTTGTCGCAAGGGGCGATGTCCACGACGCGAAGGAGGAAACGGAACTGGCGTTGCAATATTATCTGCCCGCCGAAAAGCTGGAACCGAACCAACCTGATCTACTCGTGAAAATCTCCCGCCAGTATGCCCTGCGCATTCGGGACCTGCCGAAAGATGCCGACAAAATCAAATCCGTCCGCACCGCCCTTGCCTATGCCGAGCGTGCGGTGGTCCTCGCCCCCAAAGAATGCGACACCCACCTCAGCGTCGCCGTCTGCCTCGGCAAGCTAACACCCTTTTTGAGCGGCAAAGAGAGCATCGAGGCGTCCAAGGAAATCAAACTCTCCACCGACCGCGCGATAAAGTTGGACCCAAAAAACGACTACGCCTGGCACCTTCTTGGCCGCTGGCACCAGTCGCTCGCCAACATCGGCGGCACCACCCGCGTCTTGGCGAAACTCATTTACGGCGAGATTCCCGCGGCCTCGAATGCGGAAGCCGTCGCCTGTTTCAAGAAAGCCATCACCCTCAATCCCAAGCGCCTCATCCACGTCGTCGAGCTCGGCCGCACCTACGCCATGATGCGCCAGACCGAGGAAGCGAAGAAGATCATCCGACAAGGACTTGCCATGCCTAACCGTGAAAAGGACGACCCTGAAACGAAACAACGCGGGCAGAAAACGCTCGATGATATCTCCTAACGAGTTCACTTCTCCCGGCAAACCCGCGTCGCGAAATCACTGCGAAGAATACCGCGATGATCAGGAGGCAGCCGTAAATGAAAGCCAGCGACTTGAAAGGACGCTTCCAGTTCCAAGTTCCTATCACCCATTTCCTCCATTCCATGGCAGCGAGTGTGGGGACTTGCCCCGCTCTATCAAGTTTATAATAGCGCTGGCACCCATTCTTCCCCGTGGATTGGCAACCTGAAAGGCCGTTGAAACCGTCCCACACAGAACTCGTAGCCACTCACCTTCCAGCTAACGTGAGCAATCCTCCAACCAACATGAGCGGGCTACCGAACGATGCGAGTGTGCGGAAGGTGGAGTGATTGGAGATGATGCCCGTCGGAGTTTCCGAAATAATCATGAATCGCCACTTTTTCGGCTGCTTGGGCCGGGTGCCGCTTCTTGGAATGGTTTCTTTCATCATCCTCCATGGAAAATCCACGGGGGATTCCATTATGCAGACCAATGCATCATGCCATCCTGACCGGATGACTGCGACTCCAACCATCCATACCACTTTTCAGGAAATCCAATCATTGCACCGCCACCTGACCGTTCTGGCGACTCTCCCAGAAAACAAGGATACGGTGCTCAGCCTGTTTCTGGACCTCAGACAACCAGTCGATGCCCTCCGCTCGAAGTTCAACTTTTGGAGCACGGCCGCCCGCATCGCCATTCCTTCGGCCAGTCGCGCCTCCTTCGACGCCGCGCGGGCGGAATTGGAAATGGTCTTCCGCCAGGATTGGCCGGAAAGCATCCACAGCGTGGCGGCTTTCGCCCGCGCCGGAGAGCATCCTTTGATCCTCGTGATGCCATTCAGCGCGACGCTTGAGAACCATTTCCATACCGGACCCTTGCCTGTGATTTTTCCTCTGGTGCAACTCAAAGACCGCTTCCACCGCTTCGTCGTGGTGATCAGCACGGAGGAAAGCTCGCGCATTTTCGAGATCACCCTGGGAGCCATCAGCGAACAGATTCTAGCAACCCGGCCCGAAATCGAGCAACGCCTCGGCCGCGAGTGGACCCGCGAGCACTATCACCAGAAGAAGCGGGAAAACGACCGACGCTTCCTGCGCGATCAGGTGGAAATCATCGGTAGCCTGATGTCGAAACGCGGTCACAACCACCTCATCCTCGCCGGTCATTCCCGCCACGTCAGCGCCCTGCGCGGAACCCTGCCGAAAGAGCTGGAAGCGCGCGTGTCCGACACGGTTCTCCACGCACCTAACGGCCGCGACTACTCGACGGTTCTGGAACAGGCGATAGAAACGTTCATCGAAGTGGAGCAAAACGAATCACACGGCACCGTCGAGCGACTGCACGAGCAAATCTGCCGCGGCGGGCTGGCGGTGGTCGGCGCGGCGGCGGTCCGTGAAGCGATGGAATGTGGCGCGGCTTCCGAACTCGTCATTTCCGAGGAACTGCCCAATCCCCTGCGTGAGGATCTGGTCAGGCTCGCGACGTTGCTCGATCTCGCCATCGAGGTCTGCGAGGGCGACGAGCTGCTGAATTCACATGGCGGCGTCGGCTGCCTGCTCCGCTACCGGATGAACTTTGCAGACGCAGACGCAGCGGAGTGACGATAGCATGGGGACCCACGAAGCCGGATTTCACCGCGCTTGCTCCGTGCTTCTGATCCGCTAGCATCGCCCGAGCGCGCGTTTTTCCTCAATGTCCACTTGGCGTCCCATCCCTCCTCCCCCGTTCTGGAAGCGCTGGCTTCCCGAATGGCTGCATGGGCCGGTGAAGCTGGTTTTCCAACTCTCCATCGTCGTGCTGATCGCGGTCGCTGGCGTGGTGTTTTTCTACTTCATGCTGGCCATGCGCTACGATATGGCGGAGGTGGCGAAATTGCCGGGAGGCACGACATTTTATGACCGAAAAGGCGTGGAAATCACCGCTCCAGGGGGGGCCGGGCGGAAACTTGTGAAGCGCGAGGACATCCCGCAGTTCCTGGTGGACTCGCTGCGCGCGCGTGAGGATGCGAGGTTTTTCGAGCACAGCGGTGTGGATGTGCGCGGGCTGATGCGGGCGACCGTTAGGAATCTCAAGGACTGGGAATTCACCCAGGGCGCGTCAACTCTCAGCATGCAGCTCGCGCGGAACTGTTTCAAAATGAATCAGAAGTCGATGCACCGGAAATTTCTCGAAATCGCCCTCACCCTCCGCGTGGAGGCGAACTACTCGAAGGATGAAATCCTAACACACTATCTGAACCGCATCTACTTCGGTGCCGGTGCGGACGGCATCGAACAGGCAGCGCGGACGTACTTCGGAAAGACCACGCGCGAACTGGGCGAGGGTGAATGCGCGATGATCGTCGGCATCATCCGTGGGCCGCACATTTTCTCGCCATTTAGAAACCTCGACGCCGCCATCGAACAACGCAACCAAACGCTCACCCGCCTCATCGCCATGAAGCTCATCGACGAAGCCCACCGCGACCGCATCATGGCGGAGCCGGTGAAGCTTGTTAGCGAGGAGCAGCGCGAAACCCAAACGTCCTACGCGCTCCAAGCCGTCCGCCGCGAGCTCGACCGCATCCTTGATGACGATGACATCCAACTCGGCGGGCTGAAGGTCCAGACCACGCTCGATTCCGCCTGGCAGAACCGCTTGGAAATCGAGCTCACCCACGCGGTCGAGGATCTCGAAAAGGAAAAAAACTGGAAGCACCCGCGCGAGGCAGACCACGTCAGCGGCACCGAGCCAGCCTACGTGCAATACGCCGCCGTCACCACGGAGGTCCGCAGCGGTGCCACGCTCGCCCTCATCGGTGGGAGAAATTACAGCGACTCGCGTTTCGACCGCACGCGCTCCAGCCGTGACCTTGGCTCGGCGTTCGAGCCCTTCGTCGCCGCCGCCGCTGCTGAACGCGGGAAGCTTGTGCTCCCCGGCAAGCCAGTGCAGACCGGCCGCCAGATCGGGCCGAGCGAGGTCGAGCGCCTCGCCAAGCGCTGCGGCATTGCGGGTCCGTTTTTGCAGACCGAGGACCTTTTCCGAGGCTCCGTCGCCGCCACGCCGTTAGAGATGTCGGTCGGACTCGCGACATTGGGAAACAAGGGAAAACGCGCGCGCCCCTACCTCGTCGATGAAATCCGCGACGCCAGCGGCGAGATCATTTACAAGGCGCAGCCGCAGCTCACCGCCGCACTCAGCGCCAACGCAGCGACCGATGCCACCAGCGTCCTGCGGAAATCCGGCGGCACCCGCTGTTTCACCGGCGCGACCGGCTCCGAGCGCGAAGCATGGACACTGCGCCTCGGCCCGAGCGGCGCGACCGCGATCTGGATCGGATTCGACAAGCCGACCGCCATCGCACCTGAGCAGCGGCTGAAGTCGCTGCTGGATGAATTTGTCGAGCGCTTGGGCAACAATTGAGGCAATTTCTAAACCTCTTTGACACTCCGCCGCCACTCCGGCATAGTCTCTCCATGCAGGCCATGCAATTCGAGCAATCCGTCGTTTCAATCCTGAAACGTGACCGACGCTTTGATCCGCATGCCTACTTTTTTCTCAAAGACGCGCTGGACTTCACGCTGAAACGGATCGCCGAGACAAATAACGGCCAAGCCCGCCATGTGAGCGGCCCGGAACTGCTAGCAGGTTTCCGCGATTGCGCTCTGGAGCAGTTCGGTCCGATGGCCTCCACCCTGATGACCGAGTGGAGCGTCCGAAAATGTCAGGACGTGGGCGACATGGTTTTCCACCTCATCGAAGAGCAGGTTTTTGGCAAACAGGACTCGGACAAGAAGGAGGATTTCTCCGAGGTGTTTGATTTCGAGGAATCGCTCATCACGCCGTTCCTGCCGGAACAGAAGCTCACCACCCGCCGCCAGCCATCGTCACGCGCGGCCAAGCTGTCGTCCTGAAAGGGCCTTCAAGAAAAGGCGGACTCCGAATCGCCAAGCCAATGGAAAGCCCTTGGTAGGCGGCTTGCCTCCACGCATTGTTACTTCGTTGGCTCGGCGATTCGGAGTCCGCCACTCCTGATTTCCAAACTCACCGGGACTTCTGAACCTCAGCCAACCAGTGGAATTACCGAAACCGGCGGAGGGGTCGAAAGCTTCGGCGTCACGTCGATCCGCAGGGCGACGACCGCTATTCCTAACAATCCTATCCCACCGGCCCACCCCAGCGTCACCGCCGTGACCATGCCGATCACGAAGAGAGAAAAAACGAGCAGCCCGATGACCATGCCGCTCGGCTTTACCTCATACGCCATCACCGCCAGCCGCAGCCGCGAGCGGGCGAGGGCAAGACCCATCATCACATAACAGATCACTGCGGCGACGGCCGTGATATGATAGAGAACCCCACAGCCGCGGCTCTGCATTCCCACACCTAGCAGTGGAATGCCCGCTCCGGCCGTCATCGAGGCGAGGAATAGCGCCAGCACCGCCACCCGCGCGCCGAGGCCCTTGAAGGCCGATGCACCGATCGCCCCTGCGGTGATCATCGCCGAGCCACCCAGAACCGTCGTGGCACACGCCGCTTCGTGCCACCACTCGATGCCGCCGACCATGTAGCGCACCACCACGTAGGGCAGCAGCGAAACGAAAGTCAGCGCGGAAAGCCCCCACAGCGTGATGAATTTCCCGGTCACGATCTTCCAACGGTCCAGCTTCGTCAGCAGCAACAGCTCGTGATTTCCTTCCTCCAGTTCCTGACCCATCAGGATCACCCCGCTCAGCGGCATGATCAGCAGACAGATCGCCGCCACCACCATCCAGAACGGCCCGGAACTCCACAGCAGCCACGGATTAAGCATGCCGGTGTAGTCCGAGCTTTCCGACGCATAGCCGTTCTGAAACTCCGCCGCCATCGCGCACACTGCGAGAAACTGGATACCCAAAAACGGATAGACAAAACTGCCGCGCCGCAGACTCTGCCGCAGCTCCTTCGCCGTCATCGGATCAAACCGCTCTGGCAGATCGTTTTTCCAAACCGTTTCCAATAGGCGGAATCTGGCGGCACATCACCTCCGGCGCAAGTCCGGCGGATAGCAGAAATTCAGCGGAAATCTTCGTTTGGACCGGCGGCGATGTGAAGTAGGTTTCCCGCATGGCAAACGAAACCCGCAACGTCATCGGCTCCGTCCTCATCCCCTGCTCTCTCGATCCGCTCACCGGCTGGCATCGAGACGGCTGCTGCCGCACCGGCGCAGGCGATCAGGGAATACACGTCGTTTGTGCGAAAGTGACCGACAAGTTTCTCGAGTTTTCCAAAAGCCGTGGAAACGACCTGAGCACGCCGCGCCCTGAGTTCGGATTTCCCGGACTCAAAGCCGGCGACCAATGGTGCCTGTGCGCCGCGCGCTGGCAGGAAGCTTTACAGGCCGGATCCGCACCCGGGGTCGTGCTCGATGCAACACACGAATCGGCACTGGAGTTCATCGACTTGGACGATTTGAAACGGCACGCTTGTTAGGATCGTGCGGCACCCCCGACTGCTCCAGGTATTTCCAACAGAGCCACGCCAGCCCCCACGAGGTCAGCGCGAAGACCAGCAACCTGGCAGCGACCCACGGGCCGGTGAAAAACGGGTGCCAAAGCCACGGCAGCACCCAGCCGAGAAACAACGGCACCGGCGTGTGGAACAGATACAGTCCGTAACTCAACCGCCCGATATGCTGCACGGCCGGATGTTCCAGCAGTTTTCCAAGCACTCCACCAAAGCCCGACAAGGTCGATGAAATCACGCCGATAAATACTACTGACAGCAGCGTCTGCTGGAGATAGCAGAATCCTGCGACCGGGCGGCCCAGCTCGTTGAGAACATAGAGCGCCACATAGCCGCAGAAAGCTAACAGCCCGGCGTTCCTAAGACGTTTGTCGCCCGCCACCATGCCGCGGTCCATCGCGAGTGCCAGCAGCGAGCCGACCGCGAAGTAGTCCAGCGACGAGAAGGAGATCGCCTCGCTGTGGGTGATTTCAGGAAACCATCGCTCCAGCACGAAGCGGCTGAGCGGCGCGACGGCCGTGCAGACGAGGAAAGCAGCCAGCAGCGCCCGCCTCGGCGTTAGAAAAACCAGCAGCGGCCAGATCAGATAGAACTGCATCTGGATCGCCAGCGTCCAGTAGTGCGCCGTGCCCGATGGCCAGCCGTTCATCCACGCCATGTGGAAATTCGAGACATGCGCGAAGTAGGACCACGGATAGTGCTGGATGTCCGATGCGCCGGCGATGATGGCGAAGATCATCGCCACGTAGCACGGCACCAGGATGCGCACCATGCGGCGCTTTTGGAAATGCTGGTAGGTTTTCACCCGCCACGGCACGGCGTGGCCCTCGCCCACCGCCCTCTCTCGCAGCAGGATGCGGGTGATCAGGAACCCGGTCAGCGTGAGGAAAAAGAACAGCCCGATCTCGAAGGGAAACGGCCCGCGCCAGCTTTTCGCCGCCCAGTGGTGCCACATCACCCCCAGCACCGCGAAGGCCCGCCATCCGTCCAGTTGGGTATTTCGAATCGTCGCCAAAACCGCCGGACCTTCTCACGCCCGCCCCGCTGCCAGCAAGGGAAATGCGAGGCCAGCAACGTCCCCTGTGCGGTCTGCGTTTCGCGTGGAAAGGCCAGCACTGGCAGTGGCGGGACCGAAAGTGGCTCCAAAAAGTGGTCCGCACAGTCCCCTGTGCGGAATCTTGGTTTGGAGGACGGTCCTGCTGCGACGGAAGACCGCACAGGCAGTGGCGGGATAGAAAGTGGTTTGAAAAAAGTGGTCCGCACAGTCCCCTGTGCGGAATCTTGGTTCGCAGGACGGTCCTGCTGCAGCGGAAGAACCGCACAGAGGACTGTGCGGACCACGGTTCGCC